>CAYLIZ010000008.1:3656-27153 GCA_964383985.1 uncultured Alkaliphilus sp. | reverse complement strand
TCGTTATATATTGTTATATTTTAGATAATTTTCAGTAATAAATATTGACAATGCTTGGACATTTGTTATACTTAATATATATATTGCAGTAAATATATCTATTAGATAATAGGAGGGTTATAAATGAAGATTGAGGGCGATGTTGTTGTAATAGGCGGGGGACCGGGTGGTTATGTTGCTGCCATAGTGGCTGCGAAAAATGATTTAAAGACAGTTCTAATTGAATATGACAATTTAGGAGGAACATGTCTTAACCGCGGTTGTATACCTACAAAAGCATTAGTACGTTCATCAGAAGTTTATGAACTGGTGAGGGACTCCGAAGAGTTCGGAATTTTCAATGAAGCACCATCCTTTGATTTCACTAAAATAATGGAAAGAAAGGATAACATAGTAAAAGAATTAGTTGCGGGAATTGAATACTTAGTAGACAAAAACGAAATCACTTTGTTAAGAGGCGTAGGAGACATAGTAGATAAAAATACAGTCGTTGTAAAAGAAGGAAAGGACGAAGGAACCACTGTTGATGCTAAGAACATAATAATTGCCACAGGTTCCCAACCATTCATTCCACCAATAAAAGGAGCGGACAAGACAAAAAATCTATATACAAGCGATGAGATGCTGAGCCTGGAAGAGTTACCGGAAAGCCTTGCGATTGTGGGCAGTGGTGTAATTGGAATGGAATTCGCGTTCATTTGTAACGCCTTAGGGGTAGAAGTATCAGTTATAGGTTCTTCAGATGATATTTTATCCAATATGGACAAGGATATTATAAGAGAAATTACCAGAATATCCAAGAGGAAAAAAATTAAGCTTATTACCGGCGCAAGAGTTGAAGAGCTAAGTGATACAGATGATGGTAAAGTTGTTGTAGGTTTCCAAAGAAAAGGAAAACAAGATTCTATAACGGCAGATAAAGTTCTAATGGCAACAGGAAGATCTCCAAACTTCAGCGGTATTGATTTAGAAAAACTGGGCATTGAACTGAGCGATAGAAGAGGAATTAAAGTTAATGGCAAACTTCAAACAACCGTAGATAATATATATGCTATCGGAGACGTGACAAATATAAACCAATTGGCTCATGTTGCTTCCTATCAAGGAGTAGTCGCTGTTAATAATATAGCAGGCAACGAAATGGAAGCAGATTATTCAATCGTACCGGGTGCCATATTTACGACTCCGGAAATCGCATCTGTAGGTCCTACCGAAGACCAGGCAAAAGAACAAGGTCTGGATATAAGCGTAGGCAAATTCATATTTGCTGCTAATGGTAAGGCCCTTACGTATGGAGAGAGAAGAGGTTTGGTAAAAGTAATTGCTGATAAAGCCACAGGAGTAATATTGGGTGGACATATCATAGGACCACATGCATCAGACTTAATACATGAAATTACAGTTGCTATTAAAAACAAGTTAACTGCAGAACAAATATCGGATACTATACACGCACATCCTACCACAGCAGAAACTGTTTTAGAAGCTGTAATGGCAACCACACCAAAGGGTGCAATACATCAAGCATAATATAATACAAATTTTGATGTAATGTTTGAAGATTTTAGTTATTATAAAAAATATTAGGAAGAGAATTTTCTCTTTCTAATATTTTTTTATTTTATAATTGTATCTTAAAAAAATTTTTGACGGATCAGAGTGATGCACTATAATAATCATGAAAGTTAAAAAGTTAAGCAATTCTTGAGATTAAAACTCAAAACCTATATACGTAAATTGCGCATATATAAAGGTTTTGGGTTTTTGTATTGTCAGAAGTTAGAAGTTAAACGTTGGAGGCCAGATTTGAGCATGTATACTTATAAATAGGGGTGTATATTTAATCATAATTGGCAGCAAATGGGCTAAAAAAGTGTTAAAAAGGTGGGGAAATTATTATTTATGTATAATTTACAAGGGAATTCACAAAATACTTTTATGTAAGTATTTTATATGTGAGGAGTGAGTTCAATTAAAGGAGTAATAATGTCAGGAGGAGTAGGTACCAGACTTAGACCTTTAACTTGTCATTTACCTAAGCCAATGGTGCCTATTTTCAATAAGTCGGTAATGGAGTATGGGGTAGATCTCTTGAAAAAATATGGGGTCAACGATATTGCAGTTACATTATGTTATTTACCTGAGATAATAATGGATTATTTTGGAGACGGCTCTAAATTTAATGCCAATATCAATTATTATATTGAAGATAGGCCCCTGGGTACAGGAGGTAGTGTAAAAAATGCTCATGAATTTTTTGATAATAAAACCATTATTGTAATAAGCGGAGATGCTTTTACAAATATAAATTTAAAAAAAGCCTATAATTTTCATAGAAAAAAAGAATCTAAGGCTACTCTGATATTGAGCAGGGAACCGGTGCCTTTAGAATATGGTGTGGTCATTACAGATGATGATGGGAGGATAATAAGATTTCTGGAAAAACCTAGCTGGGGGGAGGTCTTTAGCGATACTATTAACACAGGCATATACATACTAGAGCCGGAAGTATTAGATTATTACGAACAGGGGGAAAATTTTGATTTTAGCAAGGATTTGTTTCCAAGACTTCTTCGGGATAATGTACAAATGTATGGATACATAACTGAAGAATATTGGTGCGACATAGGAGACTTAAATACCTATATACAAACTCACGTCGATATATTATACGATGAAAAAAAACATTATTTATTAGGAGAGAAGCAGGAAAAAGGCATTTGGACAGGAAATGGAACTATTCTTGAAAAAGGGGTTAAAATATTTCCTCCGATTTACATAGGTGAAAATTCTTTGATAAAGGAAGGGGCAGTTATAGATTCTTATACAGTTATAGGAAATAATTGCACAATAGAAGAAGGTACTTCTATAAAAAGAAGTATTATTTGGGATAATGTAAACATATCTAGGGGCTGTGAGATTAGAAAATCTGCCATATGTAATAACGTATATGTAGGTCGACGCAGCAGAATGTTTGAAGGGGTGGTAGTAGGACCCTATTCCAAAATTTTTGAGAATAGTACAATAAAACCTAATGTTAAAATATGGCCGTACAAAACAATAGATAAAAAGGTAACAGTAAGAAACAATCTAATATGGGAGGAACGGATCTCCAGGAAACTGTTTGGAGATAGGAATATCTCCGGAATATTTGGTAAAAGTATAACTCCGGAAATAGCTACTAGCTTAGGTACTGCCTTTGCCACTGTTATGAAGGAAAAAGGAACCTATCTCATAAGCAGCGATGAATACAATTTATCGAAATCTATAAAAAATTCTATTATTCCCGGTTTACTTTCAACAGGATCGCAGGTTATGGATATTAAAAATAGTACCATACCTATGTGTAGATTTGGGGTAAAATATTTTAGAGCAGATGGCGGCATTCATATAAGAAGCGATAGTTTTCATGAAGACGTGATTTATATAGAATTTATTGATAAAGAGGGAGCAAATATCGATAAGAATACCACAAAGAAAATTGAAAACTGTTTAGCCATAGAGAATTTTAAAAGGTGTGCCGGTGGGGAAGTTGAAGATGTAGTAAATATATATAATTTCTCTACAATTTATTTAAAAAGTGGGAAGAATCAATTAAAAAATATAGACAAGATTAAAAATCAAAAACCTAAGTTAATTATATCCTCTCCATCAAAGAACATATGCAATTTGGCAGAAAGATACCTAGTGGGCATAGGCTGTCAAGTTAAAATAATCGAACACAACAAAAAATTAAAAATTGAAGATATTCGAGATATGGTGTTGGAAAATCAGGGAGATCTAGGTTTGCTATATAGTGAAAACGGAGAAAAGGTTGCGTTAACTGATGGATTTAATATTATTCAAGATGAAAAATATTATCTATTGTCTTTATTAATAGGTCTAAAAAGTGGTGAAATGGAAAATGTAATAATTCCATATAACTATCCAAGGGTTATGGAAAAGTTAGCTGAAGAATACAATGGACACATAATTTATAGCAAATCTAATGTATCCAATGTTATTCAGACGATAATGAAAGAAAAAATTGATTTTCAGTATATATTGAATTTTGATGGCATCTGGGCTACAGGTAAGATAGTAGATTATCTGGTGGGAAATAATACTACATTAAACAAGGTCGTGAAGGAGTTACCGGAATACTTTTATCTAAAAAAGGAAATTCCATGTAAATGGGATGATAAGGGAAGTATTATAAGAAGATTAACAGAGGATAGAGAAGAGGATACTGAGCTTAAAGAAGGTGTGAGATTTATAGACGATAAAGGGTGGGCTTTGATTATTCCTGATGAAGAAAGGCCTATATTTAACTTATATACAGAGGGTTATAACGAGGAATATGCAGAAGAGCTGTGGATTAAATACGATGAAAAAATCAAAAGTATGATGAAAGATTGATTTGGAAGTGATATAGATTAAAGGAGTGGGGTTCAATATGTGGCCAAGAGTTAAAGATGGTATGCTGGATCGTGGAGAAGGAATAAGCATGTTATATAGAGCAAATAAAAAGATTAATGTAAAAGGATTTCTTCTAAACAGATTAGATAAGAGTTTTAAAGATATAGAAACCACTTATTTTAAATTTAATGAAGACCTAGCTAAAGGTAAATCTTTACCTCAAGGGACCGAATGGATTCTAGACAATTTTTATTTAATTGAATTAATCTATAAGGGATTGAAAATTGATCTAAAAAAGGAAGAAAAAATCATACTAAATATAATAGAAACTGACCCCCTAAAGGGATATCCCAGGGTGTATGCTTTAGCATTAGAATTAATATATCATTCAGTAGGAAATATTTCAGAGGAGACTTTAATAGAATTTGTAAATGATTTTCAAAAAGAAGAGATATTAACCTTAGAAGAAATAGCCAGGTTTTATACTGTTCTTACTCTAGGGTTAATAGAATATATTAAAAATATTGTACTGAATCTTATTAAAATAAGTGAAAGTTGGGAGGAAATAGATAGCATTGATTTATCCATAGAGGAAAACCTAGAGGAAATTATAGAAGATATACATATTATGGATTCTACAGAAATAGAAAGACTGGTTAGAAAAATAAGAGATGATAAAACTGAATTCCAGCCAATATTAGGAACAATTGATAGAAGGTTGAATTACGTACATAAAAGCATAAAGGAAATATTAGAGAAAGAATATATGATTCAATCCAAATATAAAATATCCCTAGGTTATGGAATAAATTCTATAAGAAATATTTCCTCTCTTAATTGGGAGAAGGTATTTAAATCTATATCTCTGGTAGAGAAAGTATTTGAGAAGGATCCATTAGGGGTATATGAAAATATGGAAGACCATTCGAAAAATTATTATAGATACGAAACCCAAAGATTAGCAGAAAAATTTAAAGTGCAGGAGATTTTTATATCTAAGAAAGTATTAGAATTTGCTAAAGAAGAGTGGGACAAAGGTAGTAGAGATAAGAAAGCCCATATAGGATATTATTTAATAGATCGGGGAAAGGATAAGCTGTTCGACTATTTTGGTCATAATAGCAAAGATACTAACACTTATTTAGGGAAATATGGATATTACTATTTTCCTATTATTTTGTTATCTATTTCTTTAACATATTTTTTTAGTAGATATGCTTACAATATGGGGAACTTGTATTGGGGTGTATTAACTTTCATTATAACCTTTATCCCACTAATGGATATTTCAATAAATATACTGAATTATATTTATTTTAAAAAATTTAAACCGAAGGTATTGCCTAAAATTGATTATAAACATAGTATTCCTGAGGAATATAGCACTTTTGTCGTTATTCCTACTCTTTTGCCTGATGAAGACAGGGTAGAAGAATTAGCAAAAAATTTAGAAGTTTACTATTTATCTAACAGAGAAGAAAATATCTATTTCGGGATAATAGGGGATTTTAAAGATGGGGATCAAAAAACTACAGAAAATGATAAAAAGATAATAAACAAAGGTTTAGAAGTTATAAATGAATTAAATAAAAAATATAGCGAAGAAAGGGACATTTTTTATTTTTTTCACAGAGAAAGAGTATATTCCAAAACCCAGGAAAAATGGATGGGTTGGGAAAGAAAAAGAGGGGCATTGGTAGAGTTTAACAATCTATTGTTAGGGGATAAAAACACAACTTTCAATGTAATATCAGGGGATATTTCTGATATTAAAATTAAATATGTTATTACATTAGATGCAGATACCAAATTACCCATTGACGGAGCAAAAAAACTGATAGGTACAATCTCACATCCTTTAAATGCAGCTGTAGTGAATGAGGAAAAAAATATTGTAAAAGAGGGCTATGGAATTATTCAGCCAAAAATTTCAGTGGATATTGAAAGCAGCAACAAATCTTTATTCACTAGGATATTTGCAGGTATGGGAGGTATAGATCTGTACAGTACTGCGGTTTCAGATATATACCAGGATTTGTTTGGGGAGGGCATATTCACAGGTAAGGGTATATATGATTTGGAAGTATTTCAAAAGTGTTTAAAGGAGGAGATACCGGAAAATGTTGTACTAAGTCATGATCTCTTAGAAGGCAGTTATGTCAGGGTTGGCTTAGCTACGGATATTGAACTGATAGATGGATATCCGGAAAAATACAGTTCCTATATTATGAGACAACATAGATGGACAAGGGGGGATTGGCAGTTAATAAAATGGCTTAAAAATAGATCAATTTCTTCCCTTTCTAAGTGGAAGATTATAGATAACATGAGGAGAAGTTTGGTTCCTATTTCTTTGTTTTTAATTTTATTTCTTGGTGTGTCATTTCTTCCTGGAAATACATTTGTTTGGATAGGTCTTTTCTTGATTATCATATTATTGCCTATTATGACTATGGTTCTAGAATACATATTGTATAAGAGATTTAAAATTTCTAGAATGAGGCTAAATGGGGATCTTATATTAGGTTACAAAACTTATGTTTATCAAGGGATTCTATATTTTATGTTTCTTCCATATAAGGCTATGATGATGTTAGATGCTATATCTAGAACATTGTATAGGATATTTGTTTCAAAAAAGAACCTATTAGAATGGACTACAGCCTTTGATATGGAAAAAAAATTGGAAAACGATGTTTCAAGCTATTTTAGAAGGATGAAAGTAAATATTATCACTTCCATATTATTGGTAGTTTTCACCTATATATTTAGACCCGAAAATTTAATTATGTCTGGAATAATCGGTCTATTATGGGCAGGAGGGCCTATAGCTGCAGATATAATTAGCAGGGAAGATCAAGAAGTTATGGAAATTAAACAGGAAGACATTGAATTTCTTACGGACATCGGTGAACAAATCTGGGAGTATTATAGGACATTTACAGATAGTAAGAATAATTATTTGCCACCGGATAATTTCCAGGAGTACCCTTATAATGGGGCGATTAATAGAACTTCTCCAACTAATATAGGGTTTTATCTTATGTCCATACTATCTAGTAGGGATTTGGGGTTTATAACTACTTTAGAGATGGTAGATTTAGTTGGGCTAACTATAGAAACCCTGGAGAAAATGGAGAAATGGGAGGGGCACTTATATAATTGGTACGATACAGAGACCCTGGAACCTTTGAGGCCTATATTTGTTTCCACAGTGGATAGCGGTAATCTCATATCTTATTTAATAGTGCTTAAAGAGGGACTGAAAGAATATTCTGAAGAACCTTTATCGGACAGTGGAGCCATACAGGATTTAATAGCTAGAATAAAAAAATTAATAGATAATACTAAATTTGCACCATTATATGATGAGGACAAAGGACTGTTTTATATTGGATACAATATAGGGGAAGACAAGGTATTAAATAGCTATTATGATTTATTGGCCTCTGAGGCTAGAACTGCAAGTTATATAGCTGTTTCTAGAAGAGAAGTGCCTTTAAAACATTGGAAGAATCTGGGCAGGCCATTGATTATGGAGGAAGGTTATATATCTCTTGCATCCTGGTCAGGCACAATGTTTGAATATCTCATGCCTTCCCTAGTATTGAAAAATTATAGGAATACTCTACTGGATGAAACCTATAAAACGTCCATAAGAATACAAAAAAACTATGGCAGTAACAAGGGTGTGCCTTGGGGTATTTCTGAATCCGGCTTTTTTGCGTTCGATCGTCAGTTTCATTATCAATATAAAGCATTTGGTGTACCAACGCTGGGATTTAAAAGAGGATTGAGGGATGAATTAGTAATATCTCCTTACTCTACATTTTTAGCTCTAAAATTTGATTATGAGGGGGTATTGGAAAATATAAAGAGGCTTGAAGAGGAAGACCTAAGGGGTCCTTATGGTTTTTATGAGTCTGTGGATTATACTCTAAATAGACTTCCATTTCATTTAGATAAAGGTATAGTTAAATCCTATATGAGCCATCATCAAGGAATGATATTTGCCTCTATAAATAATTTTATCAATAATGACATATTGATAGATAGATTTCATAGAGATCCGCAGATGAAATGTGGCGAATTCCTCTTACAAGAAATGGTACCCGCAAGGCCGATAATATCAAAAGAAAAGGAAAACCTCATAGAGATAGATACAATTAAGAGGAGGGAGGAGATATGGGATAGAAGGGAATATACAAAGGATGATTTAAAGGACATCAAATGCCACCTTTTATCATCTAGTACCTATACTTTGATGATAACGAACAGAGGAGAGGGTTTTTCTAAAAACAGGGATTTGTTTATTAACAGATGGCGAAAAGATTACCTGGCAAATTCCTATGGACAATTTATATATGTAAAAAATCTAGAAAATCATAAATTATGGTCTACAACATATGCACCTACCTATGAGGAACCGGAATTATACAACGTGGAGTTCTCCACTTATAAGGCTAGTTTTTATAGGAAAGATGGCAATATAGAGACTGAAATGGATGTATTCTTATTGCCGGAGGAATTGGGAGAAATTAGGGAGGTAAGATTGACAAATAATGGTGACGAAGAGACACTTTTTGAAATTACGAGTTATTTCGAGGTAGTAGGAGCGGATCTGGAATCAGATATTTCCCATCCCGCATTCAATAATCTGTTTATAAGAACAGAAGCACTAGAGGAGCTAGAAGGCTTATTAGCTCATAGGAGAAAAAGAACGGAGAGCAATCATGACAACTGGATTTTACACGGAGTTAAATCATTTGAGGGCAATGTAGATAAATTCCAATATGAAACCGGCAGAGCAAATTTTATAGGCAGGGGTAATGGACAAACGAAACCCAAGGCTTTGCTTTCTAAGGGTCTTACTGATACTACAGGGGTAGTTTTGGATCCTATAATGAGCATAGGCAAGAAGATAAAGATACAGCCAAAAGAACAGGTGGAAATATATTATATAACAGCTATAACTCGAAGCAAGGATGATGCTATAGATATACTTTGTAAATATAATGACATAAATAGTATAAATATAGCCAGGGAACTTTCTAATACAAAATCCAAGACCGAAATTGGATATTTAAACCTAAACCGTTCCAATATAAGGCTTTACGAAGAGCTATTACCCTATCTGTTCTATTCCAAGGGGAATAATAAGGTTGGGCATACTAATATACTGAAAAAAAATGAGAAAGGGAAAGAAGGGCTTTGGGCCCAGGGGATTTCCGGGGACAACCCTATAGTTTTAATCACCATAAAATCTATGGAAGGGATAAAAAATTTAATAGAGATAATAAATGCTCATGAATACTGGTCTTACAAAGGGTTAATAGTAGATTTAATTGTATTAAATGAAGATGAATCTATGTATTATCAACCCTTGCTTGAAAATATAAATGAAATAGTATATGAAAAGAGAGGAAATGCTGTAGATTATCATGGTGGGATATTTATTAAAAGTAGAAATATCTTGAAAGATAAGGAAATATCACTTTTATATAAATGGGCAAGGCTCATCATAGATGCAGAAGAAGGTTTTGTTAGCAGAAAAAATACAGAGGATTATATACCATATAAAAAATTTAATAAAACAGAAAAGATAGAACATTTGAAAGATGATGTATCCTTAGATGTAAATTATTTTAATGGATATGGAGGATTTTCAAAAGATGGTAAAGAATATATTATTAAATTTACAGAAAATTTAAATACTCCGTTGCCTTGGATAAATGTAATTTCAAATGAGAAATTTGGATTTATTGTTACCGAATGGGGTACAGGATTTACTTGGGCAGATAACAGTAGAGAAAATAAATTAACACCTTGGTATAATGATCCTATAGTTGATATTCCGGGTGAAATAATCTATATAAGAGATGATGATACAGGGGAGGTTTGGAACATAACACCTAAACCTATAAGGGGAGAAAATGATTATATAATCACTCATGGATTAGGTTATAGCAAATTTAATCAGCGTGGTTATGGTTTAGAACAAAGCTTGACCTTGTTCACACCTATAAAGGACAGAATTAAGATTAGCCTGATAAAACTAGAAAACAGGACTAAAAGGGGAAGGAAGTTGACATTATTTTATTACATCAGACCTGTTTTAGGTGTTACTGACGAAGAGACCGAAAATTTGCTAGAAACAGATATAAAAGAGGATATATTTATAGTTAAAAATTCAACTAATACAGAATTTAAAGACAGCACCATATTTATAGGAACTTCGAAAAAGATAAAATCTTATACAGGGGATAGAATAGAGTTTATGGGCCATATTCCTAATTATGAAAGGCCGGAAGGGGTAAAGAAAGAGAGATTATCTAATACTGTAGGATTAGGATACAATCCTTGTTCCGTTATAGAAATAAATATAGACATACCTGTTAACGGGGAAAAGGAGATGGTATTTCTATTAGGTGAGGAAAAGGACCCCGAAAGGGGTTATTCATTAATAAATAAATATAAGAACATTAATGTTTCCAAAAATGCATTTAATGAGGTGAAAGAATTTTGGAATAGTATATTAGCTAGGGTTCAGATAGAAACACCGGATAATACAATGAATTATATGATAAATTCCTGGTTAATGTATCAGAATATTGCTTGCAGGGTATGGGGCAGGGCCGGATTTTACCAGGTAGGGGGGGCCTTTGGAGCGAGGGATCAAATGCAGGATGTAACAAATGCACTTTATCATGCGCCGGAAGAGGCCAAAAAACAGATAATAAGAAATTGCAGACATCAGTATGTAGAAGGGGATATACAACACTGGTGGCATCCTATTCCTGATAGCGAAGTTCATAAGGGTGTTAGGAGTAGATATTCAGATGATCGGTTATGGCTACCACTAGGAGTGGCAGAGTATATTTTAGTGACAGGGGACAATGAAATTCTACATGAAAAGGTTCCCTTTATAGAAAGTCCTATTTTAAAGGAAACAGAGCATGAAAGGTATGAGGTTCCATCCCAATCGGATGAAATAGGCACCGTATATGAACATTGTATAAGGGCCATTGAAAAATCATTAAATTTAGGGGAGAGAGGGTTGCCTCTCATAGGTTCCGGGGATTGGAATGACGGAATGAACAAAATAGGACACGAGGGTAGGGGAGAATCAGTATGGATGGGCTGGTTTTTAGGCACAGTACTGAAGGAGTTTATACCTATTTGCAAAAAGATGGGGGATCTTGAAAAGGTAGAAAAGTATAAGAAAATTATACTTGGGTTGAAAGAATCTATAGAAACTAATGCATGGGATGGAGAATGGTACAAAAGAGCCTTTTTTGATGATGGTACGCCTATAGGTTCAAAGGAAAGCAGGGAATGTACCATAGACTCCATAGCCCAATCCTGGTCAGTAATTTCCACATTAGGGAATGAGGAAAGGTCAAAAGTTGCTCTAAAATCTGCAGAGAATTATTTGGTAAATGAAGAGGAGGGAATAGTTGCTCTGCTTACACCACCTTTTGATGATATAGAACTGGATCCGGGGTATATAAAATCTTATGTTCCGGGAGTGAGGGAAAACGGGGGTCAGTACACCCATGCAGCCGCCTGGCTTATTAAAGCTTTTGCCATGCTGGGGGAAGGGGATAAGGCTTATAATTTATTTAGATTAATAAATCCGATAAATCATTCTAGAACTTTGATAGAGTGCGCTAAATATAAGGCGGAACCATATGTAGTAGCCGCTGATGTATATACAAATCCCCAACATTTAGGAAGGGGCGGTTGGACCTGGTATACCGGCTCTGCCGGTTGGATGTACAGAGTGGGGCTAGAGGATATATTGGGGTTTAAAGTAGAGAAAGATAAATTATTCATAAATCCATGTATACCTAAAGATTGGGAAGAATATAGCATCAGATATACTTATAAGGATACAATATACAGCATAAAGGTAAAAAATGTAGGGAAGGTAAACAGGGGAGTAAGTAGAATAACAGTGGATGGGATAGTAGCAAAAGAATATGTGAATTTAGTAGATGATGGAGCAGATCATTTTGTTGTGGTAGAGCTTGAATAGGGAACGATATGGTTGGAAGGCACTGAAAAAGTTGTCGTTCCCTATAACACCATTTATCTAATTTTTTCTTTAATCTAGGAAACAATATATCATTTTTTAAATAAATATATTATGATATATTTATCCTAGATTATTAACATAGAACATAGAAGGAAAGAAATTTAATTCTATTTAGATTATTATACCTTTGTATCGGGTAAATGATTTATATAATAATTAGAATCTATAATAAGGATGATATTCTATGGATAAAAATTAAGGCTATATAAAATCTATAAATCAAGGAATTAAATGATATAGTATCAGGATTTAAAGCTATAGGAGGGAAAATAGTATGAAATTTGGATTAAGAAAGCCAAGTTTAAAAAGAAGGATAGCCGCAAGAACAAGTATTAAAAGACAAATTGTTCATCGTGGTGGCTTTAAAATGCCAAGGGGTTATGGGTGGGTCAGAGATCCTAAGAAATATATTTACAATAAGATATACAGAAGAACAACCTTTGATGGTTTAAAATTGTTAAGAAAGTTATTCAAATAGAAATTAATCTGTATAAAGCAAAAAGCTTATTTGTGATTTATAAGTATTAGTAAAGTAATAAGTAGATTTTATGTAAGAGGTGAAATATTTGAAGGAGGGATACCGCTCTAAGTTTAAGATAGAAAAGAACAGGTAAATCGAGATATAATAAAAAACATATAAAGGTGGTTAGTATGGGAAAGATACTTGGTTTTTATACGATGCCTCATCCACCAATAGTTGTTCCGGAAGTAGGAAGGGGCGAGGAGAAGAAAATAAAAAATACATATGATGCTTGCAGTAGGGTGGCTGAACAGATAGCAAACACAAAACCGGATACAATAATAATAATTACACCACATGGACCCCTATTTAGCGATGCAGTTGCAATATCTGCTGAAAAAAGTATATATGGGGACTTAAGCAGATTTAATGCTTCTAGTGTACAGTTGGATTTGCAGACAGATATAGGCCTAGTAGAAAAAATAGTCATGTATTCAGAAGAAGAAAATATTCCGGCTGTAAAAATAACAAAAAGCTTCGCTAAAAGGTATGGCATTGAATATGAACTAGATCATGGTACTATGGTGCCTCTGTATTTTATAAACAAAAAATTCTCAGATTATAAAATAGTTCACATAACTTATGGGATGTTGTCTAAAATCCGGCTTTATAAATTTGGTATGAATATCAAGAAAGCTGTAGAAAGTAGCGATACAAATGCAGTATTTATTGCCAGTGCCGATTTGTCACATAGGCTTACTGAAGATGGGCCTTACGGGTATAATCCTTATGGGGAAAAATTTGATAAGGAGATTATATCACTTCTTGAGGATGGAGATGTTTTAGGAGTATTTAATATGGACCCTACTACTGTGAAAGAGGCAAGAGAGTGTGGGCTTAGATCGTATTATATTATGTTAGGTGCAATGGATGGATATAATATTAAAGGCAATCTTCTGTCTTATGAAGGAACTTTTGGTGTAGGGTATTCGATAATGGAATTTGCTTTAGAAAAAAGTGATAAAAGTGCCTATGATACATTATTAGAGGACAGACAAAATAAAATCAAAACAAAGTTGGAAAATGCAGATTCCTATGTAAGACTTGCACGCGAAAGTTTAACCGGTTATTTAATAGATGGAAATTATATAGATATACCTTCATATGTAACAGATGAAATGAAAGAAATAAAAAGAGGTGTATTTGTAACATTAAAAAAAGAAGGCTCTTTAAGAGGATGTATAGGTACATTTTTACCAACTACTGAAAACGTATGTGAGGAAATTATCAGAAACGCTGTAAGTGCCGGAATACATGATTCAAGATTTCCACCTGTAGAAATAGAAGAATTGGATGATATAGATTTTTCTGTGGATGTGCTTACAGAACCGCAAAAAGCCTCGATAGAAGAGCTTGACCCCAAAAAATATGGAGTAGTAGTTAAGAGTGGACCTAAGGTCGGACTGCTTTTACCGGATTTGGAAGGAATAGACACTGTAGAGGAGCAGGTTAATATTGCCCTTCAAAAGGGTGGTATATCTGCTGACGAAGAATATATTATTGAAAAATTCGAGGTCATAAGGCATAAATAACAGTTGATAATATTAAAATGAAGGTGGTATTCTGTGTTACATGATGCATTGTTTTTCGAAAAACATAACGATAAAATAAGGTGTTTTTTATGTCCCCACAATTGTATTATAGCCGAGGATCAATTTGGACTATGTTCTGTTAGAACAAATAAAGATGGTACCCTTAAAACAATAAATTATGGAGAAGTAACAGCAATAGCAAACGATCCTATAGAGAAAAAACCTCTTTATCATTTTAAACCCGGAAAAAATGTATTATCTGTGGGCAGTTTTGGTTGTAATTTTTCCTGTGATTTTTGTCAAAATTATTCAATAGCTCAATACAAAGCAAATAGTCAGTATCTATCTCCTGAGGGGTTAATAACAGAATGTTTAAATTTAGAGGATAATATAGGTATAGCTTTTACATATAATGAACCTTCCATTTGGTATGAATATGTGTATGAGGCTTCAAAAAGGTTAAAAGAAAGAGATCCACGCGCTAATGTAGTTCTTGTTACTAATGGATACATTGAAACTGAACCTTTATTAAAACTTTTGCCCTATATAGATGCAATGAATATAGATTTAAAATCCTTTGAACAAGATTATTATAAAAAAATATGTGGCGGGCGGTTAGAACCGGTATTAACAACTATTGAAAATGCTATAGGGGAGTGCCATGTGGAAGTAACTACTCTGTTAGTGAATGGACTAAATGATTCAAAGGAAGAAGTAGAGCAAATTGCGTCTTATTTAGGTAATCTAGACAAAAATATACCATTACACTTATCCAGGTATTTTACGAATTATAAAATGGATAGTCCTCCTACAAAATTAGATGTAATGATAAGGAGTGGAGATATTGCAAAAAAATATTTAAACTATGTGTATTTAGGAAACATGAGCAATGTTGATAATTCTACTTACTGTCCTAAATGTGCAAGTCTTTTAATAGGACGAAATAATTTCTTTACAAATAATTATATAGACAGCAATATATGTCCGGAATGTGGATTTGATACAAAAATGTTATTATAAAATAAGCTAAAATAGCATATATTTTAAATATAAAATAAACACGGTATTGAATATTTATTCAATACCATGTATAATATTGCATTATATAGATTAAATATAAAAAAATCATATGTATAAATCTAAGGGTAAAATAGTAATATTAAAAAGGGGAAAATTTATATGAAACATTTTATCAATTTTGAAAATTTAGAGACAGATAAAATCAATGAAATTATCGAAAGAGCAATAGTTATAAAAAATAATCCTGAAAAATTTTCAAATGTATTGGAAGGAAAATTTCTTTATGAATTATTTCAAAAAACCTCAACTCGTACAGCATTATCTTTTAGTATCGGAATGGAAGAGTTAGGAGGTAAATATTTTCTTCAAAAATGGGAAGATAGCAATTTTAAGGTGGGCGAAATCAGGGATGAAGTTAGATATATAGGTTCTAATGTTGATATAATTATGGCCAGATTAAAGTTTAATAAAGATATTAATGAAATGGCATATTATTCTCCGGTGCCGGTTATTAACGGGTGCTGTAATAAATACCATCCATGCCAAGTTACTGCTGATTTATTAACTGTAAAAGAACTTTTTGGTACATATAATATTAAAATGTTATATGTAGGGGTATTGAATAATGTTTTAAATTCCTTGATAGAATCTTTGCCAAGGCTTGGAGGGAAATTGTTTGTACTTACTCCGATAATTAACAGGGCATCGTTTGATCAAGAAATAATTGATTGTGCTGAAAAAACAGGTAATTTATATCTATTAAACCATATTGAATATACTGGTGAAAAACTTTTAAACTTAGTAAATGATATGGATATTATATATACAGATAGTTGGGTCGATATGGAATTTTTCAACAATCCCGAATTTGCAGAATTTAAAAATGAAAGAATTGAAAAGATGATGCCATTTCAATTAAATAATAAATTATTATCTAACAGTAAAGCAAAAATAATGCATGACATGCCAATTCATCCCGGGTATGAAATTAGCAGAGATATGATTGAAAAAAATATAGAAATAATTTTGCAACAAGCTGAAAATAGAAAGCATGCACAAAAAGCTATATTGCTATATTTACTAGGGTATAATAACGTTTAAAAACTATTTAAAAAAATATTTAATTTAGGTTATATATGAACAACATGAATATTTAATAAAAAATACATTTGGTTATGATTTCGAATATGAATAATCTCTACAGCCTGTTCCAATAAAAAGGCCTAAAACCTATACATCTATAAAATTTTTCTAAATTACAAATAATAATATAAAATAGAGATAAAATTGTAATTTGGAGGAAGCTAAATTGAAAATTGCACATAAATCCATAGATAAATTTCTGAATAGTATTGCTACTAAACCAAATACTCCTGCGGGTGGGTGCACAGCTGCTTTATGCGCAGCTTCTGTAACTGCTCTTATGGAGATGGTGGCTAGGTATACTATAGACAACGAAGATAAAACCGGGGATGTTATGGACTATATGGAAAAGGTTATACAAATATCCTCGATTTATAGACAGAATTTTTTGGATGATATGGATAGGGATGTACAAGCATATAAAGACGTTATAGAGGCCCAGAAAAATGATCAAAAAAATATGGATGAATATTATAAAGTCTCGGTAAATATACCTTTAGAAATGGCTCATAGGTTATTAAATATGGTAAATATAGTAAAAGAAGTTATTAATTATGGCAGTGATGCTTTATTAACAGATAGTGTTGCAGCTTTGCTTATTGCAAATACTACATTAATTTCCTTAATATATCATATGAAATTTAATCTTATGTATATAAAGGACAAAAATTTTGTCAGCAGAACAATGGCTGAATTAGATTTAATAAAAAAACAAATATAATAGTATCTAAATTATTCTTTAGAAGAAAGTGAAAAACCCTTTGGATAACTAATTATTCAGGGGGTTTTTTGTATTAAATGGAGCAAATATCATAAATGATATGTTGTATTATTAGAACGTTATTAACGTTATAAATAATTGCTAAATAATTATGATATGGTATAATATTGTTATTATTTAGTGTGCAATCTATAACTCAAATTTTTTTGGCTTAGGTGAAAGGAGGACTGGCTGTGGATAAAGAGAGAATTGAAAGGGCAGTTAAGGAAATACTTTTTGCTATAGGGGAAGACCCTAATAGAGAAGGACTTGTGGACACACCTAGAAGGATTGCAAATATGTATGAAGAAATATTTTCCGGGCTCAGTGAAGATCCGGGAAGTTATTTAGAAATACATTTTCAGCAAGAAAAGTATGAGGAACTAGTCTTAATAAAAGATATTCCATTTTATTCAGTTTGCGAGCACCATTTAGTACCTTTCTTTGGAAAGGCTCATGTTGGATATCTACCTAGAAATGGGAAATTGACGGGTTTGAGTAAATTAGCCAGGGTAGTGGATGTCATTTCTAAAAGGCCACAATTACAGGAAAGGCTTACAACTATTATAGCAGATACTATTCAGAAAAAGTTAGAACCGTATGGAGTTATTGTTGTTATAGTAGCAGAACATATGTGTATGACAATGAGAGGAATTAAAAAACCGGGTTCAAAGACGATTACTTCAGCAGTCAGAGGTGTATTTGCCACAGATCATAAATCAAGATCTGAAGTTATGTCTATTATAAATAATGGTAGTTAGGGGGTTTATAATATGACCAAAATAAATGAAAAATCAGTTAAAACAAATAAGGGAATAAATTTTTCTCAATTTGATATTAATTTTGGGCAAAGAACATATATTATGGGGATTTTAAATGTTACTCCGGATTCCTTTTCCGATGGTGGGGATTTTGTTTCAATTGAAAAGGCAGTTAGCCATGCTAAGAAAATGATAGAGCAGGGTGCTGATATTATAGATATTGGAGGCGAATCATCAAGACCCGGTCATACTAGAATTTCTACAGAAGAAGAATTAAAAAGGGTCATTCCCGTTATAAAAAGGATAGTTGAGGAAACTGATGCTGTTATTTCATTGGATACCATAAGGCCGGAGGTGGCTGAAGAAGGCATCAATTGTGGTGTTCATATTATTAATGATATATGGGGTTTGCAGGGAAACAGTAAAATGGCAGAAGTTGCAGCAAAATATGATGTTCCTGTAATAATAATGCATAACAAAAAAGACACATACTATGAAGAAGATATAATTGAAGAAATGAATAAGTTTTTTAAAAAATCTATTGAAATCGCACTAGATGCCGGTATTAGTGAAGACAAAATCATATTAGACCCGGGCATAGGTTTTGGAAAGGTATTTGAACAAAATCTTGTTGTAATGAAGCGTTTGAACGAATTTAGAAAGTTAGGATATCCTATTTTATTAGCTACTTCCAGAAAATCCATGTTAGGCAGAATATTAGATGTACCTCCAAAAGAAAGATTAGAGGGAACTATAGCTACTACTGTAATAGGTATTATGCAAGATGTAGATATTGTTAGAGTTCATGATGTAGAAGAAAATTTAAAGGCAGCTAAGATAGCTGATGCTATATTTAGGGGAGTTTCAAGTGGATAAGATTTTAATGGAAGGCTTAGCGTTCCATGGATATCACGGGGTTCTAAAAGAAGAAAAAAAGTTAGGTCAAAAGTTTTTTGTTGATGTAATATTATACGTTGATTTAAAAAAAGCAGGGAAAACTGATGACCTTAATTATACGGTTAATTATGAAGAAGTATATAGAATAATAGAAAAAATTATTAAGAATGAACAATATAATTTATTAGAAGCCTTAGCAGAAAAAATATGCGGGAATGTACTGTATTCTTTTGATATAGTACAAAAAATCAATGTAAAAATAAAAAAACCGGAAGCTCCTGTAGCAGGAATTTTCGATTGTTTTGCTGTACAGATTGAAAGGGAAAGGTAGTCTTTAAATGAATAAAATATACCTGAGTTTGGGCAGTAATATAGGTGATACCAAGTATAATTTAGATAGGGCAGTTGAGCTACTTAAGGAAAAAGTCAATATTTTGAAACAGTCATCCTATTATGAGACTGAACCTGTAGGTTACAAGAATCAAGATTGGTTTTTAAATATTGCATTAGAGGGAGAAACCGATTTAAATCCTGAGGAGCTCTTAAAATTTACACAAAGTATCGAAAATAAGATGAAAAGAAAAAAAACAATACGCTTTGGTCCACGTATAATAGATATTGATATATTGTTATATGAACAAATTAATCTTCAAACAAAAGACCTTATAATTCCTCATCCCAGGATGTATGAAAGAGCTTTTGTTATGATACCATTGTATGAAATTGCTCCACATTTGATTATCGAAGGCACAAAAATTAAAAAAATTATTGACGAATTAGAGGGGGAGCAGATTTATAAAAAGGATGATTGAAATGGAGAGGGTTAATTGTATATTGGAGGATACCGATTTTCTTAATTATATTGCTAAAATTGAAGAATTAGAAGAAGATAGGATTTTTTGTCATCATGGTATGAATCATTTGTTGGATGTTTGTAGGATATCTTGGATTCTTAATTTGGAAGAGGGGCTATCGATTGACAAGGAAAAGGTTTATGCTGCGGCCTTATTGCACGATATTGGCAGATGGGTAGAATACGAGACGGGGCGGGACCATGCAATAGTAAGTGGAGAATTGGCCGAAAATATTTTGGACAGGTGCGGTTTTTCTAACGATGAAAAAATTGATATTATAGGAGCTATCAAGAGTCACAGAAAAAAAGAACATTCCACGGGCTTAGGTAGAATTTTGTATAGGGCGGATAAATTATCCAGATCTTGTTTTAATTGTAAAGCTATTGAACAATGTAAAAGATTTAAGCAGGTAGAAAAGCAAGTCCTGCTGTACTGATAAAAATTAATATATAATTTCAAAAAACAGTCTACTGTTCAAACCAATGTAAGAAGCAGGCTGTTTTTTTATTTTCAATAGCATTATTTAACGGGAATTTAAAAATAAAATATAATATATGTTAATTTATTTAAAAAAATTGATAAAACGCTGAAATATACTGTTGTTTGAGGCAATATCACTAAGTTTTTCTTGAAAAATCAGCATTTGCTTTTTATAATCTACTATCCTTTCTTCCAACAAATCCAAATCTACCTCATAATCATTAATAGACCTTGTAAGTTCTTGTTTTTTTTCTTTTATTTCAAGAAGCTGTTTTTCTAAGACGTTATAATTAGAAAGCAACTCGTTCATTATACTATTAGGCTCTTCACTTTCATCTGTGGCATTATTCAATTTATCAAGATCAATTATTTCATTATTATTTTGTTTAATTTCACATGTTGTATAATTAACTTCCTGTTGGATTAATTTATCTGCTAGGTGGTTTTTAGGTTTGCATTCCGCTATTTGTGATAGTATTGTGTTTATTTTGTTATCCATATCTTTAATTAAATTGATTATATCTTTATCTAGAGGAGCCTTTATATCTGCTTTTTCATTAACACTAGTCAAAGAATTTTGCTTTTGGTCTAAGGCCGGTTGCTGATTTTGATTTAAGACTAATTGTTGTTTTTGGTTTAGGGTCGATTGTATTGACGAGAGTTTATCTTGTTCTTTTTTATTAGATAAATTTATACCAATAATCTGTATTGTATCCTTGATATTGCCGTAAACGTGTTTGGCCAAGTATTTATCATCTATTTGCGGATTACTGGAATATCGAATAATTTTAGGCTCTTCAATAATATAAGGTTTGCTATTTGCTGAATTTGTCCAAGAGTCTCCAAAATCCTTTGATATAATTTCTATAATTTTATCGTTTTGTTTGCAGTAAATTTTCAAATTATTTGATTCCTGAATTAATATAGGAGAAAGACAATTTGAGTCTCTATTAGATAATGTCTGTGTACTAGACCATTCTGATTCTATATTGGTTATATCATGTTTCTTTTTATATTTTAAAATAAAGTTGCCTTGCTCTATCGTGCACCAAACCAGATTCAGATTTTGTTTTTTATCTATAAATATATAAGGATGTGAATGCTCTTTTTGTAAATCAGTTATCAGTTCACCTGTTGTCCATATTTTTGTTAATACATTAAATTTATTATAGTATAGTTGATGATTATCTTTATAAAATACTTTATATACTATGTGGAGATTTTCTAGGCCATCCAGAGAAATCTGAAGAGGGCTAGTATATTTATCATGGATGTAATTAGTTACTATAATTTTATTGATATTTTTTCCATCCCAATATATATGTTCAATAGTAGATAAATCTTGAGTCAATAAATTTGTTTTTATGTAAAGAATATGTGTATATTTGTCACTTATATGTAGTGTTAAATATTTATATATATTTGATTTAATATCAAATCCTGAAATAGTTTTATAGCTCCAGTTATTGTTTTTATTTATATAGTATTGCAATTCTCCCTTCGAAGTAATGCAAATCAAATGAATTTTTTCATACTTATCTACAGTTACTGAAAAGTTTATAATATCAGAAAGCAATTCATTGTTACTGAGTAGAACGTTATTGTTATTATAAATATTATAATGCAGGGATTTATTGTTACATAGAAAAAAGTGATATATTAGGCTTTTATTTAATCTAACCAGATATTCTTGAGAAGTTGTTGGCTGCATATAATCCACACCCTTTAAAAAGAATTTTATAATTAATCACAAATATGAACCTATTCCATATTATGATATTACAAGCAAAATTATTAATAGATTGTGAATTAAAAATAAAATAAGGGGGGAAACCTATGTCATTAAATCCTGATTTAAATCCTAAAAGTGATTCACATCATTATCGCCCAGGTTTTAAAACTGCGTGTATAATGGTTGACAAGGTATATTTTCAGTGTCAACAAAGGGAATGTATTGAAAACGTAAAAGTTAGAGTCCCACATAGCTGCATGCCTAAATTTGAATTTTTAGATGTAATATTTAACCCGGGGGAAATCATTAGAGGTACATTAGTAATTACGGATATACCAAGTAGGCCAAACTTTAGAAGGGTAAGATTTAGAGTTAAAATTACTTTTACAGCAAGAGTTAAAAATATAACAACAGGAGCTATTGAAAGTATTACCGGGGAATTACCGCCAATTCAGAAAGATGTAGTCCTATATATACCGGGAGCAAGGGATGAATTTACATTTAAAATTATAGTGGACACCTTATCTGAGTCGTTAACAGAACCGGTGCTTGATGATAGGACCTTAATATTTACCATTGGAGTGTTTATGATTATCAAAGTAGTTGGTAAGGTACAATTACTTATTCCGGAATATGGATTTTGCCCTGTTCCACCTGAATGTGAAGATTTTCAACCAGACGAAATATGTGATGAATTTGAGATGGCAGATTTTCCGGATTTCTTTCCGCCACAACTTAAATGTAAACCGTGTAAAGATGATAAAGCATAATTAATTATGTAGATAAGGATGGCAAAAGCTACCATTATGGTAGCTTTTGTTAAAAATATATGTATTATTTTCTGATAAACATTTGGGTGTAATAGCCATTATGGATGCCAACACCAATGTGTGTATATATAGGATTTAAAATATTATCTTTATGACCCTGAGATCTCATAAATGCATTATGAGCAGCGGTGACACTGTTATTCTTTGCTATATTTTCAGCCGCACCACGATATTTAATTCCAAATTTGGTCATCATGTCAAATGGGGACCCATATGTCGGAGAATCGTGGGAAAAGTAGTTGTTATCATACATATCTTGGGATTTGAGCCTGGCTATATAAGCCAAATCAGGATCTATCTGTAAAGGTTGTAATCCGGCATCTTGCCTTGCCTTATTTACATAATCAATCATCTGAATTTCTTCTGAAGTCAATGAATGTCTTTCGTTAGAAGTAGTATCAGGATCGGGTACAGGCTGTGGCACCGGTTGTGGTTGTGGTGTTGGTTGCGGCTCAGGTACCGGTTGTGGTGT
>CAYLIZ010000008.1:0-3556 GCA_964383985.1 uncultured Alkaliphilus sp. | reverse complement strand
GGTACCGGTTGTGGTGTTGGTTGCGGTTGCGGAACAGGCCGTGGTGTCAGTCTAAAATGATTACTCCTTGATATTACATAATAACTGTTTGTTGTCTGATTTCTATTTCCCGTAACTATATAGTAGTTATTTCCAGATTGATTTTGATTTTTTACAATTGAGTAGCGATTGTTATTAAATCTTATTACTACTGTGTTTGCATAATTAATTCCTTGTGTATCATAGGTAAATTTGTATTCTGTAATAGCACTGGATTGTACGGGAATAAGTACCAATAAAATCGCTATTACTGTGAGCAGTATTAACTTTTTACAATTTTTAAATTTCACTATATCTCCTCCTTTTAATTTAGGCTTGTCATTATGGTATAGTAATAAAATCAGATTTTCAATACGGTTCCAAAAATTGGGCATGGTAATTTGTGAGACACGAGTTAAATATATCATATTATTGCAATATATTTTTAGTAGTATTCATTAAATCAGGCTATTTATTTATACATACATAATTAAAATAATTTGATAACAATGTAATTTATTTAACATATAATGTAATAATGAAGGCAGTTATTTAAATATCTATATAAGGGGGATGAGTTTCATGGGATTTTATCCGGAAAAACCAATCCGTATTGATTATTTTCCAAAAACAAAAGAGGATATAAATAAACCTGAAGAGCCAAAAATAGAAGATAATTTAGATAGAGAATTGGATTGTAAAACAATTGATGAAAAAGAATTTGTAATGGAAGAGATTACAGGGTGTGATGATTGTATAGTAAAAGATGTAGAAGTTATGGAAAATGATATAGAAGAAGTAATGGAGGATATGGAAAAGGTCATGGAGGAAATGATGGAAGATAAATAAGATAAAAAAGAAGATTAGTTATATTAGTAAAAATTATAGAGGGGCAATTGCCCCTCTATAATTTTTTTAATATGACTAGTTCAGCAATTATATATTTACTATAAAAAAATTATTAATTAATGTTGACAAAAATAGTAGGGTATACTATAATTATTAAGGAATTCCAATCATTTTACTTGGGATTAAAGGAGGTAAAGCTAAAAAATGAAGCTTTCTACTAAAGGAAGATATGGTTTAAAAGCTATGTTTGATTTAGCAATGAATAACGGAAAAGGGCCTATTCCTCTTAGAAGTATTGCTGAAAGGCAACAAGTTTCGGATCATTATTTAGAACAATTAATTGCTGAACTTAGAAAGTCAGGATTAGTAAAAAGTGTAAGGGGTGCACAAGGTGGTTATATGTTAGCTCATAAGCCATCCGGAATAACAGTAGGAGATATTATTAGAGTTTTAGAAGGTCCTTTGGGTCCTTCAGATTGTGTTTTAGAGGGTGAACCTGTACTATGTAATAATGCTGATCATTGTGTAACTAAGGTAGTATGGGAAAAAATACAAACAAGCATTAGTGATGTTATTGACTCTATTACTTTGCAAGATATGTTAGATGATTATGAAAAAATGATAAATAAGGATAACTGTATGCATGATATATAATTATTTTTATATGAGATTATATTTTAATAAAATTATGGAAGGTTAAATTACCGGGTTTTTATGATTTAATTTTTCGGTTTATGCATTTTTAATATACAAATATACACTGTAGGGAGAGGATCAGATGTGTACACAATTTTATTTTGATTATGCTGCAACTACACCTGTGAAAAAAGAGGTACTTGAGGAGATGTTGCCATTCTTTAATATTAATTTTGGTAACCCATCAAGTATATATAGTATAGGTAGACAGAGCAGAGCCGCACTCGATATTGCCAGGGATAAGATTGCAAAAACATTAAATTCAAAATCTGATGAGATTTTTTTTACCGGTGGAGGAACTGAAGCTGATAATTGGGCCATAAAAGGGGTTGCATTTGCAAATAAAAGCAAGGGTAATCATATTATAACCTCTAAAATCGAGCATCATGCAGTACTGCATACATGTGAATACTTGGAAAAGGAAGGTTTTGAAATAACTTACTTAGATGTTGATAAGTATGGTTTGGTTAGTATAGGTGATTTTAAAAATGCCATTAAAGATAATACCATTTTAATCAGTATTATGTATGCCAATAATGAAATAGGTACAATACAACCCATTAAAGAGCTTGCACAAATAGCTAATGAAAAGGGAATTATTTTTCATACTGACGCAGTGCAGGCCTATGGAAATGAAATAATTGATGTGGAGGATCTTGGTGTGGATTTATTATCCATCTCTGCTCATAAGATATATGGACCGAAGGGTGTGGGTGCATTATATATAAAAAAGGGTACAAAAATCCATCAACTGATACATGGAGGAGCTCAAGAAAAGAAGAGAAGGGCAGGTACCGAAAATATACCCGGAATTGTAGGTTTTGGTAAGGCGGCAGAAATAGCACACAAAAATATAGAGGAACATATTGATAGATTGGTTAAATTGAGAGACAGGTTAATTGACGGAATTATGACAAAAATACCCTATACCAAATTAAATGGACATCCTACAAAAAGGCTTCCCGGAAATGTAAATATCTCCTTTGAATTTATAGAGGGTGAATCACTTCTGCTAAGTTTGGATATTGCAGGTATTGCTGCATCTAGCGGTTCAGCTTGTACATCAGGTTCTTTGGGCCCATCACATGTCTTAGCGGCAATTGGACTAGCTCATGAAATAGCACATGGTTCACTAAGATTAACAATAGGTGATTTTACTACAGAAGATGAAATAGATTATGTTATAGAAAAATTGCAGCCAATTGTAGATAGATTAAGACAGATGTCACCATTATATGAAAAAGTAAGAGGGGGAAGTAAATAATGTATAATGAAAAAGTAATGGACCATTTTATGAATCCAAGAAATGTTGGTGAAATAGAGGATGCTGAGGCAGTAGGTGAAGTTGTCAATCCGGGATGCGGGGATATTATGAAAATATATTTAAAAATAGATAATAATGATATTATTACAGATGTAAAATTTAAAACCTTTGGATGCGGTTCTGCTATAGCTTCATCAAGTATGGCGACGGAAATGATCAAAGGTAAAACTGTAAGAGAGGCACTTAAATTGACGAATAGGGCCGTTGTAGAGGCTCTTGACGGACTTCCTCCTGCAAAAGTGCATTGTTCTGTACTAGCAGAACGAGCAGTAAAAGTGGCAATATATAATTATGCAAAGGAGAGAAATTTGGTTTATAAAGAGTTAGAAAGATTTAATCCGGACGAAGATTTTGATCATGATCATGAATAATAAAAATTTTTAAATAAATATTTGAATATGTTGAAAATGCAGGTATTACCTGCATTTTTTATTTTTGGATAAAATTGTTTGATTTATTATTATTTAGATAATTCAAACCAAGGAACATGGAATTATGTTAAAAAATAAAATACTGAATATTTTATTTTAGTAAAATAGATTGAAAAAATTACTTGGTATAGATTTAAAATATTAACAAAATATAATAATAAATAATAAAATCATAGTTCCATTTATCTATTTAGAAAATTCAACAACTGAGTTAATATAGTTTAGACCGAACAAAAGG
>CAYLIZ010000007.1:16829-27274 GCA_964383985.1 uncultured Alkaliphilus sp. | reverse complement strand
ATGTAGTTGTTGTAGCCGGAGGCTCTACTGCAAAGCTTGGAATGAATGGTAAAGATCATGTAAGACAAGATATTCCTATACTAGAAGATGTTGTAGCAGGGTTTGCTTTACTGGTTGGCAAAAATGACGGTGTTAGTCCAATTCTTAGAACTGATTTAGTAGGTACTCATACTGTAGGTACAGGTTCTTCGCCACAGGCAGTTATTACATCCTTGGTTACTGAGCCATTGGACAGAGGCGGACTTAAAATAACTGACGTGGATAAGTTCTCAGCTGAAATGCAAAACCCGGATATCACAAAACCGGCCGGAGCGGGAGATGTTCCGGAAGCTAACTATAAGATGATTGCAGCATTAGGAGTTAAGAGAGGCGATTTAGAAAGAGCAGATGTAGCTACTTTTGCTGATTCATATGGTATGCCGGGCTGGGCGCCAACACAAGGCCATATACCGTCAGGTGTTCCGTATATGGGTTATGCTATACAAGATTTTAAGGATAAGAAAATAAAGAGAGCTATGATTATCGGTAAAGGAAGTTTATTCCTCGGTAGAATGACTAACTTATTTGATGGTATATCCATAATTTTAGAAGAGAATACTGGCCCAACTGAACCAACTCCTGAAATTTCTGAAGAAGAAATAAAATCCATGATAGCTGAAGCAATGAGGGGTTTTGCCTCACATTTATTAGAAGAATAAGGAGGTGAACATTATAATGGGTGAAAGCAATAAGAGTGATAAGATCGTTAAAGAAATGATAGGCAAAGTATTTAGCGATATAGCAGACGGAATAGAAACAGGCGAATTTGGTAGAAAAATCAAGGTAGGTATTACCACTGTAGGTAACGAGCATGGAGTAGAAAATCTAGTCAGAGGCGCTGAAATGGCAGCCAAAGTTGCAAAAGGGTACGAAATTGTATTAATCGGACCTAAAGATATGGATACAGATCTTGAAATAGCGGAAGCTAACAATGAGGAAGAAGCCCATAAAAAAATGGAAGAGCTTTTAGACAGTGGTGAAATAGAAGCTTGTGTTACAGCACATTATCCTTTCCCAATAGGTATTGCAACCATTGGTAGAGTTGTTACACCTGCAAAGGGCAAAGAGATGATTTTGGCTTCTACTACAGGATCAACAGCATCTCACAGAATAGCGGCTATGGTCAAAAACACGATATGCGGTATTGCTGTAGCCAAGGCAATTGGAATTGAAGAACCTACTGTAGGCCTTCTGAATGTTGATGGTGCAAGAACTGTAGAAAGAACTTTAAGAACACTTAATGATAATGGATATAAAATAAACTTTGCAGAATCCATGAGAGCAGATGGTGGTGTCGTAATGAGGGGTAATGACCTCTTAGCGGGAACACCTGATATAATGGTGCAAGATACACTTACCGGAAATATTTTAATGAAAGTGTTTTCATCTTATTCTACCGGCGGAAGTTATGAGGCAGCAGGATTTGGATATGGTCCCGGTATAGGCGATGAGGATTATGACAGAGTAGTATTAATTTTATCCAGGGCATCCGGTTCTCCGGTTGCTGCAGGTGCACTACAATATGCCGGTGAACTTGCGAAAGGCAACGTAAAAGAGATTGCAAAGGCAGAATTTGCAGCGGCTAAAAAAGCTGGCTTAGATGACATTATAGAGGGCTTAATAGAAGCTGACAAACCTAAGAAAGAGGAAGAAGAAGTAGAAGCACCTCCTGCAGAAGTTGTAACTGGAGAGATTTCCGGTATAGACGTTCTAGATATAGAAGATGCTGTTATAGCAGTTTGGAAAGTAGGTATCTATGCCGAAGGCGGAATGGGTTGTACAGGACCTGTGGTGCTGGTAAATGAAGAAAAAATAGAAGCTGCAACTGAGGCAATTAAGGCAGCAGGATATCTATAATATAGCATAATATAATAAAGAATAAAAATTGCTAAAACTCTTTAGATAGAGTTTTAGCAATTTTTATGCCAATTTTAATAAAAGTATAAATATTTTTAAATTTAATTTAGGTGGTATAATAGGGATAGAGATTATCATATAGAAAGCAGTATTTGCTAAAGATACTCTTAATATTCTATCGAAGGATTTAACTATATATAAAGATATGGTAACATATAGAAGACAGTAATGCATACTAATGGAACAACAATACATACTAATAACGATGGTTTAACAATAGTTTAGTAATGGTGCCATAAGAAAACCTGGTTTTATTAAGTTAATGTATTACGAAGTCAAACATTACAAATTTGTTCACTCTCTTTGGTCGTGCAAATTTGATGTTTGTTGCGTTTGACCTACCATCGATCCGACACTCAGGTTTTTAAATATAGTGTTTACTATTAGTTAGTATCTTTGTTAAATTGAGAGTATTTTATTTATTGTTAACTGAGTGTTGGATTGGGTTAGGTCATAAACAATGGTTTTTTGGTATGTAGGGGCGAGCTTTGCTCGCCACAATGGTTCAGCAATCGTTCAAAGGGAGGTAACATATGGGAATGTTCAATAAAAAAACAATAGAAGAGCTGGAAATTAGGGATAAGAAAGTACTAGTAAGGTGCGATTTTAATGTTCCAATAGATGATGAAGGCAGTATTACTGATGATATAAGAATTAGATCGGCCATGCCAACTATAGAATATATATTAAATAACGGTGGCTCTGTGATTTTAATGTCACATTTGGGCAGGCCAAAGGGTAAACCAGATCTTAAATATTCGTTAAAGCCTGTAGCGGAGAGAATTGCACAGCTGATTGGAAAAGAAGTAAAATTTGCAGATGATGATTTAGTGGTCAGCAACACTACCAAAAATTTGGCAAAGGGACTAAAGCAAGGTGAAATTTTGTTGCTTCAAAATACGCGCTATCGCAAAGAAGAGGAAGAAAATGATGAAGGTTTTTCAAAAGAACTTGCATCACTAGGTGATATATATGTCAATGATGCATTTGGTACTGCTCATAGAGCACATTCCTCAACTGCCGGTATAGCTACATTCTTACCTTCGGCTATGGGATACCTAATAGAAAAAGAGTTAAAAATTATGGGGGAAGCATTAAAGGCACCCGAGAAACCTTTTGTTGCAATTTTAGGGGGTGCCAAGGTTTCGGATAAAATTGGTGTTATTGAAAATTTAATAGATAAGGTTGATGCCTTGATAATCGGTGGTGGAATGGTATATACATTTCTAAAAGCTAAAGGTTATGAAGTGGGACAATCCTTGTTAGAAGCGGATAAAATAGATTTGGCGGTTGATTTAATTAAAAAGGCCAAGAAAAAAAATGTAGAGCTTTTATTACCAATTGATATAGTTGTAGCAAAAAAATTTTCTCCGGATACAGAATATTGGACTGTAGATATTGACAGTATCCCGAAGACTATGATAGGAATGGACATTGGGGGAAAAACTATAAAATTGTTTACTAAAAAAATAGAAGAGGCAAAAACTATAATCTGGAATGGGCCAATGGGAGTATTTGAGATGCCGGCTTTTGTTGAAGGAACTAAAAAAATTGCACAGGCTATGGCAGACAGTGATGCTGTCACAATTATAGGCGGTGGTGATAGCGCTGCTGCTGTAGAAAAGCTCGGTTTTGCAGATAGAATGACTCATATTTCTACAGGAGGTGGAGCATCTTTAGAATTTTTAGAAGGCAAGATATTGTCGGGGATAGATGTATTAGAAAATAAATAAGGATGAGGTGTAAAATATGCGTAAACCTATTATTGCCGGTAATTGGAAAATGTATAAAACAACAGATGAGGCGTTAAAGTTAGTAAATGAAATAAAGGAAGAAGCAAATAAAACTGATGTTGAGGTTGTTGTATGCTGTCCGTTTACTGTCCTTAGTGAAGTAAAAAAGGCCATTGAAGGGTCTAAGGTAAAACTCGGAGCGCAAAATATGTACTGGGAAGAGGAAGGGGCTTATACGGGAGAAATATCAGCAATTATGTTAAAGGATTTAGGAGTAGACTATGTAATAATTGGCCATTCTGAAAGAAGGCAGTATTTTAATGAAACAGATGAAATAGTCAACAAAAAAGTGATTAAAGCTATTGAGAAAGGTTTAAGACCAATATTATGTGTTGGAGAAACATTGGATGAGAGAGAAGATAACAGAACATTTGATGTTGTTAAAAAACAGACCTTGGCTGCCCTGGAAAATGTCAGCAAAGATAAAATAAAAGATGTAGTAATTGCATATGAACCGGTATGGGCTATAGGCACAGGAAAAATCGCTTCACCGCAAGAGGCAAATGAGGTGATAGCTTATATTCGATCTTTACTTCAAGATAAATATAGTGTAGATGTTTCCGAAGAAGTTAGAATTCAGTATGGTGGTAGTGTTAAACCATCTAATGTTACAGAAATTATGAATGAAATAGATATCGATGGTGCCTTAGTTGGGGGGGCAAGTCTGAAGGCAGAAGAGTTTCTGGAAATCGTTAATTTTTAGGAAGGAAGATAGAGATGAAAAAACCGGTTGCACTTATTATTTTAGACGGTTTTGGTATAAGAGAAAGTAGATTTGGAAATGCAGTAAAAATTGCTAGTCTTCCAAACTATAATAGCTTCCTAAAAAATTATCCTAATACCCAAATTTTAGCGAGTGGAGAAGATGTAGGTTTACCGGAAGGCCAAATGGGAAATTCTGAAGTAGGTCATTTAAATATAGGCGCCGGTAGAATTGTGAATCAAGATTTTACTCGTATTACTAAAGAAATTGAATCGGGTGATTTTTTCAAAAATCCTAAATTCATAGGAGTAATTTCCCATATAAAAAACAGCGGAAAAAAGTTACACCTAATAGGTTTGGTTTCTGATGGTGGTGTACATAGCCATATCAAACATTTGTTTGCATTGATAAAATTAGCTAGACAAGAGGGTCTAGATGAGGTTTACATACATTGTTTTTTAGATGGCAGGGACACTGCGCCTAGAAGTGCTAAAGGTTTTATTAATGAATTAGAAGAAAAAATCAAAGGAATAGGTATAGGCAGGATAGCAACAATTTCCGGCAGGTATTATGCAATGGATAGGGACAAGAGATGGGATAGAACAAAATTAGCATATGACGCTATAGTATCGGGAAAAGGAAGGGTTGCTGCAAATGCTTTGGATGCTATAGACACTGCGTATACATTAGGAGAAAATGATGAATTCGTATTGCCTACTGTAATATTAAATTCAGAAAATGTATGTGATAGGGTTGAAAAAGGGGATGGAATAATATTCTTTAACTTTAGACCGGATCGTGCTAGGCAACTAACCAGGGCCTTAGTTGATATTGATTTTGATTATTTTGAAAGAGAGAGTGGCTATTTTTCATTATATTTTGTAACTATGACCATTTATGATAAAACTATTGATAATGTTAAAGTAGCTTACGAGCCAAACAAATTGGAAAACACACTGGGGGAGTATATCAGCAAAAAAGGGCTTAGACAATTACGAATCGCGGAGACAGAGAAATATGCCCATGTAACCTTTTTTTTTAATGGTGGTATAGAAACACCAAATCCAAATGAAGATAGAATCCTTATTCCATCGCCTAAGGTCGCAACATATGATTTACAGCCGGAAATGAGTGCTGTACAGCTTACAGAAAAGTTGTTAGAGAAAATAGATGAGGATATATATGATTTGATTATTGTAAACTATGCAAATCCGGATATGGTGGGTCATACCGGAAGTTTAAATGCGGTGGTAAAGGCGTTGGAAACTATAGATCAGTGCATAGGCAAAGTTATTGACAAAATTTTGGTAAGGGGTGGAAGTGCTATAGTTACATCGGATCATGGAAACGCCGAATGTATGATAAATGGGCAGGACGGTACCCCTGTTACTTCTCATACAACTAACCCTGTACCATTAATTTTGGTAGGAGCAGGCAATATAAGATTGAAAAAATGCGGGCGTTTAGCAGATATAGCGCCAACTTTACTACAGTTATTAAATTTAGAAAAACCACAGGAGATGACTGGAAACAGTCTAATTCAAGAGTAGAGGAGAAAAGGAAAATATGACAATTATAAGTGATGTTTATGCAAGAGAGGTATTGGATTCAAGGGGAAATCCAACAGTTGAAGTTGAAATATGTTTAGAGAGTGGTGCATTGGGAAGTGCAATAGTTCCTTCAGGGGCTTCTACAGGTGCATTTGAGGCAGTAGAGCTTAGGGATAAGGACAAAAAGAGATATTTAGGCAGAGGTGTATTAAAAGCCGTTGAAAATGTAAATAAAATTATTGCACCCAAGATAATTGGGTTAGATGCAACAAATCAAATTTTGATAGATCAAATTATGATTGACCTAGATGGAACACCAAACAAAGGAAAACTTGGAGCAAATGCAATTTTGGGGGCATCTGTTTCTGCTGCTAAGGCAGCAGCATGTGCCTTAGGATTGCCTTTGTTTCAATATCTGGGTGGTGTAAATGCAAAGCAGTTACCGGTGCCAATGATGAATATCCTGAATGGCGGGGTTCATGCGGATAATAATATAGACATTCAAGAGTTTATGATTATGCCTATAGGAGCTGTCAACTTTTCCGATAGTTTAAGAATGTGTGTTGAAATTTATCATAATTTAAAATCGGTTCTCCAAAAAAAAGGTTTGTCAACCGGCGTAGGTGATGAAGGGGGATTTGCTCCTAATCTAGCTTCAAATGAAGAGGCCTTGCAGGTGATAGTTGAAGCCATTAAAAATGCGGGGTATAAACCGGGGGAAGAAGTAAAATTAGCGCTAGATGTGGCTGCGACAGAACTATATGATGAAAATAAAGAAACATATAAACTATCCGGTGAGGGTGTCATAAAATCGGCAAAAGAAATGGTTGATTTTTATGAAGAATTAATCGATAAATATCCTATAATTTCTATAGAGGATGGATTAAGTGAAGATGATTGGAATGGTTGGTATCTAATGACCGAAAGATTAGGTGAAAAAATTCAAATAGTGGGGGATGATTTGTTCGTAACAAGTACTGAAAGACTTAAAAAAGGCATCCAAGAAGGAAGCGCTAATTCCATATTAATAAAATTAAATCAAATTGGTACAATAACTGAAACATTAGATGCTATTGAAATGGCAAAAAAAGCCGGATATACGACAGTAATATCACATCGTTCCGGGGAGAGCGAGGATACTACAATAGCAGATATTGCTGTGGCAGTAAATGCCGGCCAAATAAAAACGGGCGCACCTGCTCGTACAGACCGTGTTGCAAAGTATAATCAATTGCTAAGAATTGAGGATATACTTGGTTCTACTGCACAATATTTAGGGGAAAAAGTGTTTTATAATTTAAAAAAATAGAAAAATTACACGATTAGAAACCTGATTGATTTTACCGGTTTGCTATGTTACAATGTGAATGTTAACTATGATTACGGGAGGTGGGGTAATTGAGGACATTTTTAATGGTTATTCAGGTTATAGTATGTATTATACTTATAGGAAGTATATTATTTCAATCAGGAAAGGGCGAGGGACTCTCCAGTGCAATTTCCGGGGGCGGTGCACAGTTATGGGCTAAGCAAAATAGAGGTTTTGATGCTTTACTGAGTAAAATTACAAAAGTAGCTGCATTTTTATTCATAGCTATCGCTGTCATTCTGATTGCAATTCAATAGAAAATAAAAAGCAATATTCTCTCAATCAGAGAATATTGCTTTTAGTTTGTTAATTTAATAGTATATTCGTTATTATTTTATTCGGCTGTTATTTAATTAAGGAAACTAATTAAATTGAACGCATTCATAACAGGTAACATTATTACAGAAATCGTAGCCATCATTTTGATCATGATATCCTGGTTTGGACCAACGACATCCTTGTATCCATCACCAACAGTGTCACCAATAACGCTAGCATTATGAATTTCGTTATAGCGTTCTTCACCGTATTTATTTATTAATTCGGTCTCTAAGGACTCAATGTATTTTTTCGCATTATCCCATGTACCACCACTGTTTGCCGTTGAAGTTGCCATTACAGCGGCATCCAAGATCGTTCCCAGCAAAAAACCACCCACAAATAGGGGTCCAAAGATAAAGCCACCGATGATAGGAGACAGTAAAGAAACAAATGCAGGTTTTTTCATTTCGGCAATAGCACTTCTTGTGCAGATGTCAATGCAGTGTTCATAATCCGGCTTTGCTTCTCCGGTCAAAATCGATGGATTTTCATGCATTTGTCTGCGTACTTCATTCACCATCTGTTCAGCATTGCGAGATACTGCATTGAGCATTTCACCTGATAGCCAATGCATGATACCTGCTCCTATAAAGGCTCCACCCAAAGCTAAATAATTTAGTATATCGAGTACGCCGTCGTTTTCACCGATGTTCGCAAAGGACATCATCATGGCCAGTGCTGCAAGTACACCGGAGCCGATTGCGAAACCCTTTCCGATAGCTGCAGTAGTGTTTCCTAAGGAATCCAGACTATCGGTAATATTACGTACTTCCTTATCTAGTTGAGCCATTTCTGCAATACCACCGGCATTATCAGAAATAGGACCATAGGTATCTACTGTAACAGTTGCTACGACAAAGGAAAGCATACCTACTGCTGAGATAGCTGAGCCATATAATCCCGAGAAGAAACTTGAAATAATAATAGCACCACCTAATATAACGCAGGCAGGTAAACAGCTGCGCCAGCCGGTACTTGTCCCACCAATAATGACCAGTGCCGAACCTTCTTCAGCTAAATGAGCAATATTTTTTGTTTCTTTATACTGTTCGCTTGTGTAGATTTCAGCAACTATGCCCAGCAAAATACCTGCTATAATCCCGCTTACAGCACTCAACCAAGGTGAAATCCAGCCAAATCGGAAATTAACACCGGTATGATCCATATCACTAAAGAAGATATAGCTCAGTATTAAGGTAGCACCTGCGATGATTGCCGCAGAACTCCACAAAGAAATGTTTAGTTCCCTACTGATCTCGTTGCTTGGTCTTTTAAGAAGCACATAGGCAATTCCTAAAATACAGGCAATGAGGCCTATACCAACGAATGCAAAAGGGTATTGCATCATACGGACCATGAGTTCCGTACTAACAGGCGTAGGAGAATTGATAGCCGCAGTATGAATTGTAGTCGGCAGAACCGCGGACGCCACTATCGCGTTAATGGTACTTTCCAGAAGGTCCGAACCCATACCGTTTACATCACCAACGTTGTCCCCGACACAGTCTGCGATAACCGCCGGATTGCGTGGGTCATCTTCCGGAAGTCCTAACTCAGTCTTGCCTACAAGGTCAGCACCCATGTCTGCTCCCTTGGTGAAAATTCCGCCACCAAGTCGGTTAAACACTGCAACCGAGGAACAACCCAGGGAATAACATGCAAGCACCTGAGGGAATAGTACAAACTTCAAACCGACCAAGCTGGTCATTTCAACTAGATTTTCCGGATTGGCATACTGAAGCATCATACCCACAACTAAATACACTATCAGTATTCCCAACATAGCAAATCCGCCAACTGATAAACCCATTACGGAACCGCCGCGGAAAGCAATGTTCAGCGACTTTCCTAAAGCTGACGGGTCTTTTCTTTCTACACCAAGACGGGCTTCGTTGACAACACGTTCGTTGTATATGACTGCAGCTTTCATACCGATTAAACCGGCAAAAGAACTCATCGCCGCACCAAGTAGAAACGCTATTCCTGCCCAAGGTGTGAAAATAATGCCAAATAATACTGATATCCCGACTATAATCGGGATGCTGATTGAAAATTGTCTTTTTAAGAATGCGATTGCGCCTTCTCTGATCGACTTTGCGATATCCTGCATTGTCGGAGTACCGTGTGCCATCCTAGTCCCTTTACGGAAATTATAATACGCAAAAATTAAAGAGAGGATGGCGCCCAGCCCTACAAGATAAATCATGATGGATAACATAACTGAACCTCCAATATCAACAATATTTTTTCTCTAACTAATAGTATAGTATAGCATAACACGAACAAAAAGCAATAGCATTCTTCATAAAGTGCCACCAAGTTCTGAAGGAGCCAAATGTTTAATTATCAATGATAGTTGACATCCGGGATGAAAAGTAAACATGGGTAGAAGTCCCTTTCGCAACCGTTATCCTCTATTCAGAAAGCAAAACTCTTCTTAATTTGATATAATGTAATTTAGGAAAAACACAACCAAAATAGCATAGAATATTAGCTTCTGACATAAAGGATTTAGGGTATTTCTATCTAGAAGATATAGTTAGGTTAGGTTACAAAAAATCAGGGAATAATATAACAAAGAAAAGGAGGGTTCTTTTTGCTAATCAAGGAAAAACTTTTAGAATTTATGTACGAAAAGGCTTATAGCCCTATGTTAAAAGAAGAACTCATAGATATTTTTGATGTAGATAGAAAGCAAAGAAATTTATTTTCCAACTTGTTAAATGATATGGTTAAAGAAGGTCTGATTATTA
>CAYLIZ010000007.1:5101-16729 GCA_964383985.1 uncultured Alkaliphilus sp. | reverse complement strand
AGAAATTTATTTTCCAACTTGTTAAATGATATGGTTAAAGAAGGTCTGATTATTAAAACAAGAAAGAAAAGATATGGTGTTCCGGAGCGTATGGGTTTAATTGTGGGAAGATTACAAATGCATCCAAAAGGTTACGGGTTTGTAGTTTCAGATAAATCGGAAGTGTCCGATGTATTTATTCCTGCTAATTTAACAAATGGTGCTATGAATAATGACAAAGTAATAGCGAGAAAAGATGTAGTATATGGTGAATTATGGAGGAAAACCGAAGGGGAAATAATCAGGATATTAGAAAGAGCTAATACTGAGGTTATGGGGATATATGAAGGCAATATAAATTTTGGTTTTGTAGTCCCGGATGATCCTAGGATAATTACAGATATCTTTATTCCCAAGAGTGAAATAAATGGTGCCAAAGAAGGGTATAAGGTAGTCTGTAAAATTACAAAATGGGCAGAAGCTAGAAGAAATCCGGAAGGGGAAATTATAGAAATAATCGGACATAAGGACGATGTAGGTGTAGATATCCTTTCTATAATGAGAAAGTACAATCTAACTCCTGATTTTCCAAAAAGAGTAGAAGAAGAGATTGCAAAAATTCCGGATAAGGTAAGCGAAGAAGAAAAGATAAATAGAAAAGATTTGAGAGATATAACTATTGTAACTATAGATGGGGCCGATGCTAAAGATTTAGACGATGCAGTATCTATAGAAAAATTATCTAATGGAAATTACAAGTTAGGAATACATATTGCGGATGTAACTCATTACGTTAAAGAGGGGACAGCTTTAGATAAAGAGGCATTTAAAAGAGGAACCAGTGTATATTTGGTAGATAGAGTTATACCTATGTTGCCTCGTAAACTTTCAAATGGAATTTGCAGTTTAAATCCAAAGGTGGATAGGTTAGCTCTATCTGTATTTATGGAAATAGACAATAAAGGTGAGGTTGTCAATCATAAGATTGTAGAAAGTGTTATTAACGTAAAAGAAAAAATGATATATGAAGATGTTTCTGATATTTTAGAAAACGATGACCAAAATTTAAAAAACAAATACTCGCATATATTAAATGAATTTAAGATGATGGAAGAACTCTGTCTAATATTAAAAAAACATAGGGAAGATAGAGGAGCAATAAATTTTGATTTTCCGGAGACTAAAATACTTTTGGATCAGGGTGGAAAACCGGTTGATATTATGAAATATGAGAGGCGTATTGCTAATTGCATAATAGAGGAATTTATGTTGGTTTGTAATGAAACTATTGCAGAATATTTTTATTGGCAAGATGTCCCCTTTGTATATAGGGTCCATGAAGATCCGAGCCTAGAAAAGCTTGAAGAATTTAATGAATTTATTTATAATTTTGGGTACCATTTAAAAGGATTAAGTGCTAAAATACATCCTAAGGCTTTACAGGATTTATTAAAAAAGGTGAAAGGCACTAAAGAAGAAAGATTAATAAATACTTTAATGTTGAGATCCCTTAAAAAAGCTAGGTATGCTAGTGAAAACTTGGGGCATTTTGGACTAGCTGCGAAACATTATTGCCATTTTACATCACCAATTAGAAGATATCCGGATCTTGAAATACATCGTATTATAAAAGAATCTATTAGCGGGGGATTACATGATAAGAGAACAAGCCGGTTAAGAGCAATGGTGCCTAATGTTGCGGAACAATCTTCAATCAGAGAACAAGTAGCAGAGGAGGCAGAAAGGGAAACAGAGGATTTGAAAAAAGCAGAATATATGGCGGATAGAATTGGAGAAGAATACGAAGGGATTATTTCAGGAATTACTTCTTTTGGTATATTTGTAGAGTTAGATAATACAATTGAAGGTTTAATTCCTCTAAGTTATTTATTTGATGATTATTATATCTATGACAGTGAGCGGCATATGTTGATAGGTGAAATGCGAAAAAAAATATATAGAATAGGAGACACTATGAAGGTAAAAGTAAATAAAGTAGACATAGCACAAAGAGAAATAGATTTTACTGTTTGTTAATTTATAGGTTAAGGTGGGATGAAATGGATCGTTCTAAACAACTTGCAGAAGAAAAAATCGGGAAATTATTATTGAGCTTTTCTGTTCCGGCAATAGTTGGAATGTTAGTTAATGCATTATACAACATAGTAGATAGAATTTTTGTTGGTAGAGGGGTAGGACGATTAGCTATAGCAGGAATTACAATAAGTTTTCCTGTAATGATTATATTAATGGCTTTTACTATGCTTGTAGGTCTAGGTGCAACTGCTTTAATTTCTATTAGATTGGGGGAAAATAAAAAAGAGGAAGCAGAGCATATTATGGGAAATGCTATGATACTATTGATTATTATAATGTTGGGATTAACTGTATTTGGGCTAATTTTTCTCGAACCGATTTTGAAAATTTTCGGTGCTAGTGCAGATGTAATGCCATATGCAAAAGATTATATGAGAATTATTTTAATAGGTGCAATTTTTCATGGTGTAAGTTTTGGTATGAATAATATTGCTAGAGCAGAGGGAAACCCTAAAATAGCAATGTTAACTATGCTAATAGGCGCTATACTCAATACAATATTAGATCCAATTTTTATATTTATATTCAACTGGGGAATACAAGGTGCTGCAATAGCTACTGTAATTTCTCAAATTGTATCTTCTATTTGGGTACTAAGTCATTTTTTAAGTGGAAGAAGCACTTTAAAAATACGAAAAGAAAACTTACGATTAAAAACGAATGTAGTATTGAGTATTTTTTCCATAGGTTTTGCCCCTTTTATGATGCAGTTAGCTTCTAGTACAGTTAATGCAATATTAAACAGCCAACTCACTAAATTTGGAGGCGACATAGCAATATCAGCTATGGGAATTGTTAATAGTATAAGTACAATAATATTAATGCCTATATTTGGTATTAATCAAGGTTCTCAACCTATTATAGGATTTAACTATGGAGCCAAACAATATGATAGAGTAAAGCAGACATTCATATATGCAGTTATGGCAGCTACAACATTAGTTACATTGTGGTATGCTGCAATAAGACTTTTTCCCGCACAATTAGTTACATTATTCGCTAAGGGAGACTTGGAATTAATAAATTTAAGTGTAGATGGGTTAAAAATATTTTTTGCGGTATTACCGGTTATTGGTTTTCAAATTGTTAGTTCAAATTACTTTCAAGCGGTAGGTAAACCAAAACAAGCAGCGTTTTTGAGTTTATCTAGACAGGTTGTATTTCTCATACCGGCACTTTTAGTACTGCCAAAGTATTTTGAATTAAATGGTGTATGGATGGCAGCTCCGGTCTCTGATGTTCTATCTTCTATAGTGACAGGGATATGGATATTCTTTGAAATTAAAAATTTAGGGATAAATAAAAGCGAAAAAGAGAGTTCTACAAAACCTTTATATCAGGAATAACAAACAAAGCTAACTATTAGATGAAAATGACACAGAGGGATGACATAAATTTGGTGCTTATTGTGTTTGACCTACCATCAATTTACTTTGTAAATTGGGTTAGGTCATAATGAAACTTTTTTCCCTAGTTTACGTCTAAAGTTATAGGTAGGCACGTAAAATATTAAAAATAAAAAATATAGGGAGGTTTTAAAATGATAAGAAAAGTAACTATTTTTATTATTACATTAACATTGTTTTTAGGGGTAGTAACACCTATTGGACATGGACAAACAAAATCTTCAATTTTAACTAAAGTAGAGGCAGAAAAATTAGCAAGACAAAAGTTAAATATAACAAAAGATTACAAACTCCAACATAGTAGTTTACATACTAGAGATATACAACAGAGACAATTTTGGAATTTAGATTTTGAAGGAGAAAACAAACATGCTTCAATTACTATAGCTGCCGACTCCGGTGAAATAATTTCCGTTAATCAGTGGGAAAATGAAAGTTATAAAGATGCCGTAACCTTACTTAAAGATGAGGCCAAAAAAATCGCTATAGATTTTATTAAGTCATTAGAAAAAGAAAGGTTTAAGGAAACAGAAGAAGTTACCGTTAAAGCGCCTACAGTTATTCCATACTACTTATATAGGGATGAACAAAGTTCTGATAATTATTGCTTTATGTTTGTAAGAAAGTTAAAGGACGAATTTTTTCTAAACAACTATTTTACGGTTAGTGTATCCGGTGTAAGTGGAAGGGTTACAAACTATGAAATGAAATGGGATGCAGCAAATTATGAACAAAACAAGCAACTTTTAAGCGAGCAAAAAGCTAGGGAGTTATTTGAAAAAGAAGACAGGTTACACCTTAAATATGTAGCACTAAATAAGTATAATCCTGAAGATAGTAAAAAGGCGGTTTTAACTCCGGTGTATACTTATGTATCAAAAGAAAGTGATAAAATAGATGCTGTTACCGGAAAACTTTTATCTTATGATGAACTATACAATTGGAGTTACATTGGTGGTGGATATGGCCTTGGAGGTAGTGATGCTGCGAGAAAAGAGATGTTCAATGAAGCTAAATTAGATAGTGGGGCAGAAATGATACCGGAAGAAGGTGTTATTTCAAAAGAAAAAGCGGAACAAATAGTTATAGATACACTTAGAGACAATGTAGATTTAGATGATATTAAACTAAATAATACCGGTTATACAAATTATTATGCCGGGGTTAAGGGCAAATTTTGGTCCCTATATTGGCATTCTAATGAAGGAAATAAGTACATTAATGCAATAGTAAATGCTGAAAACAGTGAAATATTAGAAATCTCATATAATAAAAATGGTGATTATGCACCTATACAAGAAAGAGATTTAGCAATTGCTGAGGGTACTAAAGAAAATATTAAAGACGATGATATATTAAATCTAGCAAATGAAAAAATTCAAAAAATGTTTCCTAAAACAAAAGGACAGTTACAATTAGAAATAGATCAAAATAAAATTAAAGATAAAAATAAAGTTAATATATCAAGCTTTAGATATATAGATAAAATCCCTTTTGAAAACAATTATGTAAGAATGAACATAGACAAGGATACAAAAGAAATTATTAATTTAAACTATAGATGGTATGAAGTAGAAGTGCAGCGGCCTAAATCTATATTAAGCAGTAAGGATGCACACAAAATTTTTTATGACAAAGTAGGTCTTGAAAAATATTTAGTACAGTTAAAAGATTTAGATAAATATGAAAAAGAAGGTTTAGAATTACCTATAAAAGAGTTGCTACCTGTATATGCAATAAAAAGTTTTGGTTTTAATTACATTGATGGGGCAACCGGTAAATTTTTAAATTATTCCGGAGAAGAATTTATAGAAGAGAAAAAAGAATCAATTCAATTTAAAGATATAAAAGATTATAAATATGAAAAAGATATTTTACTCATGGATAAAATGGGAATATTAAAGATAACAGATGAGTTTTTTAAGCCAAATGAAGCTTTATTACGTAAAGATGCACTTAAATGGATAATAGAAATAGGTTGGACAAATAAGGCTTATAATGTAGATAGATATTATAAAGAATTTGATAAGGACAAAGATTATTTTAAAGATATTTCAAAAGATGATCCTTACTATAAATATATTGAAGCAGGAGTAGAGTTCGGTATTATTGACAAAGGTGATTATTTTAAACCAAATGAAAAAATTAGTAAAATAGAATTAACAAAATGGATTATAAATGCCATGAAACAAAAAGAACTAGCTAAATATTCTATTATTTTTCAATCGCCATATAAGGACAAAGAGGCAATAAAAGAAGAAGATATTGGCTATGTGGCTCTAGCAAAATATTATAATATATTTAATGATAAAAATATTGAAGTTGAATTTGTACCCAATGCAAATTTAAAAAGAGGCGAGTTTATTCACTATATGTATCAATTTATAAAAAATTATAAAGATATTAATAAATAAAATTGTGAAAAAGATAGTAGTTTTTTGCTCTGTTCTTTATATTCCTAAGGTATTTGTTATATTTTAGTAGAATTATGATATAATTCAAATATATGAAAAATGAATTATTTATGGCTGTAAAAACAATTGTTTTTACAGCCATAAATTTTTGCAAAATAAATTTTATTCTATTGCAATAAGTTTTAATTTTTCTACACCTTCAATAATTTCTATTTCGCAAATTATATCTTCTATTTTTTTATTAGTATGGGTAATATCAAATATCATATTTACATTAGCGACATTATTGACAGGAGGTTCCTGATTAATGGTAAGAATATTGCAATTATTACGAGATATTACCTGGAGTACATCAGATAGTACGCCGGTTGTGTGGCTAAGTAAAAAGGAAAGTGTAACTTTTCTGCCAACCGGTCCATTCATTAATGGGTGGACATAATCTCTATATTTATAAAAGGCGCTTCTACTAATTCCAACTTCTTTTACGGCCTCTGTTATACTTTTAACCTTTCCCCTTTTTAACAACTCTTTAGCTTCAACAACTTTTTCAAATATATCAGGTAGGATTTTTTTATTTATTATTAAGAAATTACTATCTTTCATTTACCAATTTACCTCCTTTTAACAATAGCTCCATTGACCTCCGTACAAAGTTTTTTAAATGTCCAATGACCTTTCAAGTTTTGTACCATATTTACAATAGCAGATTCTACTACAGTATCATTTTTATCGGCGATAGCTATTATTGTAGGACCGGCACCGCTTAAAAAAGCCCCTTTTACTTGTAAATTGCTAAGTTTCTTCATTATAGTATCGTATTCACATATTAATGCGCCCCTATATTTTTGGTGTAGTTTATCCCTCACGGAGATATTTAGCAAATCCAAATCACCATTAATCAAGGAAGCTATCATTAATGCAACACGACCTATATTAAAAGCAGCATCCTCAAAAGGAATTTGTTTTGGAAGAACGGACCTTGATTCCGAGGTTGAAAGTGTAAAGTTAGGTATTAGAGCATAAAAATCTAAATTATTGTTCAAAGGAATTTTACTAAAATATACCTCATTGTTATCATATACTGATACAACCATTCCACCAAACAGTGCGGGAGTTATGTTGTCGGGATGTCCCTCTATCCGGGTAGCAATTTTTAATATATTTAGTTTTGTTAGTTGACCGTTGGCTATTTCATTAGCACCCATGACACCGGCTAATATGCAAGCAGCACTGCTACCTAGGCCTTTAGATACCGGTATTTCATTATTTATAATAATTTTCATGCCCCTATGTTTATACCCTATTTTTTCAAATGTTTCTAACATAGATTGATATATTAAATTATCTTTATTTTGATATTCAGGTTGGCAACCTTTAATTATTAGACCTTCCTCTATTTCTTCAAACATGATATTGGCGTATAAATTTAAAGCCATTCCCAGACAATCGAAACCGGGCCCTATATTTGCAGTAGTTGCAGGTACTGTTATTTCTATCATAATGTATCACCTAAATTCCTAAAATATTTTTAATTACATTTTTAATATTATTTTTTTCACATAATGTATTATGTAAAATCGGTTTGGTTTCAAGATTGTGTATTGGGGATGGTATTGGGATATTAATTTTATCAGAAAGCAATTCAACCAGTTCAAAATCTGTGGAATCTTTTGTATCTATTTTTAATGCATCACATACACTTCTAGTAAATTTATATGGACTTGCAGTAGAAGCTATTATTGTCTTGGTATCATCCTCTGTTGTATTTAAATAGTTTTTATATACAAAATATGCTACAGCCGTGTGAGGATCTATTACGTAGTTGCTTTCGCTATAGACTTTTTCTATAGATGAAAGTGTATCAGATTCATCAGCATAACCTCCATAGAAAAAATCCATATTATGCTTTAATTTATCGGGTATTTCGTAATATTCTTTTTCATTCAAATCATTCATCATATTTTTAACTAACATGGTATCATTATTGCTTATATCGTATAAAAGTCTTTCGAGATTGCTGGAAATGATAATATCCATAGATGGAGATATAGTCGGTTTAAGGGTTCTTCTTTTATCATATATGCCGGTTTCAAAAAAATCATAGAGTACATTGTTTTCATTTGAAGCGCAAATTAATTTGTTCACCGGTAGCCCCATTTTTGTACAATAATAAGCTGCCAATATATTTCCAAAGTTGCCCGTTGGTACAACTATATTTATTTTTTCACCCGGGGATAAATCGCCGGATTTTAGCATCTGCAAATAGGCATAAAAATAATATACGGTTTGTGGTATCAGTCTCCCAATATTTATGGAATTCGCGGAAGATAGAATATAACCCTTATTCTTAGCAGTGTGATTAAACTCCTTATTAGTAAATATCTGTTTAACAGCATTTTGGGCATCATCAAAACAACCCTTTACAGCAATTACAAATGTGTTATTTCCTTCTTGGGTTATCATATGTCTCTTCTGAATTTCACTGACCCCTTCTGAGGGGAACAATACAATTATTTTGATGCCTTCTATATTTTTAAAGGCTTCAAGAGCTGCCTTTCCCGTATCACCGGAGGTAGCAGTAAGGATTACTATTTCCTCAGTTTTATTATTTTTTTCACTAGCTCCTATTAATAAATGAGGTAGTAATGTAAGAGCCATATCTTTAAATGCTAAGGTAGGCCCATGAAACAATTCTAAAAAATAAACACCGGCTTTATTCACTATAGGTGCTATTTGTGGCGTATCAAATTTATTATCATATGCACTTTCCATATAACTTAAAATTTCTTCCCCGGAAAACTCAGGAAAATAATTTTTAACAACTTTGCAAGCTAAATTCTTATAATCTAAATTCATCATCTGTTCAAAATCATCAATATTATAAAAATGTGTAGGCACATATAGCCCTCCGTCACTAGCAATACCTTTAATAAGGGCATCTATGGAAGAAACATTAATATCTTTGCCTCTTGTACTATTATACATTATGTCTTTCATGATATTTCCCTCCAAAAAGTAAGAACTTAAAAAATTTTGAAAAAGGTGTATTCTTATGTTGATTCTTGTACATTATATGATATAATGTTTTTCATAGAAACACAAGTGTTTTTTAACAGAAAACAATTTTAACAGAAAACAAAACGAGAGGATGATTGACAATGATTAAAATTGGATTGCTCGGTTTAGGAACTGTGGGTTCAGGAGTATATGAGATACTTTTAGATAAAAAGGTTATTATAGAGGAACAAACCAAAAAAACCGTTGAAATTTCAAAAATATTGGTCAGCGATTTGGAAAAGGATAGAGACCCCATAATTGAGAGCAATATGCTGACAGATAATCCATCGGATATACTGGATAATCCTAGTATTGATATAGTTGTTGAGTTAATAGGGGGAATTGAACCTGCTCATACATATATAACAAGAGCATTAGAAAATGGAAAACATGTAGTGACAGCTAATAAGGCTGTTTTATCTCATGATTTATTAGGTTTAACTAATTTGGCTAAAAAGAATAATAAAGGCATTTTATTTGAAGCCAGCGTAGCCGGGGGAATTCCAATAATTAAACCTTTAAAGGAACTAATAAGATTTAATGAAATAAGTGAAATAAAAGGAATATTAAATGGAACAACTAACTTCATTTTATCTAAAATGGTAGAAGAGGGTATAGATTTTAAGGAGGCATTGAGCATAGCTCAGGATGTAGGGTTTGCGGAGGCTGACCCAACTGATGATATCGAAGGTTATGATGCAGCAAGAAAAATATCCATTTTATCGTCCATAGCTTTTGGTTATAATGTGGGTTTTGAAGATATTGATTGTAAGGGAATAACTTCTATTTCGGCGTTTGATATTAATTTCTTTAAAAAGTTAGGTTTAGCGATAAAATTGGTAGGCAGTGCGTATTCCAATGATTTAGGTTTTGATGCTTCAGTGGAACCTGTGCTATTAAATACAAATTCTATCATGGCTAATGTAAACGATGCTTTTAATATTGTATCTGTTGAAGGTGATGTAGTGGGTAATTTACAATTTTATGGTCAAGGTGCCGGGAAAAATCCAACCGGGAACGCAGTTGTTTCAGATATTATAGATATAATAAATGGGGAGTTAAGTCATATTAAAATAGATAAAAAGGAAAAGCCGAATAACATATCCAATATATTAGATAATTATTATTTTAGGATTTCATTAGAAACTCAAAAAGAATCGGATTTTATTCTAGAGACAATAGATAAATATAAATTGGAATACAAACTTGTTAAAGGAGAGAAAAATTTAATTTTAATATTACAGAATATAAGCAGACAAGAAATTAAAGATTTGATAGAAGACTTAAAGGTAAAAAATAGGTCCTGTTACGCTAAAATAGATTCCGAAAATTGTTATTTTATTCGTGAATTTAATTTAGAAAATTTTGATGAATTGGCAGTATAGCTTAGCTTTTAATTAGGGGGTTATATTATGGAAGACATTATTGTGCAAAAATATGGCGGCTCATCCTTAGAAACCATAGATAAAATTAAAGGCGTTGCAAAACGCATTATTGAAACCAAATTATTAGGGAATTCATTAATTGTAGTGGTTTCTGCAATGGGGAAAACTACAGATAATTTAATTAGTATGGCTAGTGAAATATGCACAAAACCTGCACCAAGGGAAATGGATATGCTTCTATCAACGGGTGAACAGATATCAATATCCTTATTAGCTATGGCGATTCAATGTATGGGTTATAATGCAATTTCGTTAACAGGCTCCCAATGCGGTATATTAACATACAGCGATTATAATAATGCACGTATAGAAAATATAGATACAAAAAGATTAAAGGACGAGTTATCTAAAGATAATATTGTAATAGTTGCAGGATTCCAGGGAAAAAACAGTGATGGTGATATAGTAACCCTAGGACGTGGGGGCTCGGATACCTCTGCTGTAGCACTGGCAGCTGCGGTTAAGGCAAAAAAATGTGAAATATACACAGATGTAGATGGAATATATACGACTGATCCTAGAATAGTACCTGAGGCAAAGCTTTTAAAGGACATTTCTTATGATGAAATGCTGGAGTTAGCAAAACTTGGAGCTAAAGTTCTTCATCCGAGAGCTGTTGAAATAGCTAGAAATTTTAAGGTACCATTAGTTGTTAGGTCAAGTCTCAATAATAGTGAGGGGACAAAAGTAATGGAGGTAGTTAGTATGGAAAGAGCCATAGTTAGGGGAATAACATTAGATAATGATATAGCCAAAATATCTATATTAGAGGTACCGGATAGGCCCGGTATAGCCTATAATATTTTTTCAAAGATATGCGAGGCTAATATTGGAATAGATATGATAATTCAAAATGTACACAGGAACTCAGTGAATGATATTTCTTTTTCAGTAAAAAACCAAGATCTTGATAAGGCTTTGCAAATAACGAAAGATATATGCAAAGAAATAGATGCGAAAGAAGTTATATTTGATGATACTGTGGTTAAATTATCTATAGTTGGAACAGGGATAATGGGGGACCCCTCTGTAATAACTCTGTTTTTTGAAACCCTCTATAATTTAGGCATAAATCTTGAGATGATAAGCACATCTGAAATTAAAATTTCGTGTATAATTAATAACGATAAATCTTTGGAGGCTATGAATGTACTCCACAGTAAATTTAAATTGGATGAATAATATAAATAATCTGAAAGTTTAATAAAAAATACATTCGATTACTGTTTC
>CAYLIZ010000007.1:0-5001 GCA_964383985.1 uncultured Alkaliphilus sp. | reverse complement strand
CTATGGCAGAAAGTGTGGATGAATGGTCTGCACATGGCAAAGAAAATATATTTGGACAACCGGTAAGGGTAGCAGAGCTTCAATCGGAAGCAGGTGCTGCAGGGGCTGTACATGGTTCCTTACAAGCCGGTGCATTAACTACTACATATACAGCTTCACAAGGATTATTGTTAATGGTTCCAAACATGTACAAAATGGCAGGGGAATTGCTTCCGGCTGTGTTTCACGTGAGCGCAAGAGCCATTGCAACTCATGCTTTATCTATATTTGGAGACCATCAAGATGTAATGGCTACCAGGCAGACCGGATTTGCATTATTAGCTTCTTCTAGCGTACAGGAGGTTATGGATTTAGCAGGAATAGCACATTTATCGGCTATCAAGGGTAGAGTGCCGTTTTTGCATTTTTTTGATGGCTTTAGAACTTCTCATGAATATCAAAATATAGAGGTTATTGAATACGAAGACCTAGCCAAATTGTTAGATTATGAGGCGCTAAAAGAATTCAGAGATAGGGCATTAAATCCTGAACATCCTGTAGTTAGAGGGACAGCACAAAATCCTGATATTTATTTTCAAGGCAGGGAAGCTGCAAATAGATTTTATGATAAAATTCCGGATATAGTTGCAAACTACATGAATAAAATTGGTAAAATTACAGGAAGGGAATATAAACCTTTTACTTATTACGGGGCGGAGGATGCGGAAAGCATTATAGTTGCAATGGGCTCTGTATGTGAAACAACAGAAGAAGTGGTGGATTACTTAAATAAAAAAGGAGAAAAACTTGGAATTATAAAAGTACATCTTTATAGACCTTTTTCAGAAAAACATTTTTTTGATGTATTCCCGGAAACAGTAAAAAATATTGCAGTATTGGATAGAACAAAAGAACCGGGATCATCCGGTGAACCACTTTATAAAGACATTAAAAGTTCATTTTATACAAAAGATAAAAAGCCTATAATTGTTGGGGGAAGATATGGGTTAGGGTCAAAGGATACTACCCCTTCCCAAATTATTGCAGTATTTAAAAATTTAAAAAGTGATAATCCTGAAAATGGTTTTACTATTGGTGTAGTAGATGATATAACTAATACATCCCTTCCGGAAGAAGATATTATAGAAACCTCACCAAAGGGTACAATTAAATGTAAGTTTTGGGGTTTGGGTTCTGATGGTACAGTAGGAGCCAATAAAATGGCAGTTAAAATTATAGGGGATAAGACAGATCTATATGCGCAGGCATATTTTTCTTATGATAGTAAAAAATCGGGAGGCACTACTATTTCACACCTAAGGTTTGGTAAAAATCCTATAAAGTCACCCTATTTAATTTATAATGCCGATTTTATCGCCTGTCATAATAGTTCGTATGTTTATCACTATGATATTCTAAAAGGGTTAAAAGAAAATGGAACTTTTGTATTAAATTGTCCTTGGCTTGTAGAGGAACTGGAAGAAAAAATTCCTGCAATTATTAGAAAGACTATTGCTAATAAAAATATTAATTTTTATATTATTGATGCAGTGAATATTGCCAAGGAAATAGGTTTAGGTAGTAGAATTAATATGATTATGCAATCTGCTTTTTTTAAATTAGCACAAATTATTCCAATAGAGGATGCTATTAAATATTTAAAAGAGTCTATAAAAAACACTTATGGCAAAAAAGGCGAGAAAATTGTAGATATGAACTATAAGGCGGTAGAAAAAGGGGCAAATGAACTAGTTAAAGTGAATGTTCCGGTCAGCTGGAAAGATGCAGAGGAAGAACATATACCTATAAAGGATGAACCGGATTTCGTTAAAAATATACAAAGACCTATGGCAAGGCATGAGGGTGATGAGTTGCCTGTGAGTGCTTTCAAGGGTATGGAAGATGGAACCTATCCTTTGGGAACAACATCTTACGAAAAAAGGGGCATTGCTGTAATGGTGCCTCAATGGCAGACAGAAAAGTGTATACAATGCAACCAATGTTCCTATGTTTGTCCACATGCTGTTATTAGGCCATTCATTTTAGATGAAAAAGAGATGAAGGATAAACCGGATACTTTTGAGACTAAGGAGGCTATAGGTAAAGGATTAGAAGGTTTTGGTTATCGTATTCAAATAAGTCCATTAGATTGCACCGGTTGTTCTAACTGTGCCGATATTTGTCCGGCAAAGGAAAAAGCATTAATCATGGTAGATGCAGAAAAAGAAATTGTCAGGCAGGCAGAAAATTGGGAATATGCTATCAACAATATAAAATATAAAGATAACTTAACAGATAAAAAATCTGTAAGGGGGAGTCAATTTGCAATGCCCCTCCTAGAATTCAGTGGTGCTTGTCCCGGTTGTGGAGAAACTGCGTATGTAAAACTACTTACTCAACTTTATGGGGATAGGATGATGATTGCAAATTCTACCGGCTGTTCTTCAATTTGGGCCGCCAGCGCTCCATCTATTGCATATTCAACATTACCTTGCGGTAGGGGGCCCGCCTGGGCAAATTCTTTGTTTGAAGACAATGCAGAGTTTGGCTACGGTATGGCCTTAGCTACCATACAGGCAAGAGATAAAATAGTTGATCTAATGGAGGAAGGAATAAAATCTAATTTAGATGAGGGTTATAAAAAATTATTTAAACAGTGGTTAGAAAATAAAGATGATGGGGAAAAAACTAAAGAAATTGCTGAGCAATTGTTACAATTAATAGATGAACACAATGATATGGGAGACCCTGTAATAAAGGAAATTTTTGAACTAAAAGATTATTTAGTTAAAAAGTCCATATGGATAATAGGTGGAGATGGGTGGGCATATGATATAGGTTATGGTGGGCTGGACCATGTAATAGCTTCCGGCGAAGATGTAAATATTTTGGTGATAGACACAGAAGTGTATTCAAATACCGGTGGACAGGCATCCAAAGCAACACCTACAGCTGCAGTAGCTAAATTCGCAGCATCCGGTAAAAAAATACGCAAAAAAGATTTAGGTTTAATGGCTATTGCCTATGGTTATGTTTATGTAGCCAAAGTAGCTCTTGGTGCTAATATGAATCAACTTATAAAAGCTGTTACTGAGGCAGAAGCTTATAAAGGGCCATCGCTTATTATTTGCTATGCTCCATGTATTAGCCATGGTATTAAAATCGGAATGGGTACTTCTGTCAGACAGCAGAAAAGAGCCGTAGAGTCCGGGTATTGGCATTTATACAGATTTAATCCGGAATTTAAAAAACAAGGGGAAAATCCATTCATACTTGATTCCAAGGAACCGTCGAAACCTTTTAAAGAATTTATTAATAGCGAAATCAGGTATTCCCAAATTATGAATGTATTTCCGGAATTAGCGGATGAATTATTTGATGCAGCGGAAAAAGACGCGAGGGATACGTATGAAACGTATAAACGGTTGGAGGAAATGCTATAGGGCGAGCAAGGCTCGCCCGCAATAGTCGTGGAAAAATAGAGAAAAATTTATTTATGGTTATTGTCAACCCAATCCTTAGCATTTCTTACTTCCATCTCATTTGGTATATAAACCTTAGATACTCGTTTTAAATTTTTTATATTTGCCCATGCTGCGGTTTGATGGTTTTCAATAGGTATAGCCATGTTTTTTTGTTTAAATTTGTTTTTAGACATATAGTTCACGCTCCTCGTAACTAGTATTTCATTAAGGATAAAAACTATTCAATTATTAATGAATTCAAAAAGGTGTTACAAATATGTAAAAACTTTATCCTTAACAAAGATTTTCCATGGCTTTCCGTTTACGATGGTCTGTATAAAAACCAAAAATACCACCACATAGGCCACCAACTATATGGGTCAGATTAGAAATATTATCATTTGCAAAAACTATATCTATCACTTCTTTTCCAATAAAAAGAATAATGATTAAAATAAGCGTCAATGGTATTTTACCTTCTTGTGTATTGACGAAAGAGCTGAGTAAAATAAGCATAAATGCAATACCACTGGCTCCTAACAATGCAGTATTAAATAATAAAACGTTCAGAATACCTGTAACAATAGCTGTAAGGAATATCATACTAATCATAGCGCGGGAGCCATATTTTTCTTCTAGGATGGGGCCTATTAATAATATAATAAGAAAGTTGCCTAAAAAATGTTCTAAATCTGCATGGCCTAGTATATGACCTATAAGCCTAAAATAAAATAATATATCTGTTAAAGGTCCTCTATACACAGAAAAAAATAAAATAGTTGAAGCCTTATTTGTCAGTTCGCCTAGTATTAATGATATAAAAGATAACATTGTAAAGCTCAATATTACCGGTGAGTTATATTGAATTTTTTTAAACATAAAATACCTGCTTTCTTCAAAATTTAATTTTTAAACTACAACTAAGGTCATAAAAATATTTAATACCATTATATACTAAAAACAAATAATTGAAAAATATATTTTAAAATTTTTTATAGATATGTAAATCCAAAATTTAACAAATAATATATTTGATTATGTTTGCAGGATATTTTTTATCAAATTTTTAAAACTTTATTTAGGAATATAGGTACCAGGCTTTGATAATTACACATATTGGTATATAATTGAATTACAAAATAATAATATGGAAAGGAGGAAGGCAAGGAAAATTCTTTGCCGGAATAACAATGAAAAAGGTTATAGTTCCGTTAGCCCAGGGGTTTGAGGAAATAGAGGCAATTGCTAGCATAGATGTACTCAGAAGAGCCAATATTGAAATAATTACTGTTTCTCTGGGTGATTTAAAAGTAAAAGGAGCCCACGATATTGTCGTATTAGCTGATAAATCCATAGATGAAATCGATGTCAATGAACTTGATGGTATTTTATTGCCGGGCGGTATGCCGGGATCTACCAATTTAAGGGATGATGAAAGAGTTATTAATATAGTTAAGTCTCTTAATGAAAATGGGAAATTGATATCCGCAATCTGTGCAGCCCCGATTGTATTAGAGAAGGCAGGAGTGTTAAAGGGTAGAAAAGCAACTAGTTATCC
>CAYLIZ010000006.1:0-27711 GCA_964383985.1 uncultured Alkaliphilus sp. | reverse complement strand
GTCCCCTTGTTCAAATAAATTTTTCAGATAAGTTGTATATAAACATTTTAATAAAGTTATCTTTTCATTCATTTCTAATTGTAATTCCGATAACAATTCTAAATCTTCTGATTTAATACATTCCTCCATTCGAGTAAACAGAGATTTTCCCTTCAATGTATCCTTCATTAGATATTTTCTTAACTCATTGACATTTTCCCAGTTAATTTCGTCTATATCCGTCGAATCTTCTTTTGTATGAATTTTTTTACAATTCCTCACTAATTCCATATTATTTGGTATAATTCTACCTGATAATTCTGTCACCCATCGTATAATGGTAGCTTCCCTATATGAATTAATAATCGCCCTGCTAAAAACATTTCCTGCATATAAAATTTCATTTTTACATAATTCTAAATCAAAGTTTTTAATATTTTCCCATACAGTAGCCGGTGGTACACCAAATTTTCTATTTCTTTCTTCTTCTGTATAATATTCGAATACATCTTCCTCACTTCTGTACATCCTATCCTTTTGAAGATAAAACTTTTCTTCACCTTCCCCCTTGGAAAATTCAGTCTCTAATTCCTTTGTCGTTTTATTCGATTTAACTGCGGCCTTAATCCCATCAAGCATAGTTTGATAGATTGCGGCTATGGCTAAATAGGTGTTGGTTGTCGGGTTTGATGACCTCACCTCAAATCTTGTTGCCATGGGATTATTCATATCTCTGATTAAACCAACTAGCACTGTTCGGTTTCTGGAAGGAACTTTAACACCATGTCCTATTGAAGCCACTGTACACACCGGTGCCTCAAACCCGGGCTTTAACCGATTAAAAGCATCATTAGTTGCTGTTATGAAAGGATTTACTACTTCATAGTTCCTGAGTAACCCAAAAAGGCTTCCCCAGCCTAAAATATTCATGTAATCAGTTTCTCTGTTCTTGGGTGTAAATGCATTTATACACCTTCCACTGCTGAGTTTAATGCATACCCCTATATGGATATGTTTTCCGCTGCCGGCTACACCTTCGATAGGCTTAGCCATAAAAGTTGCCTCTAATCCATATCTTTCAAAAGTTTCCTCTACAATTTCCCTGATAAATAATTCATTATCTGCAGCCTGTAATGGCGTATTATATTTCCAAACTATCTCCAGCTGTTCCATTACATGATTAAACTTTCCACCTGCTCCTATTTTAGCGGTAACCCCTCCAACCTCCTTATGCCCCATCTCGGGTTCCATGCCATACTTTTTAAGCAATAATATGGTTTCTTCTAAAGCTGTACGCACATTTCCTTTTGTTCTTTTCCAATATTGCTCTTTTAGCATTTGAGATGTCGATAGTTTTTCTTCGTTAGCGGAGTCCCCCGGGGTTTTTACCCAAAACTCCAGTTCTGTAGCTGATGTTAAAAATATATCATCTATGCTCTCTTCCTCTATATCTAAATCCTTTTTGATATGAGGATATTTATTTATTAGATATTTTATTTCCGAAGAAAAATGTTCTATGGATCTTTTTAATACAGACCTCGAATCTACATTTTTTAAGTTATGCGCTAAATATGCCGGTATTCTCAATGTTCCTATAGGAAGACCGGTTTCCTTACAGATATACTCATAATTATAATCAACAAACCAATTAACTGAAAAATCAAGAATCAAATCAACTTTAGCATTATTCAGTGTAGCAATTCCGTGAAGCACTACGCTAGAACCATCGGTCTGAACACCTATATTAAAAAATCTCTCCATTTCATCAATAAATAAACCTACAGGTATTTTTTCATCCGTATCATTTCCGCCTAAATCCACAGCTACCAAAGAAACAAATTGAATTGAGGGATGTGCTTTTAGCAATTCAGTGAGTATTTTTTTGCTGTGCGTCCAGGGTGGCAAATAATATAACATAGGCTCTTCTAGCAACTTTTTAAATGATTCTTTCATAAATATTCCTCCAAATAAAATTAAATATATAAATGAATTAATTTGCAATACTTTGTTGAAAATCTGAAATTATTTCAATAAACTTTTCCAATAAATAGGGATCAAATTGGGTCCCTTTATGTCTCCTTAATTCCTTAATAGCCTCTTCCTTACTTAATGCGCTTCTATATGCCCTTTCGGAAGTAATTGCATCATAGGCATCGGATATGGTTACAATTTTTGTAAGCTTTTCTATTTCATCATCTTTGAGGCCATTTGGATAGCCTTTCCCATCTATACGCTCATGATGATTGCGTATAATAAATAAAGTATCTTCTAAAAATTCCAAATCCTTGATAAATTCTACACCTTTCTGTGAATGACTTTTTATTAAATCGTACTCTTCATCACTCAATTTATCAGGTTTTAATAGTACACTATCCGGAATGGCTAACTTTCCTATATCATGCAATATACTACCATAGCGCAATATTTTCATTTCCTTGTTTGAAAGGTTTAGTTTTTTACCTAACATTAAACTATATTCCATTACCCTCTCACTATGCCCCTTAATATACTTATCCTTTAGTTCTATCGCCTTAACCAAACCCTTAATAATACTAAAATAAGCCTTTTCAATTTCTGTAATAAGATTACTATTTTGTATAGTAACGGACACCATCTTAGATAGCTGCTTTAAATATGGTGTAAAATTTAAATTTAAATCACTTCCGAAATAACTAATAATACCGATTACCTCCCCATCCTCATCAAAAATGGGTATTTGCAACAACATGGATATATCTGCGCTCCAGCTATATTTAAACACAAAACGCGGATCATTTGATGTATCAGTAACTAGCAATTCTTCCTTATTCTCTACAATCCAACCTATTGTTCCTTCATCCCTTTCATAATCTATACATCTATCTAAATTACTAAAATTTATAGATTCAATCACATTAAAACAATCATATTCTTCATTATAAAAATAAATTGCACAGCGTTCGGAATTAATTATATCTTCGGTATGTACTAAAATAGATTCTAAAAATTCATATAAATCTTTCTTTGAATAAAAGATTTCAGACAAATCATTAATTAATTTTTCATTTTGCAGCCTTTTTGCTATTTCATCATAAGCATCCAACAACTTGCTACTGATTTTATTGACCTCTTCGAAACTTGCAGATAACTCCTCATTTAAGGCTTGTAATTCCTCGTCCCTCAATAATATAGCCTCTATGGTCTTATTAAACTGAATTGTAATATCCCCAAGTTCGTCTTGCCTATCCACAGGTATCTGTAATGTATAATCACCGGCCTTAACTTTTTTCATCCCCAGTATTAATTTATTAATAGTCTGTAGAATTTTTTTTATGGCAAAATTATTGAAAAACAGAATTGATATAAGTACAATAGAAAAAGTTTTAATATTTTGATTAAAAATATTCATAGCAAGTTGATATAAATCTTCTTGCTCTATAGATATTTTATGTTGATAATCCATAACATAACTTAATGCAGTTCTCCGGGTCACAATCCATAAAAAAACAAAAGTAATAATTAATACTAGCATGGTTACTAATGGAAGCTTATACTTTAATTTCATTACACACCTCCTATTAATATAATAAGACCTAAAATCAATTACTACAATTTTTAAATATGTTTTGCCCAGTGCATCTCCATTATTGATAAATCATCTTTTAAACCGGACTGTTCCCTTATCAGTTTATTTAGCCCCATTGTCAAATGACCATTCGCAAAATCCATTTCCTTTTGTATATAACTAATAATACCATCAAGTTCAATAGGCTTACCTTTTTCATCCTTTATCTCCATTAGGCCATCTGTATATATAATTAAACGGTCCCCCGAGTCTAAGTATATCATTTTTTCTTCATACCCTTCGCTAAATTCAAATCCTACCGGAGTACCATAAGCATCTAACTCTATTATTTCCCCCGTATTTTTAACTAATAAAGGGGTAGGATGTCCGGCCCTTATATATTTCATTACACCTGTCCTAACATTTAGAACCATATAGAATATAGTAAAGTAGTGGCTGTATTTTCTAAAAGGAAATCTTTCATTCAGATAGTTAACAACTTCTAACGGGGTTACAATCTCATAATATGGTGGCTCATTTGTCTTTCTTTTCAAAGGAGACCCCCTGCCTACATCTAAAATTAGCGTTTCTGATAATATAACAGCTAACATGGAAGAGGCTACCCCGTGACCCATCACATCAAGCATATATATTCCTACATTATCATCGTCCAGCATAAATACATCAAATATATCTCCACCAACCTTTCCGGAAGGTTGAAAGGTACAGTTAAATAAACAGTTTGGTATATCTCCGAAGGACTTTGGTATAAGAGCTTCCTGTATTTTGGTAGCTAAATTTAGGTTTCTTTCCAGTTCTCTTTTTTGCTTTTTAACTATTTGTAGATTTTCCTCTAGTGCTTTTTGTGACATGGTCAGTTGTTTTTGTAAATTCATTAATTTAGCCTGATTTTGTATTTTAAAAATTAAATCTGCTTCTTCAAAGGGATGACATATATAGTCGTCTATCCCCATAGAAATCAAATTTTTTTTATTTTTTATATCCAATGTACTATTAAATAACACAATAACGGGTATTTTACTTATATAATAATCATCTTTTAAAACATCACATAATTCTAATTTATATTTTTCATCAGAAAAACAGTTAGTTAAAATGACATGGGGCATTTCTTTAAGTATGGTTTCTTTGCAAATATAATCAGCTGACTTTTGAACGACTTCATATCCATAGTTTCTAAGCAAATCTTTAATATGTGTTAACGGATTATTTTCTAAATCAAGTATAAGAATTTTATAAGTAGTCAATTTCATGCCCCCCTTGTTATATTCTAATATAATAATATTTTACATCTAAAGGTTGAGGCTTTTCAAGGTAATATTTGCAAAAATATATATTTATTGACTATTACCGCAATTCTTATATTCCCATACCTTATGTATTCTACATATTTCGATGAATTCCTACCTTCTTGTAAAATTTAATTTATCTTTTTAGAATCTAGGGCTTTATACCTCTTTATTTTTTACACTTATCTTTACTTTCTTTTTGCCGATTGATATAATTATAAATGTCCGATTTATATATCAGATAATATTAATTTACAGAAGAAAGGTGTAATCAATGGATAGAAAATCAAAAGATATATCAAAACTTTTTGTTTTATTATTAATAATATCTATAATACTGATAGGTTTTATCTTCAACAAGAATAAATTAGTCCCTGTTAAGGAACAAAAATTTGTTTTAGGTACTTTAGGCGGAATCAATGTATATAGCAATACCAAAAGACAGGGAAAAAAGGCTATTTCCTTAGCCTATGAACGTATAGAAGAAATTGAAAATTTGATGAGCACTTCTATAAAGGAGAGTGATATATATAATATAAATAAAAATGCGGGAATAAAAGCTACTAAGGTTAAGCCTTCCACCATGACAGTTATATCAAAGGGTCTTAAATACCACGATATAACCAAAAAAACTTTTAATATTGGGCTGGGTTCCTTGATAGAGCTCTGGGGAATCGGAAAAGATTCACCAAGGGTTCCTGCAACGTGGGAAATTACGGAAGCAAAAAAGCATATACATTTAAATAATTTGGAAATTTCAGAAAAGGATAATACTGTTTTCGTTAAAGATTCTGAAATGTCGCTAGATTTAGGCGGTATTGCAAAGGGATATGCGGTTGATGAAGCTGTACGCATTTTAAAGGAAAATGGAATTAAAAGCGGAATTGTTAATCTAGGTGGGGATATATTTGCATTTGGTACAAAAAATGATAGTACCCCATGGAAGGTTGGCATCAGTAATCCGGAAATAGGCGAAGATGGAAATGCTATAATTCGTATCCTGGTAACTGACAAATCCGTAGTAACTTCCGGAAATTATGAAAGATTTTTTATTGAAGATGGTGTTAAATACCACCATATTATAGACTTTAATACCGGCATGCCGGCTGATAACGGGGTAGTAAGTGTGACTGTTATTTCAGATGAATGTATGAATGCTGATATAATTTCTACAGCTGTTTTTATATTAGGTGTTGAAGAAGGTTTGCAACTAATAGAAAGCCAACCTAATATAGAGGGATTAATTATTACTGATAGCAGAGAAATATATGTTTCTTCCGGGCTAAAGAATGAACCGGAAATACTGGATAATAATTTTAAAATAGTTAATCAGAAATAAGTCATAAAGGTTATTACAAAAAATCCACATCCGCAGTTAATTTATAAATTACATCTTTCCTTTCGATAATTATTATGGCTTTTTTATGTAATTCCTTATCATTTCTGATATTTTGTAACAATTCTTTAGTTGGGTTAATTGCGATTGGATTTCCAACTAATTTTAGCATAGAATAATCCCCAATTGTGTCACCGTAAGCATAGCTATCTTGTAGATTTATATCATATTTTTCAACAAATTCCATAATAGCTACATGCTTGCTATCAGAATCCCACATTTGAATAATTTCGCCTGTAAAATTATTATTTTTATCTACTATATATTCTGTGCCGCGATAATCGGTTACCTCATATTTTTGTGCCATTTTAGATACCAAGTAATCCGGACTGCCGGAAATAAAGATAACTATATGTCCTTGAGATTTATGCCAGTTAATTCTGTCCCTGGTAAAGCGATATACTCTATCACCCTTTAAGCTTATTATTTGGTCTGATATAAAATCCATATAATCCCTATTTAATCCCTTCATAGTTTGAAGATATGTTTTAGCTACTTCAGTTAAATAGTTATCATAATTTCCCTGTCTCATATCCCAATCATGAAATGCACCTTGAACAACAGTATGCCATGTAATTGGATCTATAACTTCATATTTTATTAGGCTCTTAAAATGCTCTATCATTAAGGAATCCCTATAAAGAGTTCCATCAATATCAAAAAATACACCATTGTTTCCCATTTCATCCATTCCCCTCACTGTAAACCATCTATCAATTAATTTATTACGTAATAATATACCCATCAATGCTCAATCCATAACTAAATATATGTTGGTTATTTTATCATATACTTACAATATGCAAACAGTTCAATGTTCCGATAAAAAAATTTGGTTTTATAGACCATATAAACAATAAAAAAGCAACCACAGTTGCTTTTTATTGTTTATATTATTTATTCAGAGATAGAAAAGATAGGCCCTTTATCCACCCGGGAAGACACACGGGTCTACCCCTACATTCCGGAAATCAAGGACAGGGAGACTGAATATTTGTCCATTTTGTCTTTTAAATAGGACAAATGACCTATCCCCTCTGTCCCGCGGACGTTTGCAGACCGCCTTAATACAATGGATTAATCTAATATTTCGGTAACAGTGACAAATTCATATCCTTGTTCTGTAATCCAGTCTATCATAATAGGCAATATACTTATCGTATTTTTTATTATACCTGTATTTCCACTATTGTGCATCAATATAATCCCACCGGGTCTCAGTTGCTGCTTTACATACTTCATTATCTGTTCATTCGATGTTCCTGCCCAATCCCTGGTATCTACCGACCAATTAACAACCTTATATCCCAAAGAATCAATTAATTGTTTGTCTTGTGCCTTAACTGCTCCGTAGGGAGGCCTAAATATAGGTGTGTATTCACCCAGTACATCTACCAATAATTTCTCGGTTTTTAATATTTCATCTTCTTTCGATTTTTTCGATATTTTAGGCAAGTATTTATGGCTCCAACTATGATTGCCTATCTCATGGCCCCTATTATAAATGTCCTTTAAAATATCCGTATTTCTCGCAACATTTTGCCCCACTACAAAAAAGGTGGCTTTAATATCATACTCATCTAATATATCCAAAATCTGTGACGTAATTTTAGATTCCGGTCCGTCATCAAAGGTAAGGGCAACTAACTTTTTGGTTCCGTTCCCGGAATAATGAGTTTTTATGTCTTTAGGGATCGGTTTATATTCCGGTTCCTTTTCATCTTTATTATTTTCCTTGTCATTGTTAGCATCTTTATTATTTTCACCTACTCCGGTTTCTGAATCTGTATCTTTATTTAAATCTGTCTCGTTTTTTTCTTCATTTTTACTATTATCAGCATGTCCTATTTCTTGTAATGAAGCGCTCTGAATATCCTTTTTGTCATTATTTAAGTTTTTTGAAAGGTCCGATGCACCAACCCTCGTACAGCCTGTAATAACAAATATACCTAAAATACTTATCAAAAAAATATTAAATATAAATTTTTTCATCTCAGTCCTTCTCCCCACTTTATGTAATGTCTAATAATTACTTATATTATCAGTATATAGGAATATTTGTTAAAATGCATTGGAAAATCATAACAATGCAAACCAAAATCCGGTTCTGAAAAATTTTAACTATGAATAACAAAATCATACTACTTCACAGCTTTAATTTTATCTACTACGGCCCATGCAATATTAGAGGAATGATCCGCAATACGCTCTAAATTGCTGATAATATCTAAAAATATGATACCGGAACTGGGAATACACTGTCTGGCACTCAATCTTCCTATATGACTTTCCCTTAAAGTTTTTTCCAAATAATCCGTGCGGCCTTCAATTTCAACTACTTTCATAGCTAATTCTCCATCTATGGACTGTAAGGCAGACAAAGAATCTATGTAGGACTCTAAAACCAATTCTGACATCTGTCTTAACTCGTTTATGGCCTCATCCGAAAAAATTAGCTGATTATCAATCAATTCTTGTGCTAATTCTGCTAAATTTTCAGCATGGTCCCCCACTCTTTCTATATCATTAATTGTGTTAAAAAGGCCATCTACAGTTTCCCTATTTTCCGCAGAAATATTAGTATTAGATAACTTTACTAAATAAACAGAGATCTCTCTTTCCATTTCATTGATTATCTTTTCTATACGCAGTGTTTCATCAATTTTATTTTGGTCCTTGCCGAAAATTCCCTCCAAAGCATTTTCTAGAGATGTTCTGGCCATATTACCCATATGAAGCGTTTCCCTCATCGCATTTGCTAACGCTATAGGAGGTGTTCCTAAAATACGATCATCAATGTATTTAATGCCTTCTACTATTTCTTCGTCTCCGGGAATAAGTCTATCGGTTAAATAAACCAAAGTACCAAAAAAAGGTATCATAATAACTGTATTCGTAATATTAAATATAGTATGGGCATTAGCAATCTGTCTCGAGACAGCACGAACAGTAGTTCCGGGATCTATCGTTGTTATAATCCAGTACAGCGGTTTTTGTAATAAGGCAACAAAAATTATGGTTCCAAGCAAATTAAATATCACATGAATTGCTGCTGCCCTTTTGGCTGTTCGATTAGCCCCTATACTTGAAAATACAGCAGTTATGGTTGTACCAATATTAATCCCAAATAGAATAGGTAACCCGGATGAAATAGGAATAAGCCCTTGGGATGCTAATGCCAATAGTACTCCCGAGGATGCGCTACTGCTCTGAAGAACTGCCGTAATCGCAAATCCCGCTAATATGCCTAAAAATTGATGTTCCCCGAAACTGATCAAAATATTCCTAAAATTTTCATATTCACCCAGAGGTTTTAAGGCGTCCCCCATAAACATCATACCCAAAAACAAAATACCAAAACCAATAAATGCTTCTGCAATCTGTTTTATCCTACGATTATTAGAAAAAAGCCATACCCCTACAGAAATCCCCACAATAGCTAATGCATATTGATCAATTTTAAACGTAATTATTTGGGTAGTAATGGTTGTCCCAACATTTGCCCCCATAATAACGCCTGTAGCTTGAATAAGATTCATCATACCGGCATTAACAAAGCCAATTACCATTACAGTAGTGGCACTACTGCTCTGTACAATCATGGTTGTAACAGCGCCTACAATAATCGCCATCAAACGATTACTGGTAAGCATACTAATAATCGATTTTAATTTATTACCGGCGATCTTCTGAAGCCCTGTACTCATGAGTGTCATACCATAAAGAAATAACCCTAACCCACCTATCAGGCCAAAGACAACCTTCATTTAAAAGCCTCCTATCATAGCCTTCCATACATATGTATCATAACGCATACTGTCATAATAAAATATGTTAAATTAGTTTCCAGTTAATAAACTGCTATAAAGATTATACCTCTATGCCCTGAACAAGCACATTTATTTGTCCAACCTCTATGTCAGTCATAGCCTCAATGGCCTTTTTTACTTTTTCCTGTACTGTTTTAACGACTTCAGGGATAATAATACCATATTTAACTACTACCGAAAGGTTTATAATAACCTGAGTTTCCTCATTTGTAACCCTCACTCCTTTTTTGGAAGCTGCATTTTTGCCAAAAAACTCAGTTATACCTACAGGTAACCCTCCATTAAGTGCAACTATACCTTCTACTTCCTCTACTGTCTTTTTAGCTATTAACATGATAACCTCATTAGAAATCCTAATCCTGCCTTTTCCGGAAATTATCTCCATATATCTCCCTCCAAAACAATATTGTATTAATATATTTCCATTATTCCATAACATTTACTCAAAAGAATGCATTATTTGCAGGTATTCCTTGTATGTGTTTATATTTTTAAAACAAAGCATATATGAATCAAATTTTTTTATGTCTTCCTCTAATATTTTATTTACATTCATATTTTCAAAAACATTTGTTATCTTATACTGTCCTTTTTCTAACAGCTTTTCGCATTCCGAAATACATCCTTTACTGTATATCGCATGAAGGGGTTGATAATGTCTCTTGACAGACGGCACTGCTGAACCCTCATTCCCTGATGAATCCATAATATGCTCAACTAACCCGGTATCAACAAAAGGCACTAATACATCCTCATTCTTTAGTAAATCCACCATATATTTAATCAATCCGGTGTTAACAAAAGGCATATCACAACCTATGGCAAATATATGAGAGGTTTCACTTTGTTTTAATCCGGAGTATAAGCCTATTAAAGAGCTCTTCCTCCCCATATTTATACAATCAGGAACAAACTTTATACCTTTTAACATATGATAGTTTTGCGGTTCATTAGTTACTACCAATATATCGTCAAAAATACATTGTAACGGATTAACTACTCTTTCAATCATTGTCTTGTTTCCTAATTTAAGCAATGCTTTATTTCTGCCCATCCTAGTACTGCCACCACCAGCCAATACTGCAGCAGTTACTTTATTGCAGCTCATTTTTATCAGTCCTCCAAGCATATAAAAGTAAATCATAAATATTTCCAGCCTAATTATATCACATGAATATAAAATTTAATAAAAAATAACTAGGTTTATACAACACCCAGCCATACCCAAAAATTTCTTATTTTTGCATACCAAAACCTATAATCAATAGATTCTTCAAATAGTTTTTTCCTGAAAAAAGTTTAAAATTGTATCAAATGCTCTTTTAGGATCCTCTATATCACCAACGAGTTTTTCCATAAGGCATTTATCAGTCCTATCCTTGTTCATAATATACAAAACTATTTTATTATATTCCACGTCTACTCCATTATTTTCCAAAATGATTTTTGCACAATCACTCATTACATAACCATAAACTGATTTTATTCCTGCAAACAGGGATAAAAGTGCCAGAGCTTTTCCAACAACTTTATCTGCCATTGAAGCATCTTGTAAGGAATTTTTGCTTTCTACTAATTTTAAAAATACGGGTTTTATTCCTTTATCATAAGAAGTCATTATTATATTTCCATCCCTCACCAAAACGCAGGAGTATTTCCCTTCAAGCAATTTATTTCGAGCTAATATTTGGTCTGACATTAATAAATTCTCCTTCTAATAACTTTACAATTACAGGTATAACTATTATTTGAATAATTATGCCGATTGTACCTGTTTTAACAGCCGCAATTACAGCAATTATAGGCCCTTGCATTTTAATATTAAAAAATATAATCAAACAGTAAACTATAATACCATATACAATTCGCCCTGCTAACATAGTTCCGATTAATGAGATAAATAGGTTAATACCTAATCTATTATATAATATTCCTGCAATAAGTCCATATGTGGCTAATTCAAATATCATTATCGGTAGCATAGGGACTGCCGGCGGCATACCGGTAAATAAATGACTTAAAATTGGTGCCAATATGCCTACATATAACCCCGTAATTGGTCCTACCAAAAAACCGGCTAATAATACGGGTATATGCATTGGTAAAAACATAGGCCCTGCACCAATTGAATGAAATAGTTGCGGAATTAATACTCCTAATGCAATAAATAATGCCCCTTTTACTATATTTTTTATATTCATAATTAATTCCCCCTCTCGTTAAAAATATTATTTTTGTGTTACGAGACTATAAAAAGTTATGCTAATTTTTTAGCTAAATTAAAAATCACAAACAGCGCTCCTATAAAAATAAAATTTTCGATTTTGCCACCTGTCTTTATAGTATAAGGCAATCTGATCCGTTTGTCACTAAAAGGTATAAAAAGTCCTATACCTGCTTTCGTGAGCATATCTCCCAATAGATGCGAAGCCATACTTACTGCAAAAATAATGCTGTAATCAATATACCCATAAAATAAGCTAATTTTTTTAACGACAAAAGTACATCCTATTAAAAATACTATTGAATGTGAAAAACCCCTATGTTTACTGAGTAGTAATATTATTAAAATAACCCCTGCTAATATTAAAACATAATGCTTATAATAACAAGATGCCAATATAATAGTTATTCCTGATATAGCCTGTACAAAATTTCTAATTATATAATACCCTTTTCGTGCAAATTTGTCTGCAAATATAAATCCTAACAAAATTATAAATACAATACCGTATAAAATAGGGGTATCTTTTAAAAAAATAATAGTGCCAATGGACATTATAGATAAAATAGCAATCCATACTTTTTTTATATGTTTTGTCTTAATTATACCGAATTTACTGCCTAATAATGAAGTCCCCATATCTAAATCCGGCAACAACGCACCAATTATTGCTACTATAATGGCTGTTGTATTTAATTCTTTAATAATTAAAGAAAATTCTAGTAAATATATCACTATTAAAGAAGTCATTAGTCCTAAAGCAACATGGGTTCTTCCTAACATCCATATCCTTCCTTTCACAATTATTCGGTTGTCGATATAATCCATTATACTGATAGACAGTTGTTTATATCTAAAACTGTAATCGAATATATCTTTTATGTTAAATATTTAGACTGTTCATTCCATATAATATGCTCCTACTATTATACTCCGAACATATGTTTTAATGCAAATTATAAATTTTTATTACTTCTTTACAATTAGTAATAATAACTGTTATTATATTGTTTAAGGCTATAACAAATACAGGGAGTTGATTTTATGCCTAAAATTAAAATCATAACCGATAGTACCGCATACATAGATAAATCGTTTATAAAAGCACATAACATTGGTATAGTTCCCTTAGCTATTGGCTTTGGAGAATCTATTAAAGATGAAGGTTTTCCGGGAGATTTTGATGCTTTTTTCGATAGACTATCAAAATCTTCAGATTTCCCAACAACCTCACAACCTCCGGTAGGTAGATTTGTAAAGGTCTTTGAAAATGCGCTAAAGGATGGATATGAGATTATTGCTATAATTATGTCATCTAAACTAAGTGGTGCGTTTAATAGTGCAAGTACCGCGGCTAAAATTGTGGATCCAACTGCAACTAAAATATCAATTATAGATTCTCTAGCTACCTCCGCCCTTTTAAAATTTTTGATTGAAGAAGCAGTTTCTCTAACAAAAAAAGGAGTTCCCATGAAACAAATAATAGAAAAAATTGAAACACAAAAAAGAAACATGGGTGCACGTATAACAGTATCTACATTGGAATATTTAAAAAGAGGCGGGCGTCTTTCAACAACTGAGGCAGTAGTAGGTTCTTTGTTAAATATAAAACCTATCATTGGTTTAATAGATGGAGAATTAAGAGCTTTAAATAAAGTGCGTGGCAAAAAAAGGGTTATGGAAAAAATGCTTGAGGATATTCCACCAAATACATTTTATATCTGTATATGCTACATAAAGATTATGGAAGAAATAGAAGAATATAAAAAATTAATTCAAAAACGTTTTCCAAAAGCTAAAATAGAAATGTGTGAAATAGGTCCGGTTATAGGTTCTCATCTGGGGCCGGAAATTGTTGGAATTGGTTATGCCTATTAAAACTTAACCGGCATTTAAAATTTTTAAATTGATCTTCCATAAACTGTTGTAATATTTTAAGATATTTCACAAAAGATATATATAACAATATACTTATTAAATACATCCTTAAGGAAGGTTGATTTAGATGAAAAAAGGTTTAATAATACTTTTAATCATGTTTTGTATGACAATACCGGCGTTTAATAATATAGATACATTTGCAGAACAAAATTCTAAACTGTTAGTTTATGACCTAACCCAATTTGCGCGACCAGCGGGAGTAAGCAAATTGATGGTAGGTCAAACGCAACAAGCACCAAATTTATGCGACCAAAGGGAGCAAATAAATTTGTGTTGCTTGACTGCGTAATATATTGACTAAATGCAGTACATGTTTTTTAAATAAATATTAATGTAAATATAGAATTACCCAATTTGCGCGACCAGCGGGAGTAAGCAAATTGATGGTAGGTCAAACGCAACAAGCACCAAATTTATGCGACCAAAGGGAGCAAATAAATTTGTGTTGCTTGACTGCGTAATATATTGACTAAATGCAGTACATGTTTTTTAAATAAATATTAATGTAAATATAGAATTACCCAATTTGCACGATTAACGGTGGGAGTAAATAAATCGTTTCTTATTTACTCCTCCAATACTCTTATATACTCTGTCGGTTTTTCTTTCATCAAAGGGGGAATTTTAATATCGTCAGAAAATTTTATACTGGATGTAATACCGTCTAATTCCATAAGCTCAAATAAAATTGTTCCATGTTCTATATACTGCCTAAAAGAATTCTGATCACCAATAGCTTGAATTACATATGGTTGAGCAATGGATACACCATTAACATTGATATGATTACCTGCCAAGATTATCTCGGTGCGTCCGACAATTCTATAATTATTGATAGAAAGTACTTCGGCACCAAAGACCTTCAGTTCATTTATTAAATTAATTAAATACCTTTTCCCTTCCATAATTTCAGCAATATTTGCTTCGATGTTACTCTCTAACACAATAGTAATACCCGGACCGGAAACCGGTGAATACCCCGACAAAAATTTATATCTATCTACTGTTAATTTTAATTTTTTTAGTGGAACACTCTCTTCGGCACGTTCTTTTTCCAATTCTTCAACTTGATTTTTAAAATCAGTAATCCTTATTTTCATATCTTCAGTAGTTTTTTTTAGTTCTATTAATTCCTGGGCTTCTATCTCGTTTTTATATAATGAGACAAAATCTCCGCCCACCATCGTATTTAACTGAACGCCTATAACAACGCCAAATATACAACATACAATTATAATACCGATTAGTTTATTATACTTTTTCAATTTAACACTTCCCCGTATAATATGTCCAGAACCAATTATTTAGTGATATCCAGGCATATTTATTTTTATTCTATATATATTTTATTTTGTATAAAAAACACGGCGATTAAATATTTATATACAATCCCTATTAAAATAATACCCTTTATTTTTAATTATATCAATAATCAACTAGGTATAATATAAATAATAATATAAATAAATTAAACAATTTAGGAAGGTCTAAGACCTTCCTAAATTAGTCAGTGAGCGTTCTGCCCTTTCAATCATTCTTTTGACCATGTGGCCACCTACATATCCTGCTTTGGTTTCATTTTCCAACCCTAGTTCTTTAGCAATTTCCTCTTTAAAAGATTCTAATGCTTGCCTAGCTTCAGGCGCAGTAGATTTTTTATCTTGTGTCATAAATACCACCTCTTAGATATATTTTCCCTATATACTGCTTCTTTATTAGTGGTATTTTATACATTTATACTAACCCCATTCTTTTACGTACTAAAACCATGGTATCTTCCGCTAATTCATAAGCCCTTTGCGCACCTGTTTTATATACCTTCTCTACAAAATCTAAATTATTCATATAATCTTCATAGCTCTTCTTAAATGGGCTTAAAAATTCTACAACGACCTCTGCTGTATCTGTTTTAAATGCCCCATATCCTTTGCCCTCATACTTTGATACAACCTCTTTTATAGATAAACCTGTGAGACTGGAGTATATAGTAATTAAATTTTTAATTCCGGGCTGTTCATCCCTGTAAGCTATTATATTTTCACTGTCCGTAACAGCCCTTTTCATTTTTTTCATAATAATATCCTCAGAATCCATTAAAAATATTGTCGCATTGGCATTTTTATCGGATTTTGACATTTTTTTAGTCGGCTCTTGGAGACTCATGATTCTGGCACCTATTTCCGGTGTATACATCTCCGGTATTACAAAGGTCTCACCATATAAATTATTAAATCGTGTTGCAACATCCCTAGTTAACTCTAAATGTTGGCTTTGATCTTCTCCCACCGGCACCAAATTAGTTTTATATAACAATATATCTGCGGCCATAAGCACCGGATAGGTAAACAGCCCTGCATTTACATTATCCCTGTTTTTTTCAGATTTGTCTTTAAACTGTGTCATTCTGCGCAGTTCACCAACATATGTATTGCAACCTAAAATCCAACTGAGCTCCGAATGTTGGGGAACGTGAGACTGAAAAAAAATGATATTTTTTTCCGGATCCAGACCACTTGCTAAATACTGTGCTAAAAACGATAATGATATTTTAGAAAATTCCTTAGGATCCTGGCGTACAGTCAAAGAATGTAAATCTACAATACAATATAGACAGTTATGTTCCTCCTCGAGAGCTTTCCAATTTTGCAACGCCCCTATATAATTTCCTAATGTCAAACTTCCGGTTGGCTGTGCACCACTAAATACTACCTTTTTTTCTTTCATTTGTAGCTTCCTCTCCTATTTGTAAACTTTATATATTAATGTTTATCATTTTCCCTATAAATACTCATTTTAATCAAAATTTATCTTCTAAAACCCTGATTCGATTCTCCAGTTCTCTGATCTTTTCCAACAAATAATCCTGATTTGTTTTTGGATATCTATTAAAATGTCTCAACAATAATATTGTAACAATTATAGGTATACCTAATGCTAAAATTATTAATATTAAACTCATAAGCGGATATAAAAATGACAATTTATATTCCTCCCACTTTAAAATTCATTGTCATTATTATACCATAAAAAAAGAAAGTCCGGATAATTCCAGACTTTCTTTTTTATATGTAATGCTATTCTTATTCCTTAGAATAAGCCTACAATTTCTCCACTTTCAAGAATGTCCATATGATTTGCTGCAGGAACTTTAGGCAATCCCGGCATTGTCATGATTTCTCCTGCTAATGCTACTAAGAATCCGGCACCTGCTGACAATTTAATTTCACTTATTGAAATTCTAAAGTCTCTAGGTCTACCTAATAATTTTGGATCATCAGATAGAGATAGTTGAGTTTTTGCTATACAAACAGGTACTTTGTCTAGGCCTAATTCTTCAAATCTCTTGATTTGTGCTTTGGCAGCACCCGAGAAATCAACTCCGTCTGCACCATATATTTCTGTTGCAATCTTAGTAATCTTATCAACAATACTTTCTTCAACATCATAAAGGAATTTAAATTCTGATGGTTTATTTTCTATAACTTCTATTACCTTCTTAGCTAAATCAATTCCACCATCTCCACCTTTGCCCCATACCTCTGAATGAACTACATCTGCACCTAGTTTTACACAGTACTCATATACAAGATCCAACTCTGCCTGTGTATCGGTTGGGAATCTGTTGATAGCAACTACGGCCGGTACTCCAAATTTTTGTACGTTTTCAATTTGCTTTTCTAAGTTTTCCAGACCTATCTTTAGATAATCTAAGTTTTCTACATCCCATTCATCCTTTGAAGCTCCACCGTGATGTTTCAGGGCTCTTACAGTAGCAACTATAACAGTACAGTCCGGTTTCAAACCGGCAAATCTACATTTAATATCATAGAATTTCTCAGCACCTAAGTCAGCTGCGAAACCGGCTTCAGTTATCATATAATCAACAAGCTTTAATCCTAATGCTGTTGCTTGAACACTGTTACATCCATGAGCAATATTTGCAAATGGTCCACCATGAACGATTGCAGGTGTGTTTTCCAGTGTTTGTACCAGGTTTGGCATAAGCGCATCTTTGAGTATTAGTGCTAATGCTCCTGTAGCTTTCAAGTCACCGGCGGTTACAGGCTCATTGTTATAATCATAAGCTACAATTATCTTGCTTAATCTTTCTTTTAAGTCATTCAGACTGGTAGCTAAGCAAAGTATAGCCATAATTTCTGAAGCAACAGTAATATCAAAACCGTCTTGTCTTGGTACACCGTCTGCTCTTCTTCCTAATCCAACTATTACGTTTCTAAGAGCACGCTCATTCAAGTCTACTACCCTTCTCCAAACTATTCTTCTAGGGTCAATATTTAAATCATTGCCTTGATGTAAGTGGTTGTCCAATAGAGCGGCTAGTAAGTTATGAGCGGCTGTAATAGCGTGTATATCACCTGTAAAGTGCAAGTTAATATTTTCCATAGGAATTACCTGTGCGTATCCTCCGCCTGCAGCTCCGCCTTTTACTCCAAAGCTTGGCCCTAATGAAGGTTCTCTAAGTGTTGTCATGGCTGTTTTACCTAATTTATTTAGTGCCATACTTAATCCAACATTAGTAGTAGTTTTTCCTTCTCCGGCCGGAGTTGGAGTTATAGCAGTTACTAATACTAATTTTCCATCAGGTTTATCCTTTAACCTGTTTAATACATCTAAAGATACTTTACCTATGTAATCCCCATGAAGCATTAATTCATCCTTGCTGATTCCTACCTTTTTTGCTATTTCGACAATTGGTAGTAGTTTTGCTTCTTGTGCAATCTGAATATCAGTTTTCATTAATAATAACACCTCCATATTATTTCTATTGCTTTTTCATAGTCCTTTCCATTATAGCATATTTTTAGATATTCTACCACCCCCATTATTATTTTGCAATACTTAATTGCAAATATTCTTGCTTATTTGCATTTTAAAGCATTAAATTTATATCTTAAAATACCACTTAAAAAATTATTTGCATTTCCTCACTGTAAAGATACATTATAACCCTAATAATTCATCTATTCGGTATTTATCAAATCCAATTACTAGTTCTTCACCTATTTTTATTACAGGTACAACCGTAATACCTTTCTGAGTTAGTTCCAACCTGGCCTCTTGGTCTGTTCCGATATCTTTTTCCGTATACTGAACACCTTTCGATGAAAGATAATCCTTTGCCACATGACAGTGTGAACATATTTTGGTTGTAAAAACTGTAACCTCTTTTGACATTTAAATTCCCCCAATATATTATTTGCCAGATTCTTATATCCCTTTTTGTCCTCCGTTAATAATGATTTTAACATATTATTGCTGAATATCCAAATATTTATTTTTATGATTGTTAAATTGAAATTTTAAATGCAAGTGTTCCACATTTTATATGATATCCTCAAAATATTTTTTTATTTCATTTTTGATATCATTTTTACTGTACACCGGATGATCATATCTTTTTACATTATAATATTGAATAAGTTCCACAATGGCTCCAATATTATATCTGTTTATTTCTTCCACATTATTAAAAAAATCTTTCTCTTTATCCAGGTATTCTATAAAATCCCCTATATCTTTATGATATATCAACTCTATCCATCTCCCTTTTGTATAAATTTATCCAATTTATTACCATTAGTTTTCCTAAGTTTTTATGTATTATACGTTTGCTTATCCCTTACATACAAATATGAAGAGTAACCGGCGAATAAATTCGCTGCTACATATATTCTTTAATAAACAATTAGCGTTTTTCAAATTTCAAATCGTAAATGCGAATTTATTCGCATTTTATATTGTTCGTTCGAATTGTTTATCTATAATATGAAAAAAAATTATTTCTTCCTTATATTTTTTATTAAAATAACAACAATTAATATTAATATGGATGAAATTACAATGGTTCCACCAGGGGCTAAATCTACATAAAATGATACAAACAACCCCATCAATACTGATAACATTCCAAATAAAATTGAATATATAAAGGTTTGTCTAAAGCTCCCACCGATTTGTAGACTGATTGCTACAGGTATTACCATCAAAGAAGATACTAACAGTGCTCCTACTATTCTCATAGAAACAGCAATAGCCATCGCCGCCAAAATAGTAAAATAAAGATTAATCCATTTTACAGGAATACCGGCTATTCTGGCCGCCTCCTCGTCAAATGCTATATAAAACAGCGATCTATAAAAGAATAAAATAGAAATAAGAATAAAAAGACCCAGAATGAAGATTATCCAAATATCACGCCCGGATACTAATCCTATGCTGCCGAATAAATAACTAAAAATAGCGGAATTTGAATTTCCCAGGCTTATAAAAATGGCAGCTAATCCTATTCCTGCAGAAAGTATTATGGCGATAGACAGTTCTTGATATTGCTCATATTCCTTACTGAGCTTTTCAATAGCTAAGGCAGACAAAACAGAAAAACCAAGTGCGGAATACACCGGATAAATACCGCCTAACATGCCCCCGGCTACGCCTGCTAAAGCTACGTGGGACAATGTATCTCCTATCATAGATATCCTTCTTAAAACAAGAAAGATGCCTATTGCAGGGCAAATAATCGCAACTATAATACCGGCTAAAAAAGCCCTTTGCATAAAACTGTAGTTTAATATTTCTAACATTTTTTTCGCCCCTCTAATGTCTGTGATACAATATACTCAGATTTTCTCCATAAACTTCCTTAATATATTCCTCTTTATTAAAATCTACAGAAGGATGTACACATACTTTTTTATTTCCAATACAGGCTACTCTATTAGCTTTATTAGTAATTACACCTATATCATGTGATACCATAACCAGCGTTATTCCTAAATCTTTGTTTAATTTCTCCATAAGCTCGTAAAATTGTTCTTGTGATTGTACATCGACCCCTACTAGAGGTTCATCCATAAAAATAATTTCAGGATTACTTATAAGCGTACGGGCAATAAAAACTTTTTGTTGTTGCCCACCGGATAAATTGCCAATTAGATGATTTTGATAATCTGACATATTAACTATACTTAATGCCTTTTTTATTTTTGCTTTATGTTTTTCATTTAGGAATTTTAAAAAGCCCATTTGATTATATAAATTAGCTCCCACAATCTCTTCAACTGTTGCAGGAAATGCAGAATTAAAATTTTGTACCCTTTGAGATATATAACCTATTTTGCCCCATTGATTAAATCGCTCAATAGGTGAATTTAATAGGATAACAGTTCCTTTTTGCGGCTTTAAAATTCCTAAAATAATTTTAATTAATGTACTTTTGGCAGAACCATTTGGTCCTACAATTCCTAAAAAATCCCCTTTAAATACAGTTAGATTTACATCTTCTAATACGTATTTTTTATCATAACCAAAATATACACCTTTTACATAAAGAACTTTTTGCATCTATCTCACCAAAGCCTTCCTCAATGCTTCCACATTTTTATACATTAGAGAGATATAATCTTCCCCCTTGTTTTGTTGTTCTTCTGTTAAACCTTCTACAATATATAATGTCAATATTTCTAAATTCGCTTCTTTAGCTAAAACCTCTGCCGTTTTAACACTAGCCAAAGCTTCTAAAAATATATAATCTATCCCATTATCTCCGGCAATTTTAATTAATTCGGTTAACCGTTTAGGACTTGGTTCTGCATGAGGGGAAATTCCGGCAACAGCAATCTGTTCTATATTATACCTTTTAGCCAAATATCCAAAAGCGGAATGAGATACAATTATTTTTCTTTCAGCGGCATTTTTAAGCCTCTCCTTAAAGGCCATATCCAATTCCTGTAATTCTTTTTTAAAATCATCAAAATTTTCTTCATATATATCCTTATTGCTATCATCCGCTTTTACAAAGGTATCTTTAATTTTTTCGGAAATATGTATTACATTAATAGGATCTACCCAAATATGGGGATCATATTGCCCATGATGGTGTTCATCACTGTTTTTGTCATTGTACTCTTTATTATAACTGATTAGTTCTACTGATTTACTAGCATCAACTAAATAAATATTTTTTCCTTCTAATAAGTTAAGTACCTTATCTATCCAAGGTTCCATAAGTACCCCATTATATATAAAAACATCTGCTTGTTCTAATTGTGCAATAACTTTAGATGAAGGCTCGAAACTGTGCGGCTCTGCACCGGACGGGATCACAGTGTATACCTCAATCCTATCTCCCCCAATTTTTCTTGCAAAATCATAATAGGGATAAAAACTTGTATATACCTTAAGTCTCTTTTCTTTTTCATTTCTATTTTTTATAATTCGCATTGTATTTTGATTTTTAGTACACCCTAATAACAGTAAAGAAGCAATAATTAAGAATGCAATTATCTTCAATATATTATTTTTCATAACTTGCCTCCAATATCTATTACTACTTTTTTCCTTTTGCTATATATTATATTATATCCTTCTTCAAAATATTTAAAATGATTAAAATTAAAAAAGTCCACCCTAGGCAGACTTTTTGCATTATAACATTATAATTCATCATAATTCATCATAATTCATCATAATTCATCGTTTATATTTTGATTCCTTTTCTTTTTTCTATATATTATAGTTGAAACTATAATACTAAATTCATATAAAAGCACCATAGGAATCGCCATCAAAACCTGTGAAACTACATCCGGTGGAGTTAATATTGCAGCCATTATAAATATTGCAAGAATAACAAATTTTCTATACTTTTTAAACGTACTTGGTGCAACCAATCCTAGTTGGGTAAGTAAGATAATGAGCAACGGCAGTTCAAAGACTATACCAAAGGATAATAATAAGGAACTAACAAAAGTAATATAATTAGCAAATGAAAACGAAGGTGTAATCTTATCAACTGACACCCCGATGAAAAACCGGATTGTCATAGGAATAATTATATAATATGCAAAAACTACGCCCATTATTAAAAATACAGTACCCATAAACATAGCAAGAATAACATATTTCTTTTCCTTTTCTTTTAATCCCGGTCTAACAAATCCCCATATTTGAGATAACACTATAGGTGAAGATATAATTAAACCTAATATTAAAGAAATTTTAATGTATGCCAAAAATAATTCCGGTGGGCTTAAATATATAAACTCTAACTTTCCGGCAGGTTTTGTAATAATATCTACAATTTTATCTATATAGTTATAAGATATAATTGAGCATACAATAATTGCTATAAAGGAAACAATTATTCGCCTTCTTAATTCTCCTAAATGTTCCATCAAGCCTAGCCTTGGGCCATCTTCCACAGACCCACCTCCTTACAGCACAAAAAGTTCATGAGGTACTACTATAGTAGCACCCCAATATTTGTCTTATTTTATTCCTCTTCTTCCTGTACCTCCTGTACATCTTTTGATACTTTTGAAGCATGGTTTTTAAACTCCCCAATTGCTTTCCCGAATGATTTGCCTATCTCCGGAAGCTTACCGGGTCCAAATATAACAAGGGCTATACCTAGTATTAACAATAATTCCTGAGTACCTAATCTACCAAACATAATTTACACCTCCTAGTCTCGTTATACCCAAACATTAACTATCTATTTTGAAATTTTTAGGAGCCTTGTTTGGGATCTTTATCTTCTAAGGATAAGTCTTCTTTTATTTCAGTAGAGAATTTTTTAAATTCACTGAGAGCCTTGCCCAAAGATTTTCCTAATTCCGGAAGCTTATCAGGTCCAACTACTACCAGAGCTATAACTAGTATTACTACTATTTCTAAGGTACCTATTCTCCCAAACATATACATTCCACCTTTACATACATTATTTGTATAAGCTCTAATACAAAATAAGAAGATTTTCTATTAGAAGGCCAATAACCTAGTTTCATTATAGCAGATATATATAGTTTTTAAAACAACTTTTATGTTAATTTATATAATTTCTTTTTATATTATAGGCAATAATCATAAATATTAAGTTAAAAATACCGAAAAAGGCTAAAATTTAAATAAACAAGTTGACCATCGTCCATAAACTACCTCCTATGCCAAATTCCCTATATCATTCTTAATTAGATTGCTCCATTTGCCACATTTGTCCCCCCATCGTGCCATCACCTGTCCATCTCTAAAAATTTCCACAACTTCACACATATTAGCACAATCTGAGCATTCTATACCCTTTACATCGTATCCGGAGTTGATGATTTCAAAACCTTGAAAAGTGGTCTTCTTTCCTTTTGCAGCATATTCTTTCGCTAACAGACAACATCCTATAGAACCCATAACATCATAATGTGGTGGTACAAAAACTTCTAAACCGAGAGCCTCTTCAAAAGACTTTTTTATTCCTACATTTGCAGCTACTCCACCCTGAAATACCACAGGACCTACTATGTCCTTTCCTTTAGCCAAGTTATTTAAAAAGTTTCTTACCAGAGCATCAGAAAGCCCTTTTATAATATCTTCTTGATTATGTCCTAATTGTTGTTTATGTATCATATCTGTTTCTGCAAAAACGGCACATCTTCCTGCTATACGAACAGGGTTAGTAGATTTTAATGCTAATTCACCAAAATCTTTTATATCTATACCCATACGGGCTGCTTGCCTATCCAAAAATGAACCGGTACCGGCGGCACAAACTGTATTCATTGCAAAATCGCTGATTATTCCATCCTTAAGTAAAATAATTTTAGAGTCTTGTCCACCAATTTCTAATATAGTTCTTACACCGTCAACAAAGTTAAGAGCGGCTATTCCATGAGCAGTAATTTCATTCTTAACTATATCTGCTCCAACTATCATAGCAGCTAAATTTCTACCGCTACCTGTAGTTCCAACTCCTTTTACATTAAGTTTTTCATTCACTTGTAATTTTATTTCCTTTAATGCCTTTTGTATAGCTTCTATAGGTTTTCCATTAGTTCCTATATAAACTTTAGCCATTATATCTTTATTTTCATCCATCAATACAATACCGGTACTAACAGAACCTACATCAATACCCAAATAACAGTTTTTCACCTTCATTAATCTCCTTTCGTCTTCGCAAAAGATCTACAAAAGCCTCTAGCCTGGTCATATATCCGGCTTCTCCTGTCATTTCGTCCACAATAAGACATAAATAAGGAATATTGTAATCTTTTTCTACAGTAGGAAGAATACTTTGGGCTACTATTTCCGGCATACAAGTTAAAGGATATATTTGTATTACACCATCAAAACCTTCTTTGGCATATCTAACAGCATAACCTATCGTTTCTCTCGCATGACCGCCTATCATAGTCTTTAAATAAGGTTCTGCTGCTTCTCGAGTTTCTTTTTCGGAGGTTAATCCAAGAGGATTTAAAAAAAGATGTTCATTTAACCAACGACTTATCTTTAAAGATTTTTCTATTTCTACCCCTAAACTTCCTAACTTTTTTTCTATATTTAAATTTACAAAAGGCTCTATAATAGTGTATATTTCGCCAATAATTCCAATTTTTATAATCTCCCTAGCAGGGTCCTCCTCTATAGATAATATTTTCTTTTTTGTATCTTTTATTAACTGTAAAACTTCTTTATATCCATATGCCTTCCTTACATCTCTATGGAATGCATCATAATACTTATCTACAGTGCCTTTTACTTTTTCTCTGGGTCTCTTATAGTATGTTATATCTTCAAAATCATCCACTGCGTTTAAAACAGTGACTGCTCTTTTAAAAGCTTTTATAATTTTATACGGATTTTTAGTCCCTGTCAGTTTAAATATACTATTAAAAAATGTTTTATAATCGCCCTGGGGCGGATCTAACAAAATAATATCTATATCGTGGCCTAGTTCCCCTAATATTTCTTTTTGCAATATTGAATAATATCCAAAACGACAAGGTCCACAACTACCGGTTATTATTATAGTATTTGCACCCATATTTATACTCTCTATATAATTTCCTATATTGACCTTTAATGGAAGACAGATAGACTCCGGAGAATACTTTGATCCAATATTCAAGGTATTTTTGCTACATTGAGGTGGAATTACCAAATCCACTCCCAGTTCTTCCAGAAGCACCTTTGTGGCTACGTATTGATTACCCATGTGTGGAAATGTTACTTTCATGTCTTTTCCTCCATTCAATCATATCTAAAAAAGCTTCAATCCTCGTATTAATTCCTGCTTCACCTGTGTGTTCGTCTATAGTTAATAATAAAAAAGGGATTTTCCCTTCTTTTCTTGATTTTATTTCAAATAAATATTGTATTATAGAGTCAATGCCGCATCCAAATGAGGATACATATATAACACCATCCACATCCTTAGACTCAGCCAAATACATGGAAGTACCTAAAAGCTTTCTTCCAAAGCTCCAGAACATCTTTTTATCTAATGTATTTGCATATTTATTAATATGTTCAAAACCGATCATTCCGGGAACAACAATATCAACCCTGTTTTCCTTTAGCTTGTTAAGCAAATTCATGGAACTATAGCTGTCATACATATTATAAGTATGTCCCACTACTGCTATTCTTTTTCTATTTTCTACGAAAGATACAGAATCATTATTTGCCTTGATAAAGTCCCCATCCACGGGTAAATTGCCTTTTTTTATTGTATTTTTATAATTTTTATAACTCTTTAAAGCCTGATTATATGCCTTTCTGATTTTTTTCCTGTCCCAGGTAATGTAATATCCAAATTTATATACTGTATCTATCAAGTTCTTCCTGGATTTGTTAAAATTAATTTCAACATCTATTAGTGGCGGCAATCCTTTAATTGAATGCAAAACCATTTCCGGAAGTCCGCAAAATTTTGGACATATATACTCTTTTTCATAGACACTCATCATCTTAGGTATAAAGATATAATCTACTTTTTTATTTTTTAAATCTATCACATGTCCATTAAAAATTTTTACCGGAAGGCATGCCTCATCCACTGTATTTTTTACACCTTGGTCCAGTATTTGTTTATTAGTAGGTCTGGATAAAATAACTTTTGCACCCAAATATTCATAAAAGGCCTTCCATAAAGGATAATAATCATAAAACCATAATCCTCTTGGAATACCAATTTTTATAGCCACGAAATCCCTCCTCTTTGCCACTTTAGTATTATTGACAACTATCATTATTTGTATACTTCGCTAAATTAACCTATTGTGCTGATATACAGCCAAATAATACTGGCACAACAGGTTAAATTAATATATTATATGGACAAATAAAAAAACAAGCGATGAGAATTTTTACTACTTCACATCACTTGTTTAGCTATTTTAACTATGTAATTATTTGCTTACCACCTGATTTTTTCCGATACTTTTTGCTTCGTATAAACATTGATCTGCAATAAATATTAAATTTTTCTTATCGAAACTATCAATTCTGTATGTTGAAATACCTATAGATACAGTGACACTTACACCATCTACCGAAAGATTAAAAATCGAATGACGAATACGATTTGCTATAGTTTTGGCCCCTATTTTATCTATACCCTTTAATATAATAATTATTTCCTCTCCCCCATATCTAGCTACTATATCTTTTCCCCGCACATTTTGCTTTATACA
>CAYLIZ010000005.1:18301-32353 GCA_964383985.1 uncultured Alkaliphilus sp. | reverse complement strand
TAAAAAAAAGCAGCGTGGCTGCTTCTTTTCAACATAATTATTTTTTAATTATCCGGACCTTTATCCTGCGAAACCACAGAACCGATGGCCCATCTAGTCGTAGGTAATTTTGTTTTATCCGGCCCAACTTCAATAGTGATGGTATCATCTTTCGCTTTGATAATCTTACCATAAATACCGCCAATAGTGATTACCTCATCTCCAACTTTCAAATTGCTCCTCATTTCCCTAATCTTTTTATCCCTTTTTTGCTGTGGCCTTATCAATATAAAATAAAAAACTACAAGTACCCCTAATGGGAATATTAAACTTACATATTGCGATGGCATTTCGATATTCCGCCTCCTTTTTAATATTATAATATATTATTATATATATAAATTGATTCAACAAATATAATAAATTCCCTGCAAATAGTTTAAAATAAATACTATATTTATGTATTATTGCCTAATAATATGAAATATAATACATTATAATTCGTGCCCATATTTTTGAAAGAATTTATTTTTATAATCTAATAAGCAATCTTCCCTGATGGCTTGCCTTATATTTTCCATTAACCTTAATAGAAAATATAAGTTATGATATGTAAGCAATCTAAGACCTAAAATTTCATTTGCCTTAAATAAATGACGTAAATAGGCCCTTGTATAATTTTTGCATGTGTAACAGTTACATTCCGAATCCAATGGCTCGAGACTCTCTGTATGAATAGCATTTTTGATTACCACCCTACCCTGGCTAGTCATGGCAGTACCATTTCTACCAATTCTTGTAGGTAGTACGCAATCAAACATATCTATTCCTCTAATTGCCCCTTCTATTAAATCATCCGTACCGCCCACCCCCATCAAATACCTTGGCTTATCTTCCGGCATTAAGGGTGTTATATATTCTAGGATTTCATACATAAGTGGTTTAGGTTCCCCTACACTTAACCCACCTATAGCATATCCCGGAAAACCTATTTCTATTATCTCCTCGGCACTTTGCTTTCTTAAATCTCTATATACGCTCCCTTGGATTATTCCAAATAATGCTTGATTTTCAATATTATTATGTGCTTTTTTACACCGCTCTGCCCATCTAGTAGTTCTTTCAAGAGAGTTTTTTACATAATCATATCCTGCCGGATATGAAACACATTCATCAAAGACCATTATGATATCAGCGCCTAAGGAATTTTGTATTTCAATAGATTTCTCCGGGCTGATGAAATGCTTTGAACCATCTATATGGGATCTGAATTCCACACCCTCTTCACTTATCTTTCTAAGAGGCCCTAAACTGAATACCTGAAAACCCCCACTATCGGTCAAAATCGGTTTATCCCAATTCATAAATTTGTGTAACCCACCTGCTTTTTCAATCAGTTTATGCCCCGGCCTTAAATATAGATGATATGTATTGCTTAAAATAATCTGAGAATTGATTTCTATTAACTCCTCCGGTGTCATTGTCTTGACTGTTGCCTGGGTGCCCACAGGCATAAAAATAGGTGTATCTATTATTCCGTGTGGTGTATATAATTTGCCTAATCTTGCTCCGCTTTGTTTGCATGTTTTTATAAGTTCGTATCTGATTGCCATTACTAACATTCACTCCTATTTAATGAACATCGCATCCCCAAAACTAAAAAATCGATATCTTTCTTTCACTGCTATTTCATATGCTTTCAAAACCTTTTCTCGCCCCGCCAAGGCACTAACTAACATAATCAATGTGGACTCCGGCAAGTGAAAATTAGTAATTAAATTATCTACAATCTTAAAACTGTATCCCGGATAAATAAAAATGTCCGTCCATCCACTGCTAGGTTTCACTTTTCCATCCTCATCCGCTGCAGATTCCAAAGTTCTACAACTAGTGGTACCCACTGCAACTATTTTATTATCTTGATTTTTTGTGCTATTAATAATATTAGCGGCTAATTCATCAATAATATAAAATTCTGAATGCATTTTGTGTTCTTCTATTTTTTCTGTCTTTACGGGACGAAATGTACCCAAACCAACATGTAGGGTAATATATGCTATCCTTATACCCTTCTCTTCTATTTTTCCTAATAATTCCTTGGTAAAATGTAAACCTGCTGTGGGTGCAGCTACAGAACCTTGATTTTTAGAATATACTGTTTGATATCTTTCTTTTTCCTCTAGTTTTTCTGTAATATATGGAGGTAAAGGCATTTGCCCTAATCTGTCCAATATCTCTTCAAAAATTCCTTCATATTCAAATTTTATAATTCTAGAACCTTCTTCATCTATATTTATAACCTCGGCACATAATGACCCATCGCCAAATATAAATCGACTACCCGGTTTTGCTCTTTTTCCCGGTTTAACTAATACTTTCCAGGTATCTAAGTCTATTCTCTTTAATAATAAAAATTCTATTTTGCCACCAGTATCCTCTCTTTTACCAATTAACCTTGCAGGCAATACTCTAGTATCATTTAGTACTAGGCAGTCCCCCGAATTTAAAAAATCTATAATGTTATAAAAATAACTATGTTCTACCTTCCCGGTTTTTTTATCTAAAATTAATAATCTTGAACTATCCCTATTTTTTAGAGGTGTTTGTGCAATCAATTCATTTGACAAATAAAAATCAAAGTCCTTTGTTTCCATAAATTATTCAACCTCTACCCCTGTATAATAATGTTTTAATATTTCATCGTATTTGTAGCCTAACTCTGCCATCTTCTTTGCCCCATATTGACTCATACCCAAACCATGTCCATATCCCTTTCCATCAAATATAAACTCATTTGGGGACGAAGGCCTTCTAATTGATCCTCTTGTTGCTTCTTTTTTATTTATGTTTTTGTATTGTCTTCCATCATATATTAAAATTTCTCCCATGTTTTTAATTTCATGTATTCCATTATTATTAATTATGTATTTACCTTCTAAATTGATAGCCCGTGGTTTAGGGTCTATTCCACTTAAAACGACCAACTCCGTATAACCATCACTGCTATTATCAATACTTTCAGCATTACTAGAGTTAACTGTAAATTGATTGCTTCTTAATCCAAAAACTAATCTACTTCTCTCTTTTTCTAAAGTCTCCTGCCCCTTTGTTCCATATATTGCCAGAGACAAAACTCGCCCATTATTCGAAACAGAAGCCTTCATATCTAGAATATCCCCAATAAATATATTATTACTAGCTAAACATTCCTTTATTTCTTCTTTAGTAAATGAAGCAGACCAGGTGCTATAAGGTGCATCTAATGAGAAATCATCTTTTACCCCTCTGATATATGGAAGTGGATTTGTCCAAACATTTTCGCTATCTTCAGTATGTCCTCCACTATTAGAATGATAGTAAGGCTCTATCAATTTACCATCATAAGTTATAACTATATCTTTAGTTTCATCAACTGCCTTATTTGTATTAGGATGTTCTCCACTATATCCTTTATACACCTGTGAATATGTAGTTGTGCATAAATTGAAATTAAATTTTTTGTATTTGTTAAGATTAGTAACAGCAAATCCCCTTGCTGCTACGGCTTGCGCCTTTAGGGCCTCCATTGGCCAAGATGCAAACACCTCTGATGGGATAACCCCATACAAGTATTCTTCTAAAGGCAGTTTATTAATTATAGTCATATCACTATTAAACAATCTTTTAGCGGTAATGCCGCCCCTATAATCAATTCCTTCTACATTTACTAAAGGGATATTATTATGTTTACCGGCAAAATAAATTTCATCCGACGAATCATACATAAATATTATATTACCTTTTTTATCTACAACTTGGACCCTTTTGCCGGATGGGTTTATTATTTTAGTATTATAACCATAATTTATATTTATGTTATTTGATTCCTCACTAGCATCAAATTCGTTTGTATATAAACCCCCGTAAATTTTCCATCCACCTTCATAACATAGGTAAGTTTTAATATCTTCTATATCAACTGAATTTAAAAAATGATAGGCTTCGATATAATCAGTAAAATCTTCGCCTATTTGAATGTGGAAACAATCTTCCATATATGATTCTTTCTCATTCGTGTTTGCTATATACCCATTCAAATCTAAATTTTCATCTATGTAAAATTTGTCCTTTCTTAGTAAGATTTTGTTTTCATCTAAATTAAAAAGATTGATAAATTCATCTTCACTAAAGATTCCTACCTCAAAAGTTGTGTCACTCTCTAATAATAATGATGATTTCGCTGTCCTATCAAAAAATAGCCCTATTTTTATGTAATATGGCAATACAAGCTTATCGTATGAAAATACATTAAATGTATTCGCAGTAAATATTACGGAAACTAATAGTAAAAATATTATAATCCTAGTTTTTTTCATTTTATTTGCCCCCCCATAAACAATAGTTAAACGATAGCTAAACGATGGTTAAACAATAGTTAAACGATGGTTTGGTGAGGTATATTAAAGTGCCCATATGCTTTTTTTGTTGCTACTCTTCCTCTTGGTGTACGATTAATAAAGCCTATTTGCAACAAATAGGGCTCGTACACGTCTTCTATTGTATCTTTTTCTTCACCGGTTGAAGCCGCCAAAGTATCCAAACCTACCGGACCACCATCAAAATTATGTATTATAGTTTTAATTACCTTTTTATCAATATTATCTAACCCTAATAAATCCACCTCAAACAAAGCCAAAGCTTTTTGTGCAATATTTACAGTTATCCGTCCATCACCTTTAACCTGCGCAAAATCCCTCACCCTTTTTAGAAGTCTATTGGCTATACGCGGTGTACCTCTTGATCTTTTAGCAATTTCTGTCGCTCCCTCATCATCTATATAAACATTTAAAATATATGCAGAACGTTTTATAATATCTTTTAATTGATCTACATTGTATAACCCCAACCTTGTAATTACGCCAAATCTATTTCTGAGGGGAGAAGTTAATAACCCTATCCTTGTAGTCGCACCTATCAGTGTAAACTTTGATAAATCCAATCTAATAGATCTTGCGCTGGGTCCTTTACCTATAATGATATCCAAAGCAAAATCTTCCATTGCGGGATAAAGGATCTCCTCTACTGTCCTATTGAGTCTATGAATTTCATCTATAAATAAAACATCATTTTCTGATAAATTTGTTAAAATAGCAGCCAAATCTCCCGGTCTTTCTATTACCGGCCCGGATGTAGTTTTAATATTTACATTCATTTCATTGGCTATAATATTAGACAAGGTTGTTTTTCCTAAACCGGGAGGTCCATAAAGCAAAACATGATCTAGAGCCTCTTTTCTTTGCTTTGCGGCTTTTATAAATATTTTTAATTTTTCTTTTACTTTGTCTTGCCCTATATAATCTTTTAAAAATTTTGGACGCAACCCGCCTTCGATTCCTCTATCTTCAGATTTTATTGTACTTGTTATAATTCTTTCCTCAACTTCTGTTATCACATACTCTACCTCCCTCTTTTACTTCGCTAAAAATCTAAGTGCATTTTTCAAGATATCTTCAGTGGCTAAATCCTCATGTTTTACAGCTTGAACCGCCTTTTCTGCTTCAATTTTATTGTAACCTAAAGCCATTAAGGCCTCCACAATTTCTTTATCATCACTATACATATCTTCTTCATTATATAATTCATATTCGTATCCGATATTAAATTTATCCACCTTATCTTTTAACTCTAATATTATCCGCTCAGCAGTTTTTTTCCCTACTCCAGGCGCTTTGGATATTAATCTTACATCTTTATTTAATATATAAACCCCTAATTTGCCCGGTGTGTGAGTAGACAAAATTGCACTTGCAACCTTTGGACCTATTTTTGTAACAGAAAGTAACAGCTGAAACATTGATAATTCTTCCATAGATGCAAAACCATATAAACTTAATTCATCTTCCCGAACTACCAAATGAGTATAAATAGTAGCATATTCACCCTTTGTAATTCTAGAAATACTATTTGTAGTGCTGTTAATTCTATAACCTATTCCACTTACTTCCATTATTATTTTATCTGCAACAATATCAACAACAGTCCCCTTTAAGTATTCAAACATTAGCAGTCCCCCAAAACCTATTTTATTTTAAACATATCTTTAAAATTCCCAGTGTGCGCATGACAAATTGCTACTGCCAATGCATCGGCAGCATCATCCGGTCTAGGTACCTCGGGAAGATTTAATAATGTTTTTACCATCTGCTGTACTTGCATTTTATCTGCTCTGCCATAGCCAACTACCCCTTGTTTTACCTGTAAGGGCGTATATTCAAATATTTCTTTGTTATTATTGGCTGCGGCTAGCACGGCTACCCCTCTAGCATGTCCGACTAACAATGCAGTTTTAACATTGATATTAAAAAATAACTCTTCTATAGCTACAACCTCCGGATTATATTTAATTATAAGTTCATTTAATTCATCATATATCTTTTTTAGTCTCATAGGCATGGATATTGTGCTCGGTGTTATAATACTTCCATAAGCTATAGCCTTAAAACTATTACCTTCATAATGTATTATACCACACCCTAATGTTGCAAGTCCCGGATCAATTCCCAGTATAATCATTTTTTATATTCCACCCATCATTTATTTATATTTTTATTATGTAAGGAAATTGCATAAATATTATACTAGTAGTTATTTTCGATAGAATTTATTTGCAAGATATTTATATTTTATAATTTCGAAATTTTTGTATAAACATTGATTATGTCATTTCCCCATGTATCAAATTTGTTATTTTTTAGTTTAGCATAATATTACTTAAAATGCTAACTTTTAAAAAATATATATCATTATAAAAATTTATGTTTTTGTTAAATTCGTTCGTTATGCTATAGACATGCAAATCCAAAATCTAACGAAAAATAAAAAACAGCCTTAGCACGATGGAATATCGAGCTTCAGCTGCGCTATTTAGAATTATTTTTATTATTTTCACTGTCTACTTAATAAAGTACAGTTTGTTAGATATAGTTGACTATCATATACTCTAAATTATAATATTAACTACTATAATCCTCTAGTAATTGATTAACTTCTTTTTTGGTATCTACGAGAATACCTTTCTGTAACTTTTCTTGATCCATGACCGGCAAAATATTAATAGGAATATCTGTTTGCTCTACTAATTCTTTACTACCATCTTCATTATATTTATATATAGTAATATAACCCTTGTTTACAGTAACCAGATAATGGTTTGGACAAACCTTGTTTACCTGTCTTGATAAAACAACCTTTTCCTTCGAAAAGCTCTCTATTTCCCAATTTAATTGATTTTTTGTCAAGTATTCTTTAAATCCATCTTTATTTAAACCTATTAATTCCGGTTCAGGCTTTTGTACCTCTTCTATAATATCTTCGCATTGTGTATGTAATGTTTTATATATTAATTCTGTTTTATTGTTAATAATATCATTATAATTTGTAACTGTTACTTCATTGCTCCTATCGATATTATGTGAGCAATTCTCCTGTTCCTTAATTAAAGCCTGTAGTAATTCCTGTTCCTTTTGTCTTTCGGATCTTTCCCTTGCTATTTGTCCTGAATATTTATAATAAGCAGCAACAAACCCTATAGAGCCAAAAACAAGGGCTAATACTAGAAAACTAATTATCAGCGGGAATACCCTTCTTCTTCTCATTAAATAAACCTCCTAACGTATCTAGGATAATATTTTAACCATTTTCTTGAAATTTATACTCTCGGAGGTTTGTTATTTTCTTTAATTATAAATTACAATAAATAAAGGAATAAGTCATGTGTTATATGGTTAAACTTACAAAAAGTATAGTTATTTTAAAATAATCTATACTAATATCAAAATTAATTTTGTTTAGGAGTGATATACCTATGAACGAATCGCTAGATAGACTGGCTTTAATACTTGTTATTATTGGTGCATTAAATTGGGGTTTAATCGGTTTTTTTAGATATGATTTAATTGCATCAATATTTGGTGGGCAGGATATCCTAGCTAGCAGAATTATTTACTCGCTAGTTGGTTTGTCAGGAATTTATTGTATTAGTCTCTTGCTTAGAGAAAGGGAGGCAGAAAAGGAATAAATATTAAAGCAGAAGGAAAAAGAAACAAGAAAGAATAAACATTAAAGCAGAGGTCTTGCCTCTGCTCTACTTTTAGGTCAAAATAAATTTAATGTTAGCAAAATGTTAGAAGAATGTTAGAAGTTTTTGATTTTTTGGACCTTGCCGGAAAAATTGTAGAAATAAAAAAGACCGCAAAAGCGGCTATTTTTCAATGGCGGGAGTACGTGGGAATCGAACCCACCCAAGAGGCTCCTAACCCCTCGTGCTGGTTTTGAAGACCAGAGGGCACACCAGCACCCATCTACCCCCATTCAATGTTTGCAGTAACTGATGCTACTTTATTATAGCATGTTTATTTGTTGTGTCAAGTATTGTTGTTTTTTGACGTATTGTTGTTTTTCTTATTCCAACAAATCGTCCATCAATTTTCTAATTCTATTTCTTCTATTTTTTGTTTCGTCTTTGTCTATTCTAATACTGTCTTCTTCAATTATTAATACGTCTCCTTCCTTAACTCCTTTGGGAAGTTTTTTTATTTCTATATTAATCATGTCTAAATTTTCTTTTTCACAAACTGCATATTCACCTTCAAATCTATCAACTATCACTTTCATTTTGCGTCCCTCCGTATATAAACTATATTTATTATATCATTAACTTTTTGTTTTATTCAATATAAAAGACTATACAGTTATTATCTGTTTTCTACTAGTGAAAATAAATAATGTAATGTTCGAATGAATTCGAAGCTACGTATATTCTTTAATGAATAACTAACTTCCGGTGAATAAATTCGCCTCTATTCTACTATATTGATAACAGTTTTATCAACTTTATTTAGATTTTTTGGCAGTCTCCTTAAAATCCGTATTACAGTATCATGTGAAATATTAATTCCAAAATACATTAATCCATCCACTATCATCTTTTCCATGAAATTGCCTGCATATTTTTTAATATAAAAATACAAAAAGACCCGAGGTTTAACCCCGAGTCAACATTTTATGTTTTTAAAGTCCGACCATGCTATTTTTTGTAATTTTTAGCGATACACAGATTCGAATGAACTCTTAAAAAGAACAATTATTTAAGATATTTCTTTATATCATCTAAATACTCATATCTAAATATTTCTGTTAGTATTATGTTTAATATTTTATTATCAAGTTTTGATATTTTTTCTTTAATATCTGATGGTATAGTTCCAAATTTTATAGTTAATAAAGTTATGATATTTTCTACTAATGTTTCCTTTTTACCTTTTTCTATACCCTCTTCTATTAATCTTTCAGCTAATGTCATAACTATATCACCACCTTTTTCTGATATTTTTCCTGCTATTTCAATCAATTCATTTTTGTCCAAGTCATCTCTAACGCTTATTATATATATTATACTTTCTGTTATATATTGTCTAACTATATCGTTATCTTTAGTCTTTATAAGTAAGGTTATAGTTTCTGTAAATATCTCTATTATTTCATCTTTTGTTGCATATCTTGCTCTGCTTAGTATTTTAATAATTATGGAGTGCTCCTCCGCTAAATTTATTTCTTTATTTTCATCAGGATAGGCTAAGTCAACTAACATATATTCAAAATTTGGTATGTATTTTTTTATGTTGTCCGGTAATTCCATAAAGTTTGGAATCATTTCTCCTAATGTTCTTTTTATATTCCATTTATCTTTATTATGATATACTACTATTGGTATTTCTATATCTTCTGTATCAAATATTATACCTTTCTTTTTCATTTCTAAATCATTTTTTATTTTCGCTTCCCATATTTCTATCATATATTTTAATACTTGAAATATAACCATTCTATCCTTATATGATTTATGTTCAAATAAGAAATATATATAAGCTTCTTTTTCCATTATATTTACTAATTCCTCCGGTAAATAATTGTTTAAAAAATCCTTAGCAAATGCTACTTTTCCAAATGTAGCTTTAAAATATTTATCATGTGGTTGATTTAATTTATCCATATAATCACCTGTCTTTGTATATATTATACCTTATTTTAAAGACTTCTAAAATGCTTTTTAGTATTTTCTTATATTTTTATAGCTTTAATGACGTCCCCGTATTCCATCTCGGCATCCTGCCAAAAACAAAGAACCATTATCCTGTTTGCAACAGTTTTCGATTATAATATGGTATAGTTTTCAATTAACAAATATAGCTGTTTAATTAACAATTATAAAAGATTACAGATAACGAGATCGGTTTCGTTTTGGAAATTTAGGATAATGATTGATTCTTCTGATTTGGTATTTAGTGGTGGGTCAAGGAACTGTTGAACAGGTCCATAACAACAATAGTCGCTCTTCTGCTCTTAACGACCTTAACCATATATAATTATAAATAAATAAAAGAAGTGTATCTCACGCTTTTACTAAATCGTAATGCACACTTCCTTTTCTCAAAAAATATTCATTTTATATTACTATAAAACATAGCCACTATTCCATTATCAATGCGAGGCATAAAACCAGCCAACCCCTTTCCCTAGGAAACAATTTTATGTCTTACTATTTCCTCAATAATTTTCCTCCAAGCAATAAAAGCTCCCAACACCAGATTTGCCTTTTCCTCTAATTCCTCATACTTTGCTTTTTCATAAAGGGCTACTATTTCGCTCATATGCCGATTTAGTTCTTCTTTTGCCCAGACAGTTTCAGAATCCTGTAATACCTTTAATTTAGCTTCCATAGGCCGTAAAGCAGTTTCTATACTAGCTATACCCATGATAGAGTCTTATAACAGACCAAAGGCCTCCTCATAGCGAATTTCTGAAAGTTGTTGCTTTATATGCCTTAGCCCTTCCTCTATGGTGGACAGTAATGGTAATATATTATGGATGACCTCTATATACCTATTCATTGAATTGCTCCTTTACTTAATTTTTTACTAGAATTGCTATATAAGCTAGGTTATCATAATCATTGTCCTTTAATAATTTGATAATGCCCTGGATATATTGACTGTTATGGAGTACCTCCCTAGAGAAAGATTGTATCAATTTCAAGGTTAAATTATCATTGAGCCCCTTATTATTTTTTCTGCTAGTCCTCCATCTGTTAGCATCTTTCGAATTTTAAACATCCGGTGAATAAATTCACCGCTACTCTTCTAATATTAATTTTGTAATAGTTTTTTAACATAATCAGTATAATTGACCCAATTGCGAAGTGAATATTTATAATGCCTGAATAATGGTATAAGGTTTCTTTCTAATTTATTTTGATTGGCTTTTATATGTATACATTCTCTATAATAAATTTCATTTTTTGTCTTATGATAACATCCCTTATAACATAGGGTTTCTAATAAAATGTCTGATGTCACAAGTACCGGTATTGTTAATGGAAATAGCTTATCCAATTCATCTTTTAAATAGGGTGTCCAAAATTTATTTGCAATTTCTAACCACAATCGTTCATTATCATATGTTTCCTTTGTAAAATAATTCTTACAAAGATTATCAATATATACTTCTGATTTACATAAACCTATCTTTTCCAAATTTCTGTCAATGTTCGTAAAATATTTCATGGTTTTGTCAAGGCCAAATGCCTTACTAAATTTTTCGCCATTTTTATTTGAGGGATCACATCCCAATACAACAGCTTTGACATTCTCAATATTTTCGCAATATGCCTCAGGTAAGTACTCCGAATGTAGATATATATCCCCGTATTTACTGCTAATAGCATTAATAATATCATTTTTTTTCATGCTTTCGTTTGCCCCCTTAAACGGTTCCTCTATAACTTGTTATATTTCGATTCTTTATATCTTTTCCCCGGCCAGCCTTAAAATTGTTTACCCGAAACCGTAAATGCTTCCAGCGAATATCTCTCAATATTGTTTGGTGAAAGTCTAATGTATTGTTCCATAAAAGAATTAGCAGATTCAGGCCTATTTTCACTAACTAATTGAATGATAATATCTCTTATTTCAGCTGGCATTGTTTCTATCTTGTTCTGTAGACCTTTTCTTTGGGTTTTTGAATCTTTTTGCTATCTTTATCATAAACAATTTCTATTATATCAATATTAGCTACATTAATTAAAACACATTTAGTATAATCTCCATCATTTATTTTTATCTCCTCTCCTTGGTATGTATAACATGAATACTCTGATAACAGTATGTACCTATAGGAATCTCTTTTTGGGTTCTTGTGGGATTGCTCATAAGTGAACTTGATTTCTAATTATTCACGTGCTTTTCTTAATGAATTCTCATCGACAAATACATCCCAGAAATCCATCCCAATATCATGTCGAAAAGGATAGAAGGCATCGCTATAAATTACACTTTTATCTTTCAGGTGATCATAATTGTCATTCAGATATTTTTTGAATTGTTCTCTTAATGCTTTTATATGTGAATTGCTGATCTTATTCGTCAATTTGCATCACCCTCAACAAGCCATAATGTATAGCTGCTTCCTTTCTTTCTTTTGATATCTTTCAATCTTTCACAAGCTCAGTAGTAACCTTTCGTATAATAGCTTTAGCTACTTCTGGGATGAGTTTGTAAAGCATTCGCATACCGGTTGATAAACCCTATTACATCAATAAGAATTTCTACTTACTTACTTTTTAGGGTAATTCCAACAACCTCTGGTCGATTATTTATTCTAAGTGGAATTGGATTGTTTCCTAAACCTCTACTTACAACCATTATTGAGTTTTCTTTATGAAACAACCCACCATCATATTCTGGGAAAAACCCCTCTGTTGAAACAATTCCTCCGATAAAAGGTAGTTGTATCATTCCCCCGTGAGTATCACCAGAAAAGACTAAATCTGCACCCCAATCAGCATATTCATCAAAATAGAAAGGTCTATGCGAAAGTAAAATATTCACTTCGTTTTCATTCGTTTCGCCTAACCGCTCTTTAATTTGGATTTCTCCTGACAAGTGATCTTTTAGACCGTACAAGTTAATTTTTGAATCTTGCTTTGTAATTGTTATTTGTCTATCATTTAGAACTTCAACACCAAGATTGCTTAATTTTTCTTCGTATGCTTCTTTTGTGCCTTCTTTATGATACTTGTTTCTATCTTCATAATATAAACCTTCTTCATGTTCACCTGTCACATAATAAATCGGATAGTTATTATTTAGATTTTTAATTAACTTTATTAGAACTTCTCCGTTATTTGGTATATCTTGAGAGTTATTTAACATATCACCAGTTATAATAATTATATCTGGGTCTATTCTTTTGATTTTTTTAGCTAACCTTTTGTTCCCTTCTCCAAATTCTTTATTGTGCAAATCAGATAACTGCACGACTTTAAAACCATTAAATTCTTTTGGTAAATCTTCTATTTGAATAGTTTCATTTGAGACTGAAATCCAATTAAGTTGTAAAAAATAATAAACTACCATAAAAATTAAAATGGCTAAAGTGATTACTAAAGCCTTTCTACGTTTTTTAACCATTATTTCCTCCTATAAAGATCAGCATTTTACTTTCTGCTAATTAGTTAAATAAAAGATAATCTAGTTCTATTCTAATACCATTGAGTATCTTAACCGTACACCGGCTATTTTTACAGAATACCATTCTTCTGCTTATGACCAATCAAACTTAACCTTAATGATAAAATAAACCCTCCTAACAGTAATGAAGCTATCCGCAAAATTTCTTATACTTCTGCTGATTAGATGAAGTCTTTTCAATGGCCTTTATATTACCATTCGTTTTGCTAACACAGTTAAGAAATAAAGTTCCGAGCAGAAGTCGATCCTTTCTTGGTATTCTGTTCCACGCATAGCCCTTGAATAGATCTTTAACCAGAAAGACTTCACCTTCATTCAGATTTTCAGTTTCTCTGATAGCTTCTTCTAATAGCTCGTTAACATCAAACATGGTGTCCACTCCTTATCCATAACAATATCAACTATGAATCTATCATCAAAGATCGTAACCTTTTCAATAAGTCTCCTTACCAACTGTTCATCATATTCCTCCAACTCGTGGGACAAAACTCCCGTCCCCCTGTCCCTC
>CAYLIZ010000005.1:9634-18201 GCA_964383985.1 uncultured Alkaliphilus sp. | reverse complement strand
AATTTGGATTTAGGCAATAGAAAACTCCATTTTAGGAATTTATTGTCAAATTAAATGGAGTTTATTATTACAAAATAAAAACCCAGGCATGCATATAACTTTTGCCTGGGTTATATTTATTTTCTATTTTCAATTATTCAACAAATACTATAGGTTTAATTAAATCGTCCTGTTTATCCTTCATTAGCATTAAAGCTTCCTCTATATGGTCAAATCCGTGGAATTTATGAGTTACTAATCTGTCCGGGTCTACCCTATTGTATCTAACTAAATCTATTAATTTTTCCATTCTGTCTCTTCCACCCGGAGTCAACCCTCCTAGTATGTTCTTATGAGCCATCCCACATCCCCATTCAACTCTAGGTATAGGAATTGTATCTCCCGAACCAAAATAGTTTACATTCGAAACTTTACCGCCGGGTCTTACCAATTTTACAGCAGTCGCCATAATATCCGGATTTCCTCCGGCTATAATTACCCTATCCGGACTTCTTCCATTAGTAAGATCCATTATTTGATCCTCAATAGGTCCATCCTTATAATTAACAATATCGGTAGCTCCGTAAAACTTTGCAGCCTCTACTAAAGCTCTTCTGCTTCCTACTCCTATAAGTTTACCTGCGCCTAGAATTTTAGCTCCTGCTACTGCCATTAATCCTACAGGACCTATACCCATTACAACAACAGTATCCCCTAGTTGAATATCCGCTAATTCTGCTCCATGAAATCCTGTGGTCACCATATCTGTTATCATAACTCCTGCTTCAACCGAAATATCATCCGGAAGATAAGCTAAGTTCATATCTGCATCGTTTACATGGAAAAATTCCCCAAAAACTCCGTCTTTAAAGTTTGAAAATTTCCAACCCGCCAACATTTCTCCTGAATGCTGTGAAAAACCTATTTGACTTTCTATGGTCCTCCAATCAGGTGTAATAGCAGGTACAACTACCCTATCCCCAGGTTTAAAATCTTTAACCTCACTACCTACTTCAGCTACTTCCCCCACTGCCTCATGGCCTAAAATCATATCTGTTCTTTCCCCTAAAGCACCTTCAAATACCGTATGAATATCTGAACTACAAGGTGCAACCGCAACCGGTTTAACAATTGCATCATAAGGACCTGCAACCGGCTTTTCCTTTTCAATCCAGCCGACCTTATTAATGCCTAACATTGCAAAACCTTTCATAATATTTTACCCCTTCTTTATTTTTTTATTTTTATTATATGTTATATCTTTAACAAATTAACAAATTCTTATACATACTATTTACATACCTGATCTCCTGATGTCCCATGTATTTTATTCACTTTTTTATGTATTTATAAGAATAAAGCACAAAGATACTTATGGCATAAAACTTATATCATAAACTAATAATAGTTTTCCTATGATAAAACTTTATGATAAAACTTTTTAAGTTGTTTTATATAACAAGGAATTATACAATATAAATACAAGATTAATTGCCACTGAAGAAGCATTTGATGGTTTTTACGCTGTATGCACTAATTTAGAAGATGATGCTTATGAAATTATAGATGAAAAATATTTTTAAGGTAACAAAAAAATAAAAATATTACGCAGTTTTGTAAATATAATAAAAAGCTTGAAACCCACTACCTGTGGGAATTTCCAAGCTTTTTGTTTTCTCCAACTGTCAAAAATGAGAATATAGCCGGTTTTTCGCTCTTTTATGTCAAAAGAGTGACAGGGAAACAGAGTTAGTGTCACGCTAATATGGCACTAACCCCCATCCACTTGTCAATCTGAAATTTTCCGTTATATAGGCAATTTATGCAACTTTCCGTTATATAGGCAATTTATAAGTGACAATAACCCCGTCTACTTGTTACTTATTCTGTAAATCTTGAACCCCTTCCACAATTGCCTTTCATTCGTTTTAAATTCTTATTTAACTTCATACATTCCCGTTTTCCATGATGGGGCCCATTGCAATCTTGTAAAAATTTATGGGATTGTATTTTTTCTTTAATTATTTTTCCTTCTTCTTCAGTAATATCGCCTGATGTAACTTTTTCATCTACTGCCTCAAATTCTTTTTCTAGCCTTTCTTTCCTTATTTCTTCAGCGCCTAAACCATATTCATCTAAAAAATCCTTACAACATAATCCTGATTCTTTTTTCGCTAACAATTCTTCTACAGGGATTCCAGCCTTATCTGCTATTATTTCAATATTTGTTTGTCGGCCTGTTCCCCGCAGAAATCTATGATTTCTTAATACACCTTGGTTTGCAAATACCGGTACTGCCATTATCACTACTAGACTTAATGTTACTAACAATAATTTCATTCTCTTATTCATTTTATCACCTCCTAATTTTTGATAGTGTCATTTTGCTATAGAAAAAATAAATAAAATATGTTTTTAAACAAAATAACCTGCCGCCAACTTTTTATTTTTCCACAATTAATTATTGCCCACTATCCTGACTCTTTTATAATTTTTCTTTACAACATTAATATACACTTTTAAAGTGACAATTTTGTGACAACTATGAGAAACTTTTGTCTAATGTAAAAAAGAATGTTACACCCGATTGTTGATTTTCAATACCATATTCACTTTCATGAAGCTGCAATACATTTTTAACTATTGCTAAACCCAATCCTGTTCCCTTTTTCCCTTCTTTTATTTTATAAAAACTTTGCCAAATTGCTTCCCTCTCTTGTTCTTTAATTTGTTCACCATCATTATAAATATTTATTTTAATTTTATCTTTTTCTTCTTGAATTGTAATCTCAATTAGACCGCCAATATTGCAATGGTTTACTGCATTTTGAAGTAAGTTTGTAATAACTTGTTCGATTCTATATTCATCCCCTATAACCTCTTCCCAATCAGTTTCCCTAGTTACCTGAAATCTTAATTTCTTTTCTTTTTTAAACAACTCAAATTTCAGTAATATTTGGTGAATCATTGAAACAATATTAAATGATTCCATGTTTATTTTAAAACTTCCGGACTCTAACTGTCCTAAATCTAATAAATCCTTTATTAAACTGCTCATTTTAATAGTTTCACCTTCAATAATATCAAAATACTCTTTTTCTTCATCCTTATCTGCAGCCATTCCATCTTGCAAAGCTTCAGTATACCCGCGTATTAGGGAAATTGGGGTCTGCAACTCATGTGAAACACGGGCAATAAACTGTTTACGCATTTTATCTATCTTTCTTTCTTTTTGTAATTCTTCTTGAAGTGCCTCAATTGTATTTTTTAGTTTTTCTGTTAAAAAGTTTAATGTCCTACCTAAATCTCCAATCTCATCTTTTCTATTCTCATCGTACTTTACATTAAAGTTTAATTGTCCCATCCGGCGAGCTACCTCATTTAAATGCAGCAATGGATTTGTAATTGTCTTTGAAAAAAGCCATGATAAAATTAGTGCAATAAAAAAAGCAATAAATAGCAAATATAACGTAAATTTTTGGCTAATAGCAACAGCTTCTTCTATAGGTTGTAATGGAGTTTGGAAAAAATAAATTTGATCTTCAATGGGGATTAACACAGTCAACAAGTCTATATAATTGTGTTGTCCCGAAACATGATAATGCTGAATTTTACCTTCCCGGGCTTGTTTCAAATATATGCTAGGTATTTTGCTAGCACGATTCATATGGACCTTTCCTGCTTGATATATAATTCGATTATACGAATCAATAATCAACATACGCCCGTTAATTTTTTCTATAATAGATTCAATATAATCACCGGTTTCTTTGTCCATATTATCATCTTTGATTTGTTCGTGAATTTTTACACTATAGCCTTTTATTTGTTGTATTTTATTATATATATAATAACGGTTCAAGAACTGATTTTGTAATATCCAAAAAGTGCCTATAATTACGATTGTAAAAATAATGAATAATAATAGGATTTTACTCATAATAGATTGTTTTCTCACTTTGCCACCTCAAAACGGTATCCTAAACCCCGAACTGTTACAATCTGTTTCCCCATATGCTTCAATTTTTTTCTTAATCTCTTGACATGGGTATCTACTGTCCTTAAATCGCCATAATAGTCGTATCCCCAAACATTGTCTAAAATAACCTCTCTAGTTAAGGCCTGATTTTGGTTATTTAGAAAAACTAATAATAAATCATATTCTTTGGGTGTTAAATTAATAGGTTCATCATATAAAAAAACCTGGTGCATCTTTTTATCTACTCTTAACCCTTCGATTTCTATTATTTCATCTAATAACGGACGTTTACTTCGCTTTAATAATGCCTTAACTCTAGCTACTAATTCCTTCACGCTGAAGGGTTTGGTAACATAATCATCTGCTCCTAAATCAAATCCAAATAACTTATCATCCTCTTCACTCCTGGCTGTAAGCATAATAATAGGCACATGGCTATTCTGACGAATTCGCTTACAAACCGTCCACCCATCATACTCCGGTAACATAACATCTAATATTATTAGGTCATATTTATTATCTTCCCATAACTCTAATGCTTCTTTGCCATCTGCAGCTTCTACAACATTTATCATCTCTTTTTTTAAATAAGTCTTTATTAATTTTCTTAAATTTTTTTCATCTTCTACTAACAATATTGTACTTCCCATCATTACTTTTACCACCTTCCGGCTATAATAATTAATATTTATGGCCTGCTTTGTTATATATTGTATAGATATAAAATCGACCAATTATCAAAACGAGAAAACTGCACATTTAATGTTTATATAAAATTTTAAGATTATAAAATATAAATGTTTTACAAATTAACGCTATCTAAAATAATTATTCATTAATAGTATAATATTTATACAATATGTAATTTCCTCGAACCTTGACCAATTTAATATTCGTCAAATTTAATTATCATTATACAGCAAAAATGTGACAACTTTATGTCATTATGCCCTTTTTGTCCTATTAAAAAAAGATATAGAACAGACAGTTAATATATTAAACTATCTGTTCTACATCCATAGCACTGTATTTAGCCAAAGATTAGCTCGCCCTAACCAACCTTCAAATATTTGGGGGAAGCAATTCCTGTCCCAATACTGTTAAATTAACATAATAACGATGTAATATAAAGTGACAATAACTCCGTCAGGCTGTGTAAAAACTGTCACTCAATTGTCACTCTGAGCGAAGCGAAGAGTCTTGGTTGGCTTAAAATACAGATCCTTCGCTGCGCTCAGGATGACAAAAAAGTAGAAAATGTGCTTTTCACACAGTCTGCCGTCCCTCTGTCACATTCATCCCTCTATCACATTAAAATCCTCTGCTGGCGCCTCCACCGCCGGAAGAACCACCACCGCCTCTGAAGCCTCCACCGCTTCTAGGAAATGAACTACCACCACTATTAAATGGAGAAGATTTGTGTGAACTTCCTCCGAACCCACCGGGTCCTCCAAATCTTCCAAATCAACCATATCCTCTGTATCCTCCATATCTTCTCGTTTTAGAATTTAAAACAAGGATGACAATAACAATTAGGATAAAAATAGGTAAAGCCGGAAATGCAACTGTTGTACTGATACCATCTTTAGATTCTATAACATGCAATTCTTCTATACCTATTTCATATTCCCCACAAATAACATTTACTAAAGCCGAAAATCCCATATAGACTCCCGAATCATAATCATCATTTTTTAAACTAGGAATTATATAGTTATCTAATATACCACCAACTTTTCCATCCGGTAAAGCACCTTCTAATCCATATCCTACTTCTATTCTGACTTTTCGTTCATTTTTGGATATTATAAGCAATACTCCGTTGTTTTTATCTTTGTCCCCTATACCCCATTGTCTGAACAACTTTAGTGCATAATCTTCTATTTCTAGCCCATCGAGGCTATTTACCATGGCTACAACCACTTGTGAGCCTGTTTCTTCTTCCAATTTTCTATTTATATTAATTATATAGTCCTTTGTTTCATCGGATATTGAATTTGTTTCATCATAAACATAAAATTCATCTGATGAACTAGGCAAATCTATATCCGCATAAGCCAAAAAAGTAACAGCCAAAAACTGTAGAACTATCAGCAGCATTATTAAAATTTTATTTTTTCTCACTTTATCCCTCCCCTAAAACATTATTCTATGTGCAAATCTATCTGGTATTACCGTATTTTAAATCATTTAAAACCCAGGTAAAACCTGGGTTAATTAATTAGGTTTTTACAAACTCCCAACAAATTTATCGCAAACAAACCTTGGATTCAAATAATTAATCAGAAATAATCAGCTTTTATACTTAAAATTCTACCTTCGGAGTCTCTGCATCTTCTGAACTTATTTCAAAATACTCTTTTTGACTGAAGCCAAACATATTAGCCATTATATTTGTAGGAAACCTTCTAACCTTACTATTGAATTCTTTAACTATTTCATTATAATCCATTCTTGCAACAGCTAATCTGTTCTCTGTTCCAGCTAATTCGTCTTGAAGCCTTATAAAATTTTCATTAGCTTTGAGCTCCGGGTATCTTTCGATTACAACGTTCAGGCTCTGCATACTTCTGTTTAGTTCATTATTCGCTCTAGCATATTCTTCGGGTGTATTTGATTCCAGGATACCGCTTCTAGCTTTGGCTACCCCAAGAAAAACCTCTTCCTCATGGCTAGCAAACCCCTTAACTGTATTTACTAAATTAGGAATTGAATCCGCCCTTCTTTTTAATTGATTTTCTACCTGTGCCCATTTGTTATCTACTTCTTCGTCTAATTCTACTAAACTGTTATAGCTTCCGACAATACTGCTGATTGAAATTAGTATAATACCTATTATTAATATTATTGCTATTAATGATTTTTTCATTTTATTTCAACTCTCTTTCCTTTTATTTATATAATATTCATTCCTAAATTTTCCAACAATTTTTTAAACGGCTAAATACATTACTAATGACTAATCATCTTTAGCCGACACACTGATTACTTTCTTAACCTTATATGACTTTTGCCTTGAAATCCCATACCAAACATTCTCTTTTGTTGCTTTATTTGTTCTTAATTATATCATATAGCGAATAAGATTAATATGCCATTTAAAAATTTGGCAAAATAGTGTTAGGTTAGTAAAGGAAAGAATAAATAAAAGAAAAACCTATTTAGTTTTGTTTTTCATAATTTGTGCCATAAGATTTATCATTGTCATCGCAGCAAGCCTAGTTGTTATACCTGCAGGGTCATACTGTGGCGCTACTTCAACTAAATCAAATCCCACAATTTCACCCATTTTGCAAACACCGGCCAGTATATCCATAACTTCGTCATAATACAAGCCTCCCGGCGAAGGTGATGCTACCCCCGGCGCTATGGAAATATCAAATCCATCTATATCTATGGTTAAAAAATATTTATCAGCCTTGGGTACTTTAGCTAAAATCCCCTCTACACCAATTTTATGTGCTTGTCTAGCAGTTATAAGTATGCTTCCGTATTCCTCCGCATCCATAAAATCCTCTTTTTTGCTTGATCCTAGTCCCCTTATTCCAATCTGTATCATCTTCCCTATATGTTTCATCTCTGACAATCTTCTCATAGGGCTTCCGTTTCCATATCGCTGTGGTCCTACATTGTTAGACCAGTCAAGATGAGCATCAAATTGTACAATACAAATATCTTCCCCGGCTTCTTCCAGGGCTCTGCCTATTGGAATGGTGATAGAATGATCTCCCCCCATAATTGCGGGTATAGCTCCCTTTTTTATTATCTTCCTAACAGATTTCTCAATGCTATTAAATGAATATTCAATATCTCCATGAAGTATATCTGCATCACCACAATCTACTATTTTTATGGGTGCAGCTAGCAATTGTTCGCCACTGTCCGGGTCATAGAATCCAGCATCCCCTCTAGCATATTGTGTTGAAATTTCTCGTATTCTACGTGGTCCTAGCCTTGTACCGGATAAAAATCCAACGCCTAAATCATAAGGTACCCCAAGCACCGCAATATCAGCATCTAAATTGTCTAAATCATTACATATAGGATATTTTGCAAAAGAACAAATGCCGGTGATAGGCAGATTAAGTTTTTCCATGTTATTACCTCCCATTGTTTATAACTATTCCAAAAGTTCGATATAATGTAAATTATTACTCAAGCAACTTAATTATAGCATAACAATTTATATTTCAAACTTAATAAACAATATGTTTGAAAAAACACCTAAAAAAATTGATGATAAGATTAATCTGATATTCCCATCCGATAATACTAAGTTATCACAAAAAATAATTAGAATATACCATTATAAGTTAGAAATAAAAAAATATTAATCCCAAATCATTAATAAAAATAGCAAGGATTGTCAGAAGGTAGTCTTCTATTAAACCCTTGCTTTCACTTTGTTTTATTGGTGAGGATAATTGGACTTGAACCAATGGCCTCTACGATGTCAACGTAGCGCTCTGCCAGCTGAGCTATATCCTCATTCATTTATATATTTTTGTAAATTAACCTGTTAGTAAATGAAATTATATCATTTAACCCTGTTATTTGCAACTTTATTTTTTCCAAAATTTATGCTGTCCTACATTTTTAGGGCAGACAC
>CAYLIZ010000005.1:0-9534 GCA_964383985.1 uncultured Alkaliphilus sp. | reverse complement strand
ACAATGATTTAAAACATCAACATTCGCCCAATCTAAAAGCAGAACCTACAAGTTCTATGGCCTTCTGCTCATCAGCCTTATCAATAACCCAGGTTATTTTAATTTCAGAAGTTGTTACCATTTTCACCTCTATATTATTATTTGCCATTAATTCAAATATCTTTGCTGCTACCCCTGAATGAGATCTCATTCCGGACCCAACTACAGAAATCTTAGCTATATCCGGTTTAGATTCATAATATATTGCCTTATCTTCCTTTTGCCATTCTTTAATAATAGATTCAGCCTTATGTAGGTCCTCCTTGGGTATTGTAAAACCAATATTCATTCTATTATTTTCCGTAAGTATCTGTGATATCATATCAACATTAATTTCATCTTCACTAAGATCTTTAAATAAACGATATAAGCTTTGAATACATGATGGCAGATTTAATACTGTAATTTGGACATCATCTAAAGACGAGGCCATCCCTGTAACAACAGCTTCTTCCATATCTATCATTCCCCTATCTACAATCATTGTACCTTTGTTTGGTGAAAATGTAGAAGCTACATATAAAGGTAATTTGAATTTATGGGCCAATTCAACAGCTCTGTAATGCACAACTCCTGCTCCTAGGCTAGCCATTTCCATCATTTCTTCATAACTTATAAATTCTAATTTTTTAGCCCCTTTTAATTTTTGGGGATCCATGGTATAAATGCCATCTACATCAGTATATATTTCACATTTAGCACCTAATTTGGCTGCCAGAGCTACTGCGGATGTATCGCTTCCACCTCTACCTAATGTAGTATAATCACTATGCTCTGTTACACCTTGAAAACCGGCGACTACAACAATCTTTTTTTCTTCCAATGATTCTACAACCTTAGTCATATCAATATCCTTAATTCTTGCTTTTTGATGCACTTCTGTAGTTTGAATGTTCAATTGCGGTCCGGTAAATGAAACTGCATCATGTCCTTTAGATATTAAAGCCATTGCTAAAAGAGAAATAGTTATCTGTTCTCCTGTCGTCAAAAGCATATCTATCTCCCGTTTATTAGGAGTTTCACAAACACTTTTAGCTAAATTAAGCAAATTATCTGTAGTATCTCCCATGGCAGAAACGGTTACCACCATTCCAAAACCTTCTTTATGTTTTTCTATGATCTTGTCAGCTATTCTTTTAATCTTTTCAGTGGTTGCCACAGATGAACCCCCGTATTTTTGTACAATAATACTCATAAATATCTAAACCTCTTTTAAAAATTTTATAATATAGTTTTTGGTTACAAATTTAACACATATCTTATTAACCTTTTTAAAAATTTTATAATATATATTTCCAAATTATAAATTCAGCACATCCCTCATTGTGTATATGCCGGGCTCTTTATCCATAACAAATTTTGCTGCCTCTAATGCCCCCTGCGCGAATACTAATCTATCATGGCCCTCATGAGCTATTTTTACAGTTTCCAATTCATTTATAAAATTTGCTTCATGATAACCAACTATATTTCCTCCTCTAATTGCATGTACGCCAATTTCACCTTTTTCCCTTGGACATTCTCCTGCCCTGCCATATTGGTGCTTTCTAACTTCGCCCAACCCTTTTTCTATAGATTCTACAATATATTTAGCACTTCCCGATGGGGCATCTTTTTTACGATTATGATGATATTCTAAAACCTCAATATCAAACCTGTTCCCTAATATTGCCGCAATCTGTTCTACGAAAACAAATACTATGTTCATGCCTAAGGACATATTTGTAGCTTTTAATATTGGAATTTTATCAGAAACACTCCAAATTTGTTCTAATTGTTCTTTGCTATATCCTGTTGTTCCGATTACCAAAGGTATATTTTTTCCTATACAAAAATCTAATAATTCATCTAATGCGGATGAATGTGAAAAGTCCACTACTACATCATATCTATCATCTAATAATTCCTTACATATACCAATATCCATTCCATCAATTTTTTGCCAATAGGGATCTTTGTCAGCTAACTTTTTTATTAATTTACCCATATATCCATCTATTCCATAGATTAGTAAATTCATAAAAATCAATCCCTCCTCTCATTTATATTTATCCAATAGCTTATAAATCCAACACCCATAACTAAATCCTAGTTTATATAATATTTAAACTTTTCATCTCTTCTAACAATTTGTTTCTATTAGCTTCTTCCATAGATGTTAATGGAAGCCGTAATTCATCTTTTATATACCCCATAGCATTTAAGGCCGCTTTTATTGGAATTGGATTTACTTCGCAAAACAGAAGATTTATAAAATGCTTATATAAAAGCTGTAATCTTAAGGCTTCGTTAACATTACCATTCATAAATGCCTTACACATCTGCTGTGTTTGATTTGGTATAGCATTAGCACATACAGAAATAACTCCATGGCCTCCGCATGCATAAATAGGAATAATCTGATCATCATTTCCTGAATAAATTTTAAAATCCTCCGATACTAACCTTTTAATTTCCAATACCTGGCATATATCGCCACCGGCCTCTTTAACTCCAATAATATTTTCTACTTTGCTCAAAGCTGCAACAGTTTTTGCCTCCAAATTTACCCCAGTTCTTCCCGGAACATTGTATAAAATTACAGACAAAGTTGTTGCATTGGCAATTATAGTATAATGCTCTATTAAGCCTTTTTGGGTAGCCTTGTTATAATATGGGGTAACTACTAATATACCATCTGCCCCTAGAGCTTCTGCTTGTTTAGTATAATCCACAGCTACTTGAGTACAATTTGCTCCGGTGCCAACTATTACAGGAATCTTGCCCCCTACTCTTTCAATCGCTGTACTAATAAGTTTTCCCCTTTCTTCAAAGGTTTGTGTAGCTGCTTCTCCTGTTGTGCCTAATACTATTAAAGCTTGAGTATTATTTTCCAAATGAAAATCAATTAACCTTTCAAAACTTTCAAAATCAACTTTTCCATCACTAAATGGTGTTACAATTGCCACTCCCGAACCATTAAACATAAATGTTTCCCCCTTTATTTGAAACTCTCAATGGTTTCCATAATTTGAATTGCGTTAGTAGCAGCCCCTTTCCGAAGATTATCTGCTACTACCCATAAAGACAAAGCTTTTGAATTAAACAAATCTTTACGAATCCTGCCTACATAGGTATAATCAGTATTTGCGGCCTCTAGTGGTGTAGGATATCTGTTTTCTGCCGGATTATCATCCACAATTATGCCTTCTGTCTCTTCTAATATTTGTCGTACTTCATTTACATCCGGTTCTTCGTTAAACTCTAAATATATAGATTCACTATGGCTATAAATCACCGGTACTCTTACAGCAGTTGGATTTACTTCTATAGTATTATCATCTAGTATTTTATGTGTCTCATATACCATTTTAAGTTCTTCCCTTGTAAATCCATTTTCATTAAATGTATCTATATGAGGAATACAATTCCTTGCAATCTTTCTTGTATATACTTCATTCGGATAATTTTCGTCTAATATCTGCTTTTCAAGTTCTTTAATTGCTTTATGTCCACTGCCCGACACAGCCTGATAAGTAGATACTACAACCCGATTAATTCCATATTTTTTGTGAAGCGGTGCAAGTACTATCACCATCTGGGTTGTAGAGCAGTTTGGATTGGCTATGATACCTCTATATCCCCTCAAAATATTGCCATTGACCTCCGGTACAACCAATGGTATTCCCTCTGTCATTCTCCAATAAGAAGAATTGTCTATAACAATATTTCCTGCCTCAGCGGCAATCGGGGCAAATTCTGCAGATATAGTTCCGCCTGCAGCAAATAAAATATAATCAAAGTTTTCTTTCATTGCTTCTTCTGTCAACAACTCCACTGTTACCTCTTCATTGTCAAACAGCACTTTTTGCCCTACAGTTCTTTCCGATGCAAAAAGCCTTAACTTTGTTATGTTTAAATTCCTTTCTTCGAGTATTTCAACCATTTTTGTCCCTACAGCACCTGTACCGCCTACAACACCAACAATTAAACCCATTTTATTTTCCTCCTATGCATATTTATATAGATATACAATTTCAAAATTTAATAAAAAAGTATGCACAATTATGATTTGGAATATAAATAATCCCTTCAATAAGTACAATTTCACTATATTTTTTATTAAATATTCTAATTGTTTATCTAAAATATTTAATATAAAAAAACTCCTAACGATAATCTAGGAGTTTTTGTTTTAATTGAAAGGTTTTGAAATACTATAAAATTATATTTCTCAACCGGCAAATAGCTCTCCATAGATCTTTTCTATGACAGTAGCTTAATTATTCATCAAGCTACCAATTGCTAATACAAAAGCATATTAACAATTTCGGCACTGTAGCCTTTCTATAACAGTATCGAGCGCTTTTTTCTCTTGTCACCTGTTATATACTATTCTTTAGTGCTCCTCTATTTATTGTCTTTATTCAATTTTTTATATTGTAGTTAAGTTTATCATAGTATAGGTAATTATGTCAAATCAATTTTTAAATTAATGTAATTACTACTATAATATTCAATACAACTGTTAAACGTGACACCGATTTTTTATGGGGAAACCTGTCCATTTTCTAATAATAAAAATTATGTAATCCTATAGTTGTCATGTGCTTTCTATTATTTACAATCCATAAGTTAGTAGATTTTCTTGGATTTAAGAAATATAATGCGTTTCCAACAGGCCTTGCACCGTTTAACACCTCCCTAGCGGCCCTAACACTTTCTGCATCGGGTGTATTATAAATTGTACCATCTATAACCGGTGAAAATTGTATATATCCATCCTGTTTATCAAAGACTACCCCTTTTACAGTATTTGGAAATGAACTATTGTTAACTCTATTCAGAATAACATTTCCAACCGCAACTTTGCCTTTATAGGATTCACCCTGTGCTTCAGAATGAATTATCCTGCTTAACCAATAAAGATTCTCATTATTTCTTTCATTACCTCTACTTACCACCTGGCTTGAAGAACTACTCACAGAACCCTTTATTTTTAACACCTGATTTTCATAAATTATATCTGAGTTTAGGTTATTAAGCTTCATCATATGATCTACAGAAACATTAGCCTTCTGAGCAATCAAGAATAATGTATCCCCCTTTTTCACCGTATATTTTTCCCCGGTGATGCCCGTTGAGGAGTTACTACTAGTTTCCTTTGTTTGTGCAGGTTTTGCTTTTTCTTTGGTTTTGATACTATCGTTTTTTAAAGCATATGTATCACTGTCCTTTTTGTTAACAGAATCTTTCACACTATTTGTGTCTTTTTTCTTTTCATCGGCGTTTTTATTTTCTTCGTCTTGAACTTCAATAGTTTCATTTCCTTCGATTTTATTTTTCTTTTCAGTTTGATTATCTTTTTTAGTTTGATTGTTTTCTATAATATTATCTTCAGAAGCCGCCTCCGGTTTTGCTTTATCTTCGTCTATATCTCGTTTCAAATTATTAAAGTTGATTATGGATAATAATGCTACAATAGCTAACAAAATACCACAGCCGATAAGTGGTGCTTTGTATTTCTTAAACACAACTTTCATCTAAACCACCCCTTCACATCTTTTATTGAAAATTTTATCATAAATAAATCATGAACGGGCGATGTAAGTTCTGGCAACGATTCATATGTTTGGCACTTTGGTCTTTAATCTCTAACATGGATTAAATAACAATCTATTTTCTAGAAACAAAAGGATTGTCCTTAATATAAAATCTCCATGGAAAATGTACGGCCTCCTCTGCATAATCTATATTTACCCTTGTAGTTCTTACAATTTCGAATGTTCTATCTTCTGCGGCTTTTTCAATCCATAAGGTGTTGCCGCAAAGATCCATACCGTTATTGGCTGCTTTAGTAATACCCATTGCCATACATAATTTACCGGGTCCATCTGTCAAGTTGATTATTTGCCTCTTTTTTAGACTTTCTATGGGCCTATTGTATCTGTTGTAGGCCATTGTTTCAATGTTTTCTACCGGCTCCACCGCTCTAATTAAAACCGCTGTACCTTCCCCTTCATTTTGAGTTACAACATTTATGCAATTATACATACCATAAATTAAATAAACATATGCATATCCGGGGGGCCCAAACATAGTCTCGCTTCTTTTTGTTCTTCTATTGTTATAACTATGTGCAGCCTTATCAATGGCTCCAATATATGCCTCTACCTCAACAATTTTTCCAACTAATCTTTTTCCATTGATATAATGAACTAATTTTTTTCCTAATAAATCCTTGGCAACATCAAGTGTTGGTCTATTGTAAAATTTTCTTTTTAGTTTCATGTGTTTTTCCCCTCTTTTTTATTTTTATCATAAATACATATATAATGTCTGACTAAGAAACAATATATCTAATAAGTTGTCGGTTAAATTACCTTTATTTTAATAAAAATCATTTAGGAGGTATATACAGTTGAGAATAAAAAAGATACAATTTATGTTTATAGTATTATTATTATTTTCATTAATTATAACATCTTGTACAGCCCCAAGACGACCTGTCCCAAAAAATAATGACAGATCAAGTCAAACGGATATAGGTAAGAGAACAAACATGATCCAATCTGAGGTAGATGAAAGCGCCAAGGTTGATGATAAAAAAACAAAAGATAATATAATGCCGGATGCGCCGCGACCTGTTACTCCAAAGTCTACAGCAGGATTTACATTAGATCAAATCAATAAATTTGATTTAAATATCAAACTGACAAACGATGACAAGATAGATATGAAATATATAAAAGGACCTTTTAATAAAGGCAGTAAAATAGAAAATGTAATAAACGGAAAAACAGAAAAAACAGAGCACGAGGAAGCATCCAGGGAGATAGAAAAATTACTGAAAAAAATACCTGGGGCTTCGCTGTCAGATACAACTAAAATAATAGATGGGATTTTGGCAGAATTTAAGATTAAGCGTGACAATGTTGTTGATTTTAATATGGGTTTTATTTTTGAAAATGGGGAAAATGTAAGGATAGGATTTAATAAAAGTAGAAAAAACGAATAAATCAGAACATCTGGCATCATATAGCAAGGAAAAAGCATGGAACACGGATAGCAAACCGTTTGTATGTTTTAACCATATATAATTTTAAAATGCAACTTCTATATTCTGTTTTTTATAGAAGTTGCATTATTTTGTAATTCTCATATTTTATACCATATTTAATTTTTTATTATTTATCAATACATACATTTTTAAATATAGTTTCTATTCTTTCCTTTTCCGGTATTATTCCGGCGTTTTCTTCATCATAGGCAAATAATGCACTTTTTACCATTCTGGTTTTTAGTTCTCCTCTTGCTACAGAACTGCCCTTAAGTTGCGGAGCATCCAATATTCCTAATTTTACTGCCTGTATTAACGTATCCGGATCTGATAACGGATCCTCAACTTCCCTATTAAGTGACCTTATGCTATTTAAAATAATTTCAGCCTCTTCTATCAGTTCTTTTTTCCTTTCCTGAACATTTGCATCCTTAGTTAGGTCTATAGAACCTAAAAAATCATTTTTAATTATCCCTCTGACTATTTTACAGGACTCTATTACATCCCCCGCCTCTGCAGCATGGTGAGCTTCACAAAATCCAACTACATGATATATATGAGGCTTAATTGCCATAGCCAAATATGCGGAAGCGGCCAATTGGCCTTTAGCCTGATATAAGTCAGCCGGGAAACTTGCTAAACCCGCTCTGGCTTGACGATAAATATTAAAGTTTTCGTCTTCCAGACTCTCTATTAATTCTTTTTTAGCTAACATTTTTCCTAAATCATTTTCTGCAGAGATATAAGCCGGCACATTAAACATAAATTGCGCTATATAATCTTTTACTCCCATTTTTTTTGCATTATATGCGGCTAAATATGCAGTTGCTACTCCTATTGCATCATGTGCATCCCTAAGGCTCCAATGATGTGGGTCATTTACCTCTACCGGTATATTGCGCTCTCCATGCCAAGCCATAACTTGTTGATTTTCTGTTATAGCCTCCTTCAATGTTCTAGGCCCCCTACTGTCCAGTTCAGAATACCAAAATAAAGGTACTGCACACCAGGCATTATTTATAGTGCTTTGCAAGACTTCCGCAAATTTTAATATATTTTTAGTTCCACTATAAGATCTTAATAGCGGATAATTTCCTCTCTGAGCTGCATTATATAAATCCTTCAAATCTTCTTCACTTCTAATGGGTACACCTCCGGCGCCACTCAAACTTTCATCCATATTTTCCTGATCAAAGAAAAATTCTTGAGCATTTTGATCCGGTGCAATGGATATTACATCCAATACCTTTGCATCAGCAATCTTTTCTATCGCTTCTATTGTTCTTCTTTTAGATGAAAGACCTAGATGATGTCTTATTATGGGATACGGGTATTTAGAATCGATTCTTTCTATAAGATTACCCGAATATATTTCCTCTTCCAAGTTTTCTTGACCTTTTATATAGGCTATTACCTCATCAATATCCTCATTGCCATAAAAAATTTTATCAAATATATTATACTTTTCTGCCACCAATGCCGTAGGCTCTGTTCCTCCAAATAGCCAAGTTATATCTTTCAAATTATCATTCGCTTTTATACTTTCTTTCAAATTTTTCAATATACTATTTAACGGTTCCGGCGAAAGCCTATATGAAAGCCCCACAATATCGGGTTTTTTATTTTCAATAATTTCAATCAATTCCTCAATACTTATTCCTATACCTACGAATTCCGTTTTATAATTTTCTCTTTCCGCTAAATTTAAATAATTCATTGTACCTGCTACATGAACACAATTACCGAGCGTTAGTCCTATTATTTTTTTCATTAAACCACCTCCTCCAGTTCCTTTCTTACTATTGTTCCCTTTCTTGCTAACATATGCATTTCAGCAACACTTAATCCCTCTAGCCCAAGCCTTGCTGCACTCCTACCTTCCTCTCTAAAATCCTTGTTAGTCATCAATTGAGCTATATCGATTATTGAAGTTATAGCCGGAGTTTTTATACCTAAGATATGTGCTATAGATTCCATAGGCACTAAACCATAGGGAACATCCTCATAAATATATCTGATATCTAATCCCTGTGGTGCTTGTAACCCTTTATACGCAGAATTGTTTTGGATTGCTTCAAAAATGGTTTTACCCTCTGCAGCATAGGTTTCTTTTAACCATTCAACAGCAGATAATGTTCTCGCCTGAAGCATCCTACCTAATTCCATTCTCTCTTTATCCAATTTTTCTAAAAAATTTCCTATTGATGGTGTTATTCCCTCGATATAATACTCAAAAGGTGCACATCTTTCAATATGTCCACTATTTAAAAGAGTAGGTGCCGGGTGAAATATAGAACCGTAATTATTGATACTGGTTTCTAAAACATCTTTCGCAGGTATGAATTGGGGATAGGCCTCGTTGATAAGACTTAATACATAATTCGTTCTTGTAGCCGGTATTGCAGCTAGAGTTACTTCCTTTTTCGATTTGAATATATGCGCTTGGTTAAATGCTA
>CAYLIZ010000004.1:33372-36938 GCA_964383985.1 uncultured Alkaliphilus sp. | reverse complement strand
ATAGACCCTTCTATGGGCAGTGGTCATATACTTATATATGCCTTTGAAATGTTTATGCAGTTTTATCTGGAAGAAGGATATATGGAGAGAGAAGCAGCAGAAAGTATAATAAAAAACAATTTATATGGCTTGGATATAGATAAAAGGGCATACCAATTAGCGTATTTTTCCCTCATGATGAAAGGAAGGCAATACAGCAGGAGAATATTAAACAGAGAAATAAAAGACAATTTATATTATTTTATAGATAGCAGAAATATTAATATAAAACAGATAGATTTTTTAGGTGGAAATGTAGAAGATGAAAAAACCAGAGAAAGTCTTAGAGAAGATATATTAAAAATAGTAGAGCTGTTTGAAGACGGCAGGGAATTAGGTTCTATTATAAAAATTGATGAGGGGTATAATTATGATAAACTTATTGAGTTTGTGCAGAACATAGATGATAAAGATGCATTACCTATAGAGTTGATAGGAATAGAAAACACTCAGGAAGGTTTAATTTATATAATTAAACTTGCTGAAATGCTGTCAAATGAATATGATATAGTAGTTACCAATCCTCCATATTTAGGTCTAAGAAAAATGAGCAGTAATATGAAAAAATATGTAGAAGCTAATTATCCAAAATATAAATATGATCTATTTTCTATATTTATCAAACGTTCATTTGGGTTACTATCTAAATTTGGATTCCTAGGATTTATGACCTCGGACGTATGGATGTATATAGATTCATATAAACATCTCAGAGAGTACATTATAGATAATCATGGACTGATAAATTTTGTTGAACTCGAAAAAGGTAGCTTTAAAGAAGCAAGTGTTGATATTATAACCTTTGTAGCAAGGAAAAATATGAAATATAAAAGTTCCGGGTTTATAAACCTAGATGAGGAGGATATGTTAATTGATAATGGGAATAAGGAAATTATATTATGTGATTTAACCGCATATGAAAAAAACATAGAAGACTTTAAAAAAATTCCCGGATATAATTTTGCATATTGGGTAGGAAATAAAACTATAGAAAACTTTAGGTTGGGGAAAAAATTAGAGAAAATAGGATTGCCGAGGCAGGGTATGGCAACAACGGACAATGCTAGATTTTTAAGAAATTGGTATGAGGTAAACTTTAATAATATAAATTTGTTAAATATCGATAAATATATACCGGGATATAAATGGTACCCATATAACAAAGGTGGTGGGCATAGAAACTGGTATGGAAACAATCGAACCGTAATTAATTGGGATAACAATGGTTATGAAATTAAAGAATTAGCTAAATCAAAATATGGTTCAGAAACTAGGACAATAAAAAATCAAAAATTCTATTTTAAAGAGGGTATAACATATTCCTTTATAGGAACAACTGTGAGTGCCAGAAAAACGGATAAAGGTTTTTTGTTCGATGTAGCGGGATCGACGATATTTTTAAACGATGAGAAGTTTTTTGAATATTTATTGGCATTACTATATTCAACTGTATCCGATCATTATATGAATTTACTCAATCCCACAATAAATATTCAGGTCGGGAATATCAAGAATATACCGGTTATTTTAAATGATGCATATAAATCAGAGATAGATTCCCTAGTTAGGCAAAATATTTCTATTTCCAAAATTGATTGGGACTCTTTCGAAACTTCATGGGATTTTAAAATTCATCCATTATTGGATAAAGACAAACAGGAACAAGTTCCTAACACTATAAAATTAGCTTATGAAAACTGGAAGGAATATTGCAATAGAAACTTTGCTAAACTAAAGGAAAATGAGGAAAGATTGAATGAACTATTTATAGAAATTTACAATTTAGAGGATGAATTAACACCGAAAATATTGGATAAAGATATTACTGTAGCTAAAATATTTGATAATAGAAAAGGTATGTATGAAGATATTAAAGGAAACCAATATATTTTAACTAGAGAAGATGTAATTAAATCTTTTATATCATATGGCGTAGGTTGTATTCTTGGAAGGTACAGTTTAGATGAAGAGGGGTTAATATATGCCGGTGGGGAGTTCGATATAAACAGATATAAAAAATTTAAGCCGGTAGAAAACAATATAGCAGTGATAACAGATGATGAATATTTTAAAGATGATTTAACAAATAGATTTGTACAATTTGTAAGAGCAAGTTTTGGTGGAGAAAATCTAGAAGAAAACCTTAAATTTATAGCAGATTCCTTAAGAGGCGGAGGAACCTCGAGAGAGAAAATAAGAAATTACTTTATGAATGATTTTTACAAAGACCATGTGAGGATGTATAAAAAAACTCCTATATATTGGCTGTATGACAGTTCTGCCGGGAAGACTAAAAGACAGAGTGAAAATGGTTTTAAGGCATTAATATATATGCATAGATATAATAAAGATACTACAGGAAAGGTAAGAATAGACTACTTGCATAAATTGCAGAGAATATATGAAAGAAAAATTGTTTTTTTGAAATATGATATAATAAGTAGCAGGGATATAAAAGAAACAATTAAATTGGAAAAAAAATTAGCAAAGATAACTAAACAGCTTAAAGAATGTAAGGACTATGATAATAGAATAGGACATATGGCTGTTTTGAGGACAAGCATAGATCCGGATGATAGTGTAAAAGTAAACTATAATAAAGTACAAATTGATAATAAAGGGAAGAAATACAAAATACTTGCTAGTATTTAGTAGGTGAGAGTGCTATTTATATATAGGGGTTACGTGCAGTGAGTTATTATAAATATATTTTTTGTAAGTGATTTTATTTGATATGAGGGAGTCATGTTACAAAACTGTAGAAATAGATCCAATTAAGTGAATAAAAGAAGAAGGGATTCATTATATATGAAGGAAAACAAAAATATAGAAAAAAATATAGAGGACAACAAAAAGAGTACTAACAAAACTGTATCTATATTTACTTTAGGCTGTAAGGTCAATCAGTACGAAACACAGGCAATAAGGGAGCTTTTTGAGAAAAGAGGGTACAGTGTTACGCTTGATGATAAAATTGCAGATATCTATATTATTAATACATGTACCGTAACCAACGTCGGGGATAGAAAATCCAGGCAATTTATACGAAGGGCCAAAAGAAATAACCCGGATGCAATCATAGCGGTAGTGGGCTGTTATGCCCAGACATCCCCGCAAGAAGTTTTATCTATCGATGGGGTTAATATTGTCATAGGAACACATAAAAGAAACAAGATAGTGGATCTTGTTGAAAAATGCAAGCCTGATGAAAGAATTAATTTAGTGGATGATATTATGAGAGTTAAACAATTTGAAGAGATGTCTATTGAAAATATAAAGGGCAAAACTAGGGCATTTTTAAAAATACAGGAAGGTTGTAATCAGTATTGTTCCTACTGTATAATTCCTTATGCTAGGGGGCCAATTAGGAGTCGGAGCAGGTCAGAAATTATAAAAGAAATAAAAAATCTGGTAGATAAAGGTTTTAAAGAGGTAGTATTGACCGGTATTCATGTTGCTTCTTATGGCAAGGATTTAGATTCAAAAGAAACACTTATGGATGTACTCAAAGAAGTAAATAATATAAA
>CAYLIZ010000004.1:27634-33272 GCA_964383985.1 uncultured Alkaliphilus sp. | reverse complement strand
TTTAGTGAAATTCATGTATTCAGATATTCTCCTAGAAAGGGAACCCCGGCAGCGGAATATAAGGATCAAATAGATGGTTTAACAAAACGTTACCGCAGTGAAAAATTAATCGAACTAGGCGAACAGTTAAAAAGGGATTATTATATTATGTTTATAGGAAGAAACAAAGAGGTTTTATTTGAGACACTGTCGAAGGAAGTTGCAGGCTATATGGAAGGGTATACTGATAATTTTTTAAGGGTTTTGGCCCTTTCTGATGATATTAAAGAAAGCGAATTAGCTATGGTTAATCTTAAGGAGTTAAAACAAAATTATATTTTAGCAGAAAAGGTATATTAATAAAAAAAGGAATTTATACTTTTATGTTGAATAAATATATTAGGTGTAGGGTATATAGAGTGATAGTAAGGAGGTGCAATTTTTGTCAGACTGTATTTTTTGTAATATAATAAAGGGAAAAATTCCATCTACTTTAATTTATGAAAATGAACACATAATAGCTTTTAAGGATATCAATCCACAAGCACCTATACACATACTCATCGTGCCTAGAAAGCATATCCCGACAACTATGGACATAACAGAAGATGATGGGAAAACCATTATTCCTGAAATATTTACAGCTATAAGACATCTAGCTAAGCAGTTTAACTTGGAACAGGATGGTTTTAGGGTTGTAAATAACTGTGGTAGGAATGGCGGACAAACAGTAGATCATTTACACTTTCATCTTTTAGGTGATAGACAACTTATATGGCCTCCAGGCTAAAACAATTATCGCATCAGGGGGAATTTTAATGTATAATAATTAAGCATTGTTAAATCCCACTTGCAATATAGCTAATATATTGCTATAGACAAAGCACAGTGTTTGCTAGCGGAGGGAGGGAAAGTAAGATGTCAGAGGTAAAAATAAGAGACAATGAGTCATTAGATAATGCTTTACGTAGATTTAAAAGACAGTGCGCTAAGTCCGGTATTTTATCTGAAATAAGAAAGAGAGAGCATTATGAAAAACCAAGTGTAAGGCGTAAGAAAAAGGCTGAAGCAGCACGAAGAAATAGAAGAAATAAATTTTAATTGTTCAATTAAAAATTTATTATTAAAGTAAAATAATAAACCCGGGTTAATCCGGGTTTATTTAATATATAAAAAAATACCAATATAGGAAACGTCTTGTTCATGATATAATTATCTTAATATATTAGTCCGGATTTAATTAAACATTATTGTTTGTTTTTTATAAATATAGTTTAAATTGTGATAAAAGGGAATATATATAATAGAAGGGAGGATGAACATGAAAAAGAAAGGTATTTTTGGCATAATAGTATTGATATTTATTTTTCTATTTCTTGGAGCAGTTAATGGAAATACAAATGATAAAAATGTATATATAATACCAATAAAGGGGGATATAACTCCGGCTACCTATTACTATGTAAAGCATAATTTAAGGATTGCAGAACAAGATCCAAATGCTGTGGCTGTAATATTTGAAATTGATACTTATGGTGGTAGGATTGATTCTTCTGAAAGAATAAGTAAGCTAATTTTAAATACCAATTTACACACTATATCTTTTGTTAATACAAAAGCAGAATCTGCAGGTGTTTTATTAACTATTTCTGCAAATAATATTGCTATGGTACCCGGTAGCACTATAGGGTCGGCCGAAACAATTCCAAATACAGAAAAAGTACTTTCTACCTGGGTAGGTATTCTTAGAAGTGTAGCGCAGGAAAGAGGAAGGGACGAACAAATGGTGGTAGCTATGGCAGATAAATCTGTAGCTATACCGGGTATTATTGAAGCGGGGAAATTATTAAATTTAACTACATCAGATGCCCAAAAATTAAAGTTTACTGATATAGTTTCTAAAAATTATGACCAAATTTTAGATTCATTAAATATATCTTATAGCAATATAGTTATGGCTGAAACTACCAATGGTATTAGGTTAGCGCAGTTTGTTACTAATCCGTATATAGCACCTATTTTGTTAACAATAGGATTCGTAGGCTTTTTAGCTGAAATATTTATTTCCGGTTTTGGTATAGCAGGGACAATAAGCCTAATCTCATTTGCACTTTATTTCAGTGGCAATGTATTAGCAGGTAACACCGGATGGTCAACTGCTGTTATCTTTTTAGCAGGTATAGCTTTACTGGTTACAGAGGCTTTCATTCCCGGTTTTGGCATAGTAGGTACGGGTGGTATATTATGTATAATTATCAGTATTTTTTTGGCATCTAGCAGTGTTACAACTGCACTAGTTTCGTTACTAATTTCATTTACTTTAACCATAGTTATTTTAATTATCATTTTAAAATATGCCCCAAGAAATAAGCATTTTAATCGTATAATATTAAATACTAAATTAGATAAAGATAAAGGTTTTACTTCATTTAATAATTATGATAAATATATGGGTAAAACCGGCACGGTAATTACACCACTCAGACCATCAGGCACAATATCTATAGATGGACAATTATTAGATGTAGTTTCTGAAGGGCAATTTATAGAAAAAGAGGAATTAGTAAAAATTAGCAGAATAGAAGGTATAAGGATAGTAGTACGAAAAATTAATTAGGAGGGATTTTATGCCACAATTAATAGCTTTAATAGTTGTGATAGCGGTAATATTTATTGTGTTATCTATTATTTTAAGTTTTGTACCGGTAGGGTTATGGATTACAGCTTTTTTCTCCGGAGTTAAAATTGGCATATTTACTTTAATAGGAATGAGATTTAGAAGGGTTCAACCAAGTCGCATAGTTAATCCTATGATTAAAGCAACTAAAGCAGGTTTAGATTTGGACATAGACAATCTTGAAGGACATTATTTAGCAGGTGGAGATGTAAACAGTGTAGTGAATGCTCTAATTGCAGCACAAAGAGCGGAGATTAATCTTGAATTTGAAAGAGCTGCTGCCATCGATTTAGCAGGTAGAAATGTGTTAGAAGCTGTTCAAGTAAGCGTTAACCCAAAGGTAATTGAAACACCAAAAATATCAGCCGTTGCTAAAGATGGTATAGAAGTAATGGTAAAGGCTAGAGTAACTGTAAGAGCAAATATCGAAAGACTTGTTGGAGGTGCCGGGGAAGAAACAATTATAGCTAGAGTCGGCGAAGGTATAGTTACGACAGTAGGCTCTTCAATATCCCATAAAGATGTGTTAGAAAATCCTGATTTAATATCCAGAACAGTTTTAGAAAAAGGATTAGATGCAGGTACTGCATTTGAAATCTTATCAATTGATATTGCGGATATAGATGTTGGTAGAAATATCGGTGCAGAATTGCAAACAGATCAAGCAGAAGCAGATAAACGAATTGCACAAGCTAAAGCGGAAGAAAGAAGAGCTATGGCTGTAGCTAAAGAGCAAGAGATGAGGGCAACAGTAGAAGAAATGAAGGCTAAGGTAGTAGAAGCAGAAGCCGAAGTGCCAAAGGCTATGGCAACGGCTTTACGGGAAGGTAAAATTGGAGTAATGGATTATTATAAATTACAAAATATATTGGCTGATACAGGTATGAGGGAATCTATTGCTAAACTTGACAAAGATGATGACAAAGGAAAAGGAAAGGATTTGATGAAATAAGAGGCTAGTTTTTTGCTGGCAAAGGAAGTGATTATATGAGCTTTAGGGTTATATTGAGTTTTATAGTTATTACCTTTATAAGTTACTTGTTTAGCAAGGATAAAACACCGGCTAAACCTACAATTAACACCAATGAGCCTGTATCTCGAGATCTACAGTCGCCTATTGATAAAATTCCCGATACTGATAAAAACCAAAAAAGAGGTCTTTCTAGCGGATTAGAGGATTTATTTAAGGAAATAAAAACGGAATTTGAAAAAAATTTGGTGGAAAAGAAAACAGAAGAAAAACAATCACATTCCACTATTGAACAGGATGCAAAAAAAGAAAATAATACTGAAATAGGAGATAAAACACACCTTTCAAAAAGAGCTTTTGCAAAGGATGTTAAAAAAGTAGCAGGTAGTGTATATGAAGGGGAAATAGGAAAAGAAAAAATATATATTAAGTTTGACAAAGAATCTATTATTAAAGGAATTATAATGTCTGAGGTTTTACAAAAACCAAAGGGTTTGAAAAGGTAAGGCTTGCCTTATCTTTTTTTACTTATAAAATAGGTCTATTGGAACTATTATAAGCATAAAAATTTAATATGTAGGAGGTATGCCAAATGGAAAAAGGTAATGGGGTAAAGAAAAGCATAGCTGAAATATTAGAATTACCAAAGGACATAATATTAGATTTACCTAAAATTATAATGATTGGCAACCTCCAAATTTATATAGAAAATCACAAAGGTATTTTAGAATATACAGATAATAGGATACGAATTAATACAAAAAATGGTGTTTTGCGTATTATAGGAAAAAATTTAATGTTGAAAAATATTGTTATGGAAGAAATTATTATTGTGGGGAAAATCAATCAGGTAGATTTTATTGATTGAGGGGTGATATATTGTTAGTATTAAAGTTATGGAACTATATGAGGGGTTATGTTATTATAAAAGTTCAGGGGTTGACATTAGAGAGATTTATAAATATGTGTATGGTTAGGGATATTTATTTATGGGATGTCAAAAGGATTGACAATACTACCTTGGAAGCAAAAATAGGCATTAAAGGATTTAAAGAATTAAGAAAGATTGTTAAAAAATTAGGATGTAAGGTATTCATATGCAAGAAACGTGGTTATCCGTTTTGGATATACAGATTAAAAAAAAGGAAAATGCTTTTAATAGGAGCATTTTTTTGTTTCCTATTGTTAGTTTTTGTATCAACTTTTATATTTTCTATCGAAATAACAGGCAATGAGAATGTTAAAAGGGCTGAAATAATGTCTAAATTAAATACCCTTGGATTAAAACCGGGTGCAAATAGATACTTTATCAATTTGCAAAAATTAGAAAATCAATTGCTTTTAGAGATGAATCAGTTGGCTTGGGTTGGAGTGGAGATAAAAGGGATCAGGGCTAAGGTAGAAGTAGTCGAAAAAATAATACCTCCGGATAAAATAGATAAAAATATTCCCTGTGATATTGTGGCTAAAAAAAGCGGAGTAATAGAAAAAATAATAGCTAAAAATGGATATACTGTAGTTAAAGAAGGTGATATAGTTAAAGAAGGAGATATTTTAATCAGTGGGATAGTTGAATTAGAACATATGGAAAGTAATATATTGGTCCATTCTTGTGGAGAAGTATATGCTAAAACTTACTATGAATCAACCGAGAACAAAAGTTTGACCGAAATTAAAAAAGAAAAGACAGGACAAAAATTTGTAAGAAAGATCTTTAAATTAGGGAGTGTAGAAATTGCCCTTAACAGAAGTGAAATCCCATATGATTTCTATATTGTGGAAAAAAAATTTAAGAAACCTTTACAATGGAGGAAAATAGGATTTCCTGTCGAATTAATAATAGAAGAATACTACGAGGTCAATGAAATTGAAATAACAATCGATGAGGTAGAGGCAAAAAACTATGTTCACAAGAAAGCTTTAGATAGTATCCTGGAAGAAATACCCTTTGAGGCAGAAATTTTAAATACACAAATTGATTTTACTATCAAAGATGGGCTTCTATATGGTAA
>CAYLIZ010000004.1:13475-27534 GCA_964383985.1 uncultured Alkaliphilus sp. | reverse complement strand
ATGAGGGGGCGAACATTAAACAATTCTTTTATTATTTTGGATGAGGCCCAAAATACCACTAGGGAGCAGATGAAGATGTTTTTAACTCGAATAGGCTTGGGTTCAAAAGCTATAGTAACGGGAGATATTACTCAGATAGATCTTCCTAAAGGTAAATATTCCGGTTTAAAGCATGTTGAAAAGGTATTAAGGGATATAGATGAAATTGGATTTGCATATTTAACAGCTAAGGATGTTGTAAGACACCGATTAGTTCAAAAAATTGTTAATGCTTATGAGAAATACGATACTAAAGAAAATATTAGGATGCAGAAACAGAGATAACATATATAGATGCTAGAGATGCTAGGCGTTGAGGAGGAGATGCCATGAATAGCCTTGCTAAAAAGTTCTTTCAGAGAAAATCAATCAGGATTTTCCTTATGGCCTTGTTATTTTTTGTTAGCCTATTTTTTATATTATTGACAAACTTAAAACCGGAAAAATTTGATTTAGAAGCAGGACAAAAGGCTCCGGAAGATATACAAGCTCCAAAAGATATAGAGGATAAGGTCAGTACGGAACGTGCAAAGCAAAAAGTTGCAGATATGGTAGCGCCTATTTATAAATTAAATCCCGGCGTTCATGTGGAAGTGAAAAAAGATATAGAGAATTTCTTTTTATTGGTATATAGGCTTCGCAATGATGAAGAGTTGATAGAAACAGAAAAAATAGCACAGCTCACATCGGAAAATGATTTAAATATAGGAATGGTTAATACTAAGGTAGCTATAACAGCTCCTTTAGAGAGATTAGAGTACCTAGAAAGTTATATAAATGAAATAGTGACACAAAATATGAATGCAGGAATAAAGGTTGAAGATCTTCAGAAACAAAAAAGTAGCATTAAGGAATATATAACTAATTTGGATGAATTTGATGAAGAATTAAAAGATTTAGCGGTTTCTGTAATTTATGCTACAATACGTCCAAATAAGTTTTTGGACGAAGATGCTACTGATAAGGAGATAGAATTAGCAAAAGAGAACGTAGATAAAGTAATAATACGAAAAGGGGATAATATAATCAGAGAAGGTGAAGTTATAACAGATGATAAACTAGAATTATTGCGTGAGTTAGGAATCTTGACCGATGAAAGTAGATTTGATTTTGTTTTATATATAGGCATCGCCGCTATAATTTTAATAATCGAGTGCCTTATAATTGCCTATATTGCGGTATTTAATAAAGAATTATTGGCAAAGCCTAAAAAACTTTTAATGATTTATATTATCTTTATTTCTACACTGATAATTGCAAGGGTTGTACAGGGAATTTCAATATATTTAATTCCTATAGCTACTTCTGCCATGCTTCTTTCAATTTTACTTGAATCCAGACTAGCTCTGCTTATTAATTTATGTTTAACTATATTAATCAGCATTATTACCGGTAATAATATCATCTTTATAGCCATGGCATTAGCCGGGGGGACGGTTGGTGCTTTTAGTGTAATAAATACACAACAAAGATCAAACATTTTTGTTTCAGGGCTTGCTATAAGTATAGTTAATATGATAACAATTGTGGGCATTGGGTTTATAAATAGCAGTGAAATAATGGAGACTCTTGCATTTGGATTTTATGGTTTATTAAATGGATTATTTTGTTCCGTATTAACAGTAGGGTCACTTCCGGCGTGGGAGTCCATATTTAATATAGTAACCCCATTAAAGTTATTAGAACTGTCAAATCCAAACCAGCCAATATTAAAGAAATTGTTAATGGAGGCCCCCGGCACATATCATCACAGTATTATAGTGGGAAATTTAAGTGAATCTGCGGCGGATGCTTTAGGAGTGAATTCTTTATTAGCCAGGGCAGGTGCATTTTATCATGACATTGGAAAAACAAGAAGACCTTATTTTTTTAAGGAAAATCAGCTGACATCTGATAATCCCCATGATAAATTAGATCCTTATTTGAGCAGTGCCATAATAAAAGATCATGTAAAAGATGGCGTAGAATTAGCTAAAAAGCATAAATTGCCGGTCGAAATAAGAGATTTTATCGAGCAGCATCATGGAACTACTCTGGTGGCTTATTTTTATCATGAAGCCAAAATCGCAGAAGATGGCATTAATATAAACGAAAAAGATTTTAGATATAAAGGACCAAAACCCCAAACAAAAGAAACAGCTATAGTGATGATTGCCGATTCAGTAGAAGCTGCCGTTAGGAGCTTATCTTCACCGACCCAGGAAAAGGTGGAAGAATTAATAGAAAAAATAATTCAAGACAAGCTTAAAGATGGACAGTTAGATGAAAGTAATATTACCTTGAAAGAACTGGATAAAATTAAAAAATCTTTTTTAAAGGTAATATTGAGCATTTTCCATGAAAGAATTAAGTACCCAGATTTAGATATTCAGAAAGAAGATGGGAGCAAATATAATGGAATTATTAGTAGATAATAGACAACATAAATATGAAATTGGAAAACAGTTAATTCAATTATTAGAGAAGGCGGCTTTAGCATGTTTGACTTATGAAGGCTGGAATTTAAACTATGAAATAAGCTTATCTTTAGTGGATGATGATGAAATCAGGGAACTAAATAGAATTTATAGGGAAGAGAATTATCCAACAGATGTGCTATCCTTTCCTATGGTGGGTGGGAATCAAATTATAAATGTAACAGACGTAGTAGAAAAACTTTTAGGGGATATAGTTATATCTGTAGAAAGAGTAGCATTACAGGCAGAGGAATACAATCATTCTTTTGAAAGGGAGATGGTTTTTTTGTTTGTTCACAGTATGTTTCATTTGATGGGTTATGATCATGACACGGAAGAATCTGCAAAAGATATGGAAGCTAGAGAAGAAGCCATCCTTTCATCTTTAAATTTAGTTAGAAAATAATGGGGTAATATTTTATGAAAGTTAAGAGATTAATCGATAGTTTAAATTATGCATTTGAAGGAATTGTATATGGGTTAAAAACACAGAGAAATATGAAAATTCATTTTCTTGTAGCTATAATCGTATTAGTTGCAAGCCTATTTTTTGACCTGACTAGAATAGAAATACTTATATTATTTCTCACAATTTCTGTAGTAATAGTGGCAGAAATGATAAACACTTCGATTGAATCTACTATCGATTTAATTACAGATAAATACCATGTTTTTGCTAAAACTGCCAAAAATGTGGCAGCAGGTGCGGTGCTAATTGCGGCAATTAATTCTATAATTGTTGCTTACTTAATTTTTTTCCATAGAATTAATCAGTATACTTTACAGGTGCTGCATCATGTAAGACAGTCGCCGCTGCATGTCACCTTTATTGCATTAATTATTATTATTTTTACAGTGATTGCAATAAAGTCATATTTTGGAGGTGGAACTTTTTTACAAGGCGGTATGCCAAGTGGACATGCAGCTGTCGGATTTTCGTTAGCTACTGCAATTACCTTTATATCCGAAAGCATGTTCATAGCTACATTATCAGTATTTATGGCATTATTAATTTGTCAAAGTAGAATTGAGGCAAAGATTCACAGTTTTTTTGAAGTAGTTGTAGGTGGAATTTTGGGTATATTAATAACAGTTATTTTTTTTCAAATATTTAGCTAATGAAAAATGTAGGTGAGGAAGATGTTTAAAGATATCAGAAAGATTTTTTTAACAGGATTATTGGTAATGATTCCCTTATTAATTACAATTTACTCTATATTATGGATGTTAAATAAAGTTGACAGTGTATTTAGGAGGCCCATAGAGGAATTATTAGGATTTACAATTTATGGATTGGGAATTATTATTACTGTGGGCATAATTTTATTAGCCGGTGTAATCGCTACAAATTATGCAGATCACAGATTATTTGGCGCTACCGAATACTTTTTTAAAAAAGTTCCCGTAGTAAGGTCCATTTATTTTCCTGTTAAACAGCTTACACAGACTATATACGGCAGTGCTAATACAGCGTTTCGTAAGGTTGTTTTAGTAGAGTATCCTACATCCGGAATATATGTTATAGGATTTGTTACCTCAACGGGTATAAAAAATGTTGAAGATAAAATAGGAAAAATTACAACTTGTGTTTTTATACCTACTACACCCAATCCTACATCCGGTATGTTTGTAATAGTACCGGAAGAAGATGTAATTGCGTTAGATATGTGTGTGGAGGATGCAATTAAGCTAGTAGTATCCGGGGGAATTGCAAAACCAATAGATGAAAAATTAAAATGAGCAAATTCAAATTGTACGAACTTTTAACGGTGTAACCATAGGTAATGGAGGCGATGTTTTTGGCATACAAAAAGTTAATCAAAAAGGCAATAGAAGCAAAACAAAATGCCTATGCACCATATTCTAAATTTTCTGTAGGTGCAGCATTGCTTACTAAAAAAGGAAATGTGTATACAGGATGCAATATAGAATGTGCGTCTTATGGAGGAACAAATTGTGCAGAGAGAACAGCAATATTTAAAGCTATTTCGGAGGGTGAACGTGATATAGAAGCCATAGCTGTGATTAGCGATTTAGATGAATATATATATCCATGTGGAATTTGCAGGCAGGTAATAAAGGAATTTGGTGATGAAATAAAGATTATAGCCGCAAAATCGGAATATGATTTTAAGGTGCATACCATAGATGATTTGTTGCCGAATTCCTTTTCTTCTAAAAATTTTAAAAAAATGGACGGAGGATGTAATGATGGCGTTTAGGTCAGGGTTTGTAACTATTATAGGAAGGCCAAATGTGGGTAAATCAACACTTATGAATAAAATAATCGGTGAAAAGATTGCTATTATATCGGACAAACCTCAGACCACAAGAAATAGAATACTATGCGTGTATACACAGGAAGATTACCAAATTATATTTTTAGATACACCGGGAATACACAGACCCAAACATAAATTAGGTCAATATATGGTAAATGTAGCAAAAGATACATTAAGAGAAGTGGATGTAATATTATTTATTATAGATGATACAGCTTATATTGGACCTGGGGATAAATACATTATGGAACAACTAAAAGATATAAATACACCCATTATTCTAGTAATAAATAAAATTGATAAGATGAACCAAAAAATTTTAAACGAGTTATATGACAAGTATGAAGAAACAAAATTGTTTAAAAATATAATAGCTGTATCAGCTTTAGAGGGCGCTAATTTAGATAATTTAATAAATCTTATAGTAAGATATTTGCCAGAGGGCCCAAAATATTTTCCGGAACATATAATTACAGATCAGCCGGAACGTTTAATTGCTGCAGAACTTATAAGGGAAAAAATTCTTCGTTATACGGAACAAGAAATTCCTCATGGTGTGGCAGTAGAAATTAATTTAATGGAGAGAAGGGGCAATCAGGATATAGTAGATATCAGTGCTACAATATATTGTGAAAAAAAATCCCATAAAGGTATTATTATTGGTAAAAGTGGAAGAAAATTAAAAGGCATAGGTAAGAGTGCGAGAAAGGATATAGAAAAGCTCCTAGGTTCAAAGGTATATTTAGAGTTATGGGTAAAAATAAAAGAAGGCTGGAGAAATAAAGATAGTATGTTAAGAAATTTAGGATACGAATAAATTAAGGCTTATGTGAAAAAATAATAATAGTAAAAATTACAATGTATAGTAGACCCCTAAATGTAAAAAATAGTGTAAAACACTATTACGAAAGGGGACTCACTTATGTTAAATGAAATCATGTGGAATATTTTTGAAGAAACAGGAAACATATATGCTTATTTGTATGTAAGGGAATACAACAAATGTTTAATGGAACATGATGAATGTTGTTATAATAAAAATGGGGGAAATAATATTTATTGTCATCCTGAGACGGACAGAATAAGTTTGACCCACGAAGGATCTATATCATAAGAATGGATTTATACTTTGATGTTAATATAGCAATAATTTATAATTTCCCATATAGAAAGGTAGAGCAGAGAGTTTAAAATGTTAATTATTACGGAAGGTTTTGTATTAAGAAATAGAAAATATAGGGAAATTGATAGTTTGTTAACAATTTTTACACGAAAGGTTGGAAAAATAAATGCTATTGCCAAGGGAGCACGTAGACCCAAAAATAATTTATTAGCGGGAACACAGCCCTTTTCTTATAGCGAATTTGTATTATATAAAGGCAGAAGCCTATACACTGTAAATCAATGTGATACAAAAGAAATATTTTATCCGCTGAGGGAGGATTTAAAAAAGCTGTCTTATGCTGCTTATTTAGTGGAATTAGTAGAATCAGTAACAGTAGAAGGTCAGACTAACAATAGGCTTTTTAATCTTTTAGGAAAGACATTATATATATTAAAGGAGAATGACATAGAGATAAATCCTATTATTCGTGCATTTGAAATAAAATTGATGAATTATAGTGGTTATAGACCCCATCTTGTAAATTGTGTGCATTGTGCAAATAAACGATCTACATTATGGAAATTCAGCGCAGAACAAGGTGGGCTGCTTTGTTCTTCATGTTTAAATACGGACCCGTTCGCAATGAAAATAGGAAACACAGCTATCAAGTTGGCTATATATTTATTAACTAGGGATATGAGTGAAATAAAGAATTTAAAAATCAGCAGTTATTTAAACGATGAGCTCAGAAAGATACTAAAACAATATATATTGACATATACTAATAGACATAATTTTAAGAGTCTAGAAATAGCAGAAAAACTGTAAATGAGGGGAGGAAAGTTTATGATCACCTTGGAAAAAATTGATATAATCAGAGAAAGGACAGGGGCTTCTTATAAAGAAGCTAAGGAAGCTTTAGAACAAAATGATGGGGATATTATAGAAACTATAATATTTATTGAGGAAAAGCATGGCAGAACCTGGGTAGATACAATGTCCGTAATGGGGAATGAGATTGTCGAAAAATTGAAGGCCATTATTAAAAAAGGTAATGTATCACGTATTATCTTAAAAAAAGATGAGGAAGTTTTGTTAAATGTTCCTGTAACAGCCGGTGCTATAGGGGTAATGTTATATCCTACAGTATCATTGCTGGGTGTATTCGCCGCATTAGTTACCAAGGCGACTATAGAAATAGTCAAGGATACTGGCGAAGTCGTTGATATTAACGAAATAACTGAGGAAACCATTTCAGAGATTAAAAATATAGTTAAAAGTAAAAAAGATGAGGATGGCGATAAAGCTGAAAAAACCGGTGATGTTATAATTGATAAAGAAAAACATGAAGAAATTATGGATAACTTAGATGATGAGTGTTTCTAAATACAAAGGTTTTATCTATTGACAAAATCACTATAATTTGCTAAATTAAATTTAAATTATAGATATGCAAATTCAAAATTTAATAAAAGATATATTCGATTATGGTTTTGAAAATGTAATCTTATCATATTTTTTATTAAATATCTAGGTTGTCTATCTACAAATAATACATTACAATGATAAAGAAAAGTAGTTGATTTTATAATAGCGAGCCGGGGATGGTGCAAGCCTAGCAATTTATCAATGAAAGGCGCTTTTGAGTGATGTTAATTAAAGTGGGTTTTTAACCAATTAGGGTGGAACCGCGGAAGAAAAGTCTTTCGTCCCTAACTTTTTAAAGTTAGGGACGGAAGGCTTTGTTTTTTATGACCTGACTTAGCACGAAAAATATAAAACAACGTAGCTTCGAATTTATTCGAAGGTTACATTTTAATCTGTGTCCATAAAAAAATATTGAATGGAGGAAGATAAAATGACAACAGAAAAGGTAATAGAAAAAATTGTTTCCTTAGCTAAATCAAGGGGTTTTGTATTTCCGGGCTCAGAAGCATATGGTGGGCTCGCGAACGCATGGGATTATGGACCGCTGGGAGTAGAGTTAAAAAACAATGTCAAAAAAGCATGGTGGAAAAAATTTATACAGCAAAGTCCATATAATGTGGGATTAGATTCTGCTATTTTGATGAATTCAAAAACATGGGAAGCATCAGGACATATTAAAAGTTTTAATGATCCATTGATGGATTGTAAAAAATGCAAATCTCGTTTTAGAGCAGATAAATTAATAGAAGATTATATGCGCAAGCATGATGAAGAGGCCGTTGTAGACTATTGGTCTAATGAAAAGATGAAATCTTATATAAAAGAAAAAAATATTACCTGTCCCAAATGCGGCTCAAATGATTTTACTGATATTCGTCAATTTAATCTGATGTTTAAGACATTTCAAGGGGTAACTGAAGATTCTAGCACAGAAATATATCTAAGGCCTGAGACTGCACAGGGAATTTTTTTAAATTTCAAAAATGTTTTAAGAGCATCGAGAAAAAAAATGCCATTTGGAATAGGACAAATTGGGAAAGCATTTAGGAATGAAATTACCCCGGGTAATTTTATATTTAGAACGAGGGAATTTGAACAGATGGAATTAGAGTTTTTTTGTAAACCTGAGGAGGATACTAAATGGTTTAATTATTGGAAGGATTTTTGTAAAAACTGGTTGTTAGACTTAAATTTAAACGAGGAAAATCTACGTTTTCGTGACCACAGCGAAGAAGAATTATCACATTACAGCAAGGCAACAGTCGATTTTGAATACAAGTTTCCATTCGGTTGGGAGGAACTTTGGGGTATTGCCAACAGAACAGATTTTGATTTAAAACAGCATAGTGAACACTCCGGTGAAAATTTTATCTATCGGGATCCGGTTACCAACGAGGAATATGTACCATATTGTATAGAGCCTTCTGTAGGTGTAGATCGTCTTGTTTTGGCATTTTTAGTTGATTCTTATACTGAAGAGGTTATAAATGAAAAAGATATGAGAGTAGTGTTGAGGCTTCATCCCATATTAGCTCCTTTTAAAGTGGCAATATTTCCGCTCTCTAAAAAATTAAAGGAACAGACTTTAGAAATTTACAAAAGGCTGTCTAAAAGTTATATGGTTGATTATGATGATTCAGGAAGTATAGGCAGAAGATATAGAAGACATGATGAGATAGGAACACCTTTTTGTATTACTTTTGACTTTGATTCATTAGAAGATAATTGCGTTACGGTAAGATACCGAGATACTATGGAGCAGGAAAGAGTTGCTATTGAACAATTAGAATGTTACCTGGATAAAAAACTCAAATATTAAAGGTAAAAATTGTAGGAAAGTAACATGGGCGGGCCATTGCTCGCCTTTTTTATAGTTCATTAAATCATCCTTAAATAAACATAATAAAAATTATAGAAAAATAATATTAAATGTGATAAGTTATGTATATAATATAACACATTAATAAATAGCATAACATATAAAAGGGGTGATCTCCATAGAACTGTCAGATAGACAAAAAAAAATTATAGAGATTGTAAAAGAAAATGAACCAATTACGAGCGAACAGATTGCAAAACATCTCAGTGTGACAAGGGCTACATTGAGGCCGGATTTAGCAATCTTAACTATGATTGGAATTTTAGATGCAAGACCCAAGGTTGGGTATTTTCACTCAGGCAAATCAAATATTAACATTTTTGCACAAAAAGTAAAAAATATAAAAATAAAGGATATTATGTCAATACCGGTTGTTGTAACAGAAGAAAGTTCAGTTTATGATGGTATAGTTACATTGTTTTTAGAAGATGTTGGTACCATTTTTGTTGTTTCTGAGGGTGAGGGTTCTCTCATTGGAATAGTATCCAGAAAAGATTTTTTAAAGAGCACTATAGGGGGTATTGATATGAATAAAGTACCAATAGGTATGATTATGACAAGAAGTCCTAATGTGATTACCATATCGCCGGAAGAAAACGTGCTTCAGGCTGCTATTAAAATTATAGATCATGAGGTAGACAGCCTGCCAGTGGTATCAAAAGAGAAAAATGGTGAACAGGAAATAACTAAAATACTTGGTAGAATATCCAAGAGCAGTATTACAAAACTATTTGTAGAACTATGCAAAGACTAGGGGGAGAAAAATGGGTAGCACAAATATTGTTATTTATGTCATATCAGATTCAATAGGAGAAACAGCGGAAGCAGTTTCTAGGGCAGCTATTAGCCAATTTAACATTGAAAATAATTATGAAATAAGAAGGTTTCCTTATATAAATGAGGAACAACAGATTTTAGAAGTGTTAGAAGAGGCTAGAAATGAAAATGCGACAATAGTATTTACTATAGTTATTCCGGAATTAAGAAGAATATTATTAGACAGGGCTAATAGGTTAAACATTCCATGTGTTGATGTGATGACCCCTATTTTAAATGCTATGGAAACTGTATTAGAAATTCCATCTAAACAAGAACCGGGTCTAATTAGAAAATTAGATGAAAGATATTTTAAAAAGGTAGAGGCAATTGAATTTGCCGTTAAATATGATGATGGCAAGGATCCAAGGGGGTTAAAAAAGGCAGATATAGTATTGATTGGGGTTTCAAGGACATCAAAAACTCCTCTTAGTATGTATCTAGCACATAAAAATATAAAGGTTGCTAATGTTCCTCTTGTACCGGAGGTTTTACCCCCAAGGGAGTTATATGAAATTGAACCGAAAAAAATTATAGGATTGACTACCGATCCAATAAAATTGATTGAAATACGCCGGGAAAGGTTAAAGACATTAGGATTAAAAGACGAGGCAAATTATGCAAGCATGCAAAGGATTTTAGAAGAACTGGATTACGCTGAAAAAATCATGAAAAAGCTAGATTGTCCTGTTATTGATGTTTCATCAAAAGCTGTTGAGGAAAGTGCAGGTATTATTTTAGGAATATTTAAAAATATGGGTTATAAATTTTTTAATGGTAGGTAAATGCTGCGTTTATAAAGCTAGAAAAAAATCGGAGGTGTCATCATTGAAAAAATTAGTTTATTCATTTCAGGAAGGAAATTTAGAAATGAAATCATTATTAGGAGGAAAAGGTGCAAATTTATCAGAAATGACTAAAATAGGACTCCCGGTTCCACCTGGATTTATAGTAACAACAGAGGCATGTAATCAATATTATAAACAGGATAGCCAATTATGGGCCGAATTAAAAGAAGAAATATTAAGGGAATTAAAAGTTTTAGAAGTCATTACAAACAAAAAATTTGGTAGTATAACAAACCCCTTATTAGTTTCCGTCAGGTCCGGGGCTGTGGTTTCTATGCCGGGCATGATGGATACTATATTAAACCTTGGGCTAAATGATGAATCTGTCAAGGGGGTTGCAAAAGCCACTAACAACGAACGCTTTGCATACGATAGTTATAGGAGATTTATTCAAATGTTTGGGGATGTTGCTTTTAATATAGAAAAATATAAATTCGATACTATTTTAGAAAAAAGAAAAAATGATAAAAATATCGAAGATGATACAGAGCTGACTGCGGAAGATTTAAAGGATATAACAGAGGATTTTAAAATGGTTATTAAAAGGGAATCAAGGAAAGATTTTCCTCAGGATGCAGAAGAGCAACTTTTTTTGGCTGTAGAAGCTGTATTTAAATCATGGAACAATCAAAGAGCTAAAATATACAGAAAATTGCATGATATACCTGACGATTTAGGAACGGCTGTAAATATTCAGTCCATGGTTTTTGGTAACATGGGAGAAAAATGTGGAACAGGTGTAGCATTTACAAGGGATCCATCTACAGGCGAAAAAAGGCTATTTGGTGAATTCTTGTTAAATGCCCAGGGTGAAGATGTGGTAGCGGGAATTCGCACGCCGGAAGAGATTCTGTCATTGAATGAAAAAATGCCAAAGGTGTATAAGGAATTTGTAAATGTTACTAAGTTATTGGAAGAACATTATAAAGACATGCAAGATATTGAATTTACAGTTGAAAATGAAAAACTCTATATACTTCAAACAAGGGTTGGCAAAAGAACTGCTATGGCAGCTATCAACATAGCGATAGATATGTTCAGGGAAGGTTTAATTACTAAGGAAGAAGCTATATTCAGGGTAGAACCTGCGCAATTAGACCAGCTTTTACATCCTACATTTGAAGAGGCTGCACTCCGGGAGGCCACTGTTATTGCAAAGGGGTTGCCGGCTTCTTCCGGGGCTGCTACAGGTAAAATTTATTTCACACCGGAAGATGTGATGAAGGCAAAAGATGTGGGTGAAAAAGCAATTTTAGTTCGTATAGAAACTTCCCCGGAGGATATAGGGGGAATGATAGTAGCTGAAGGTATACTGACAGCAAAAGGGGGAATGACTTCCCATGCAGCTGTAGTAGCGAGAGGTATGGGTAAATGCTGCGTAGCCGGTGCCGGTGAAATTCGCATTGATAACATAAATAAGATTATGAAAGTTAGAGATAGGGAATTTAAAGAAGGTGAATATATATCTTTAAATGGCAATGAAGGTATTGTGTATGAAGGTAAAATTAAGACCAAAATGCCTGAACTATTGGGAAATTTTGCAATTTTAATGGAATGGGCGGATGAATTTAGGAGACTAAAGATTAGAACAAATGCAGATACATATAGGGATGCGAAGCAGGCATTAAAATTTGGGGCGGAAGGTATTGGCCTTTGTAGAACAGAGCATATGTTTTTTGAAAAAACCAGAATATCCGTTGTTAGGCAGATGATATTATCAACTACACTAGAAGGTAGAAAAGAAGCCTTAGACAAATTACTGCCTGTACAAAAAAAGGATTTTATAGATATATTTAAAGAAATGAAAGGACTGCCGGTTACCGTTAGATTGTTAGATCCACCATTACATGAGTTTTTACCTAACAAGGAGGAGGACATAATACAGCTAGCCGAGGAAATGAAAATACCGAAAGAAAAGTTACTGGATGTAGTAAACGATTTGCAAGAAGTGAATCCTATGTTAGGACATAGAGGTTGTCGATTGGCTATTACCTATCCGGAAATATATGCCATGCAGACAAGAGCAATATTAGAGGCGGCCATTTATGTACGCCAATCAACAGAATTCGAAATAGTGCCGGAAATAATGGTACCATTGGTTGGAGAGGTCAAAGAATTTGAATATGTAAAGGAAATAATAACAAATGTTGCAGATGCAGTATTTGAGGAAAACAATGTAAGAATTCCGTATTTAGTAGGAACAATGATAGAAATTCCAAGGGCCTGTATTAATGCTGATGAAATTGCCAAAAAGGCAGATTTTTTCTCCTTTGGAACCAACGATTTAACTCAAATGACATTTGGTTTTTCAAGAGATGATGCAGGTAAATTTATTGGAAAATATTTGGATAAAAATATATTTGAAAAAGATCCTTTTCAAACAATAGATCGCAAGGGCGTGGGCAAACTTATGCATATGGCCGTAGATTTAGGTAAAGAAGCAAGACCGGATCTACAGTTAGGTATCTGTGGGGAACATGGTGGAGAACCGGATTCAATAGAATTTTGCCACCTATTAGGATTGGACTATGTTTCATGTTCACCATATCGTGTTCCGATTGCAAAACTTGCAGCAGCTCAGGCATCACTACGTCATCCTCGCTAATTGACAACGTCCTGCGGTTAATGGAAGGCATATACACAAAAAACCGGACGTACAGCTAAAAAATCACCTCCCGTAACGGTAGTATAAACTAATTTATTAGGATCAGGGTATTGTTCACTTTAGTTACAGAGGAACTGTACCCTGGTTTTTATATGTCAGGCGAGTCTAATGAGGGATATGTTATGATGAACATAGGTAGAAAAATGTGCAGCAAAAAATATAATTCAAAAAAATTTTAAGATTACCAAAAACAGAGGCATTTGGTATAAAAGGGGTAGGTTCAACATAATAGCAACCTATCATCCGTAGCAATTTTACGAGATAGCAGTAAAAAAAGAGATGCTTGAAAAGACTTTAAATCGACAAAGAATATGTACATTAAATTATCCCAAAAATCTATGAAATAATTCTATAAAATTTAATTAAGAAGCAGGGTGCTGTCCGTATTTTTTAGGACAGAACCTTGCTTTATTATTAATAAGTTAGGATTGCACAAAATATGTTATAATAAATTCTAATAACAAAACTAGGAATAATTTGTGTGAGTAATTATATAAGAAAAAAAGGGAGAAGAAATTATGATTATAGGTACTATAAAAGA
>CAYLIZ010000004.1:0-13375 GCA_964383985.1 uncultured Alkaliphilus sp. | reverse complement strand
GGTGCGGTTATTGTTGATGTATCTATTGACCAAGGCGGTTGTTGCGAGACTTCAAAAATAACTTATCATGATGATCCTGTTTTCATAGAGGAGGACGTTGTTCATTATTGTGTCGGTAATATGCCCGGTGCAGTTCCAAGGACATCCACAATAGCACTCACTAACGCTACCTTGGGTTATGGTTTGCAGATAGCTAACTTAGGGCTCAAGGAAGCAGCAAAGAAAAATAAGGCTATCGCTACAGGTGTAAATTACTATAATGGTATGTGTACAAATATGAATGTGGCAAGGTCGTTAAACGTAGAGTATCGTGATTTAATGAGTTTAATCTAAGTAAATATAATAATTTACCGGAATCATGCCAGGCGACATAGCGAATAACAGTATAAGTTAATTTTTATGATTTTTGCGTGTGTATTTTATAAATAATTAGAATAAGGGTACTGTCACTTAATGAATCAAGGGACAGTACCCTATATTTGTTATAATTATTTTTAAATTAAAGCTATTGTTATAGATTCGGCTGAAACCGGGGAAAAAGCACGGCAAAAGTGTCTCGATGATAAGTATGATTTGGTGCTTTTGGATGTGATGCTGCCGGAAATTGATGGATTTATAATTTGTCGGGAGCTCAGAAAAATCAGTGATGTGCCTATTATCTTTATTACAGCAAGGCACAATGAGGGTGACAGGTTTCAGTGTATTTTTAGTGTCCCAAGAAAAAAATATTGCTAATATGGGGCTTCGGACGTATGCCTTACAGGTTAATAATAGAGTCGGGGTTATTGTTACATTGATGTGACAATAACTTTGGCCCCTATTATATTACATTAAAGACGGGTATAAATAAATTATAATTGGTAAAAGTTATGTGATAGAAAATATGTTCGATAAAAGAGGATTTTTAAAACTTTAGGCGTATATATGGTAAAGAAGGTATTTAACTATTTAATAAAGCATAATAAAGACTATTAAGCAACTATAATATAATGGAAAGGTTGGAACTGATGAATCTAACTATTAGAAACATTACAGAACAAGCAGAGGAAGCTGCATTGTCTCCTTTTGCCCAACTCAGTAAAAATACTAAAGGAAGGGTAAATTTGGAGCAAGAATGTAATATTCGTACATCATATCAGAGAGATAGGGATAGGATAATTCATTGTCAGTCTTTTAGGAGTTTAAAAGGAAAGGCCCAAGTATTTATTGCAAGCGATAGTCTCTTTAGGACTAGATTAACTCATACTTTGGAAGTTAATCAAATTGCTCGTACCGTGGCAAGAGCATTGAAATTAAATGAGGACCTAACGGAGGCAATAGCCACAGGCCATGATCTTGGGCATACATGTTTTGGTCATATGGGGGAATATGTGCTTAATAGGTTAAGTGGTAGGTTCAAGCATAATGAACAGAGTCTTAGAGTGGTAGATATCTTAGAACGTGATGGTAGAGGTTTAAACCTAACATTTGAGGTAAGGGATGGAATACTTAATCATACAGGGCTTAATAAACCTGTAACATTGGAAGGAAAACTAGTAAGGCAAGTAGATCGTATTACTTATTTATGTCATGATATTCAGGATAGTATTAACGCAGGTATTTTTACAATAAAAGATTTGCCTTTTATTGTATTGGAAAGACTGGGAAAAAGTCATAGTGAAAGAATCAATACATTTGTAACCGATATAATAAATATGACAATATATAAATTAAAAGAAGGAATTGATATTGATGTTCATCAAAGTGAAAAAATTTCAGAGGCAATGGGTGTTTTGAGAAATTTTATGTTTGAAAATGTTTATTATGGGGAAATATGTTTGCACGAAAAAAAGAAAGCGGAATTTATTGTGGAATCTTTATATACCTATTTTATAGACAATCCTGAAGAGATGCCCCTAAAATATTATAATAATATAAGCGAAGAAGGCTTAGAAAGAAGTGTAACTGATTTTATTGCTTCTTGTACAGATTCTTATGCCATTCAACTCTTTTATGACAAATTTATTCCTTAGTAATAAACATTTAAATTTGCAAGGTAAATATTCTCAATTATATTTTTTTAGGACTAAAGAAGGAATTAACAGTATTAATGTCGAATGAAATATACCATGCGTATATATAAAAACAATACTAATTAATTATAGGGCTTGAGAAACTATGTGATAGTAGAATGAAAATATAAGAATAAAAACAAATATATAGTATAGATACCGATAGGTGGTTGTAATGAAAAACTTTCTTTCTGAGGAATTGATTAATGAGGTAAAGGATGCAAATGAAATAGTAGATGTAATTTCTCAGTATATACAAGTTAAAGCAGCGGGCTCTTCTTATAAAGCACTATGTCCCTTTCATAATGAAAAAACACCTTCGTTTATTATTAATAAAGAAAAACAATTTTATAAATGCTTTGGGTGTGGCGAGGGTGGAGATGTAATTAATTTTATTATGAAAATGGAGAATTTGGATTTTACAGAATCTGTAAAATTATTAGCAAGGAGAGCTAATATTGAAATAGATATAACAGAATCATCAGAGGAAATAAAAAAACAAATCGAGGAAAAAAAACTCTGTTATGAAATTAACAAAAAAGCAGGTTTATATTTTTATGATAATTTGACTAAACAACCTAATCCGGCTTTGAAATATTTATCAGAGAGAGGAATTACCTCCAAAACATTAGCGAGTTTTGGATTAGGTTATTCTATAAATAGTTGGGACAATTTAATGCTATATTTGCAGAAGGAGGGGTATAATTTAAATGATATCCAAAAATGTGGGTTAATACGTCCGAATAAATCGAATGGATATTATGATTATTTTCGTAATAGGATAATATTTCCTATATTTAATATAAGGGGAGATGTAGTAGGATTTGGTGGAAGGGTAATTGATGACTCAATGCCTAAATATTTAAACTCACCGGAAACGCAGGTGTTTAATAAAGGCAATATACTTTATGGTTTAAATTTTGCACGCAAAAATATTAGAAATAGGCAAATAATACTAGTTGAAGGATATATGGATGTTATAGCCTTACATCAGGCAGGTTTTAAGAATGCAGTGGCTTCTTTGGGCACTTCATTAACTAAGTATCAAGGTCGATTGCTTAAAAAATATTGTGATGAAATTATAATATGCTTTGATGGTGATGAGGCGGGAACAAAGGCAACTATGAGAAGTTTAGATATATTGAATGAGGTGGGTTGCCAATTTAGGATTTTGGTTTTGCCGGATAATAAGGACCCGGATGATTTTATAAAATTTCACGGCAAAGACAAGTTTCAGGAATATATTGATAAATCAATGGGGTTAATAGATTATAAGATATTTTTGGCAAAATCTGAGTATCCCGGGGATACTACAGAAGATAGGGTTAAACTTGCAAAAAAAGTATCAAATATTATAAAGGATATAGAAAGTCCAATAGAAAGGGAAGCCTATATTGAGAGGGTTGCAAATGAAACCGGTATTTCAAAGGAATCTATCAGATTAGAGGTATTAGATAAAACTAAAAATACATTTATTTATAAAAACAACTTTAGACGTGATTTAAATCATAAGGGGAAAAATAATTATATAGAAATGATACCATTGGTTGAACAAAAAGGTCATATTATTGCAGAAAGACAATTGATTAAATTTATGATTACTGATAATAAACTAATAAAATATATATTAAATGATATTTCAGCAGAAGATTTTTCTGTAGCGGAACACCAAGAAATAGTGGCATATTTAGCTTTAAATATGGATAACATGATGGATAAGAAGGTGGAAGAGTCTTTTCCGCACCTAAAAGAAAATATTGATAAAATATTATCGACTGATATTGAATATATTGATTTGAATAATACGCTAGATAAATATATTGTAAATTTGAAAAAATATAAATTACTTTACAATATAAAAATATTAGAGGAGGAACAGTATAGTATTGCCAACGATTCAAATTTAACTAAGGAAGAGGTTGAAAGCAAATTGCTAAATATAGGCATAAAAATAATGAAAAAAAATGCGCAAATACAGAAGCTTAAGGCTTGATGAAGGGAGGTTAACAGCATTGAGCAATATAAAAGACGTAAAACAGGAAAACATTAAAAAATTAATGGAAAAGGGTAAAAAGAAAGGCGTAATTACTTATATAGAAATTATGGATGCATTAGAGGAAATAGATTTAGATAAGGATCAAATAGATGAAATATATGATAATTTTGCTACTTTGGGCATAGACATTGTAGGTGGCAAAGAAGATGACAGCGAAGAAGATGATGATGATGAAAAAACAGATAAAGCAGAAGAAGAACTTGCTAAAGATGATGCGAGTCTATTAAAGGGGGTTAATATAGACGATCCGGTTAGAATGTATTTGAAAGAGATTGGAAAGGTTGATTTACTAACAGCGGAAGAGGAAGTTGAATTAGCAAAACGAATGGGCGAAGGCGATGAAATGGCCAAGAAAAAGCTAGTTGAGGCAAACTTGAGATTGGTTGTAAGTATTGCAAAGAGGTATGTAGGTAGAGGAATGTTGTTTTTAGATTTGATACAAGAAGGAAATCTAGGGCTTATTAAAGCCGTAGAGAAATTTGATTATACAAAAGGATTTAAATTTAGTACCTATGCTACCTGGTGGATACGCCAGGCAATTACAAGGGCAATAGCTGACCAAGCTCGTACAATTAGAATTCCGGTTCATATGGTAGAAACAATTAACAAATTAATTCGTGTATCTAGACAATTGTTACAAGAACTGGGTAGAGATCCTAAGCCTGAGGAGATAGCCTTGGAAATGGATTTTTCCGAAGAGAAAGTACGTGAAATTCTAAAAATTGCTCAAGAACCTGTTTCCCTAGAAACACCAATTGGTGAAGAAGAAGATAGCCATTTAGGAGATTTTATTCCGGACGATGATGCACCGGTACCGGCAGAAGCAGCAGCTTTTTCATTATTAAAGGAACAATTGATAGAGGTGTTAGATACATTGACACCAAGGGAACAAAAAGTATTAAGACTGCGTTTTGGGCTTGATGATGGTAGAGCCAGAACTTTAGAAGAGGTGGGCAAGAAATTTGATGTAACAAGAGAACGCATAAGACAGATTGAAGCTAAAGCATTAAGAAAATTAAGACATCCGAGCAGAAGTAAAAAACTAAAGGATTATTTAGAATAAGAATTGCTTGATGTTATTATATAGGTATTTTCTTAAGCAGTTAAAATAGATTCGCATTTTGCGAATCTATTTTTAATAATCTAATAACTAAAATATTACGTAATAATATAAATGTGTTTAACTATCCCAGTAATGTCTTTTAAGAGCATAATCAATTTTTTTCTGAAGTTCCTCATCAGATTCTTGATTATCTAATTGATCTTGTAAAATATGCATCACTTGGTCGGCTTCTTCTTCCCATTCTTGGGTTGTACCTCCCCAGCTAAAACTTATCATTTCTTCTGGACGTATAATTTTTTTAGGTCTTTTTTTGGTATCAGACATAAGATTACCTCCCTCATATATAGTTTTAGAAGATCAGTTTAAAATATTACGGTATGTTTTGTAAAAAACAAATTGCGGGGTGAATCTAAAATTGCCAAAATTAACTGCTAGGTTGCAAAAAATAGCGGATCAGGTTACAATAGGTTATCGAGTTGCAGATATAGGAACTGACCACGGGTATATTCCTATATATTTGTTAAAAAACAAAATAAGCCCATTTGTAATAGCAGGGGATATTAATAAAAAACCTTTAAAGCGGGCTGAAGATAATATTAAAAATCATAATCTTTCATGCAGTATAGAGGTCAGATTGGGGAGTGGGCTCTCAATATTAAAACTAAATGAAGTTGATACTGCTATTATTGCAGGTATGGGTGGGCTGTTAATTAGCGAATTATTAGAGAATTCAAAAGAAATAGCACAAAATCTTAAGGCTCTAATTCTTCAACCTATGCAGGCCCAGCCAGAATTAAGGAAGTATTTAGCAAACAATGGTTTTATTATAGAAAAAGATATATTGGTCAAGGAAGACCGTCATATCTATGAAATTATTGTAGCAAAATCAGGAGAACAAAAGGTAACAGATCCAATCTTTTATGAAATTGGATTTTATATAGATGACAACCCAAGACCATTAACGCTAGAATTTATTAATAAAAAAATAAAAACAACCAAACAAATTATACAAGATATAAATGAAAGGGCTTCAAAACCATCGACTAAAATATTAAAAGATATGGACGAAAAACTAAAAAAACTTGAGGAGGTGCTTTTATGTCTACAACAGTAGAGACAATATCTAATATTATTGAAAACCTTGCTCCTTTGGATTATGCGTATAAATGGGATAATGTTGGTTTACAACTGGGACACAAAAGAGATGTTGTAAGTAAAATTTTGACAACATTAGAAATAACAGATATTGTTTTAGAAGAAGCAATAGAAAAGGATGTCAATATGATTGTTACACATCACCCGATGATTTTTTCCCCGTTAAAAAGCATTATAAAGGACGATATGAAAGGTAAAATTATCTATAAGGCAATTCAAAATAACATTGCCGTTTATGCTACTCATACAAACATGGATATAGCACCTAATGGGTTAAACGATTATATTGCAAAGCAATTAAACATACAGGATATAAAAGTTTTGAGTATAATAGAAAAAATTTCATATTATAAACTTGTAGCCTTTGTTCCTTTGGGCTATGAAGAAAAAGTTGCGGAAGCTATTAGTATTGCAGGTGCCGGACATATAGGCAATTATAGTCATTGTACTTTTAGAACCGAAGGCATGGGTACATTTAAACCTCTAGAGGGCACGAAACCGTTTATAGGGAAGCGGGGGCAACTAGAGAAGGTAGAGGAAATTAGACTGGAAACCATAGTTATTAGAGAAAAACTAAAAGAAACGATAAGAGCCTTAATAGAATCACATCCATATGAGGAGGTGGCCTATGATATTTACCCTTTAGCAAATGAGGGTCTAGCCAAAGGCATTGGAAGATTCGGTAAATTACATAAATCGAAAACTTTGAAGGAACTAATAATAGATGTTAAGGAACAAATGAATATTGAACATGTTAGAGTAGCAGGGGATTTTAAGGCAACTATTGAAAAGGTAGCTGTCATTAATGGAAGTGGTGCAGATTTAATTCAAACAGCACTGCATAAAGGGTGTCAATGTGTAATCACAGGAGATGTAAAGTATCATGATGCCCAGGATGCTATTTCTCAAGCAATAAATGTAATAGATATTGGACATTACCACAGTGAAAAGATTTTTACACATTTTATAGCAGAATATTTAAAAGAAGAGGCAAATAAAAGAGGATTAAATGTTGATATAATAGAATCATCTATAAATATAAATCCATTTCAAATTATATAAATCCTGATTTAATGTCATTCTATGGTATCTGAGATGGACAGTATTAATGGTGCTTACGAAGAATTTTAATTTTAAAATATTAGCATAATCTGTAATTATTTGAGGGTGCAAATTAGCAAAAAAATACGCAAATGAAAAAGGTGATAAATTTGGCAGTAATGTATACAGATGGAGGCGCCAGGGGCAACCCGGGCATAGCAGGAATAGGTATACTTATAGAAGATGAAGATGGAAACATAATAAAAGAAATTAGTCAATATATAGGGGAACAGACAAATAATGTGGCGGAATATAAAGCGTTAAATCGTGGGTTAGAAGTAGCACTAGATTTAGGAATAAAAAAAATTACTTGTTACCTGGATAGTGAATTGGTAGTGAAACAAATTAAAGGAGAATATAAGGTAAAAAATGAACGAATGATTCCTATGTATAATATGACTATGCCCTTAATTAAAAAATTTGATAGTTTCGAAATTATTCATATAAAAAGGGAATTAAATAAAAAAGCAGATAAATTAGTTAACGAAGCGATAGATAATAGATAAATTGCCGTTTATTTACTTTTGACATATAGACTAAAACATGCTAGAATTAATGGTCAGTTGAAAAAGGCAATGTTGTGAGTAAGTCAGATGATCGCGTATTTCATATACGAGGAAAGTCTGGGCTCCATAGGGTAGGGCGCTGGGTAATACCCAGTGGGGGTGACCCCAAGGATAGTGCAACAGAGAGATACCGCCCATTGAGAGGTGAGAAGTGAGAAGTGGGAAGTGAGAAGTAGGAAGTGAGAAGTTAAAAAGGCCTTCGAAATTTTGTATTTTTACTGTAATTTATCAGTTAAATGCAAAGTTAACTTAATTGACAGAAGATTTTGTATCTCACCTCTAACCTCTCACCTCTCAATTGGTAAGGCTGGAAAGGTGAGGTAAGAGCTCACCAGGGGCTAGGTGACTAGTCCGCTATGTAAACCCCGTCCGGAGCAAGACCAAGCAGGGAGAAAAAGGGCGGCTACCCGTCGCTTCCCGTAGGTAGGTCGCTTGAGCCGTCTGGCAACAGTCGGCCTAGATAGATGATCATCAAATACAGAACCCGGCTTATAGACTTAGTCACTTATTTAAAAATCAACATTCTTTGTTGATTTTTTTATTTTTGCCGCTATTATGAAAAATAAAGAAGGAAGAACTAAGCATAAAGTAGAATATTATCAGTAAATGAGGTCCGACTTGAATTATTTATTTTTATATTTTATTTATTTTTATTAAGTCTATTTATATAGGGGGAGATTTTTATGCTAGAAGAATTTAAAAAGTTTGCACTGAAAGGCAATGTATTAGATTTGGCAGTAGGAGTTATTATAGGGGGAGCCTTTGGTAAAATTGTAACATCTTTAGTAAATGATATTATTATGCCTATTATAGGACTTATAATTGGAGGAGTTAATTTTACTGCACTTGAATATATTGTCAGCACTGAGGGGGAAGAACCAATAATAATAAGATATGGAGAATTTATTCAGTCTGCAATTGATTTTTTAATTATTGCATTTTCAATATTTATATTTATAAAAATTGTTACTTCTTTTAAGAAAAAAGAAGAAACCCCGGAAGAACCGCCAAAGCCAACAAAGGAAGAAATTTTACTAGAAGAAATAAGGGATATTTTAAAACAAGGGGAAGAAGCTTAATATTAATTTTAATTTACTCCACCCTTTTTTGGTAATTTAATATTAGGTGAAACATTTTTTTGTTATTTGTGTCTAACCATGTATAATTAGCTATTATAGGAAATACTAATTATATTATAAAAATTTAGGGGAGAGTAGATATGATTAAAAGAACATTATCAATTGTAATATTTATTGCATTGATTGTTAGCATTACTGCATGTGGAACAAATATAGGTAATAAAGATATTTCACAAAACGAAAATAATATTGATGAAAAAGAAAATAATGGGAAAGACAATGGTAAAAATAATACTGAAATAGAGTATGAGTTAACGGAAAAAGGCATAATAAAGTCGGAGTTTGCTAAAAAAATAATTGAAGAGGTTTCAAATGAATTGATTAATGCAATAAGCATTAAAGATTTTAAAACGGTATCAAAATTTACCCATCCGGTTAAAGGTGTAAGATTCACCCCTTATACTAATGTTTCATTAGAGCAGGATATTGTATTTAGCCGGGAAGAAATAAAAGATTTCTTTAATAATCGGAATGTTTATATTTGGGGATATTATGATGGTATAGGTGATGAAATTTCATTAACTCCAAGTCAATACTACGAAAAATTTATTTATACGGAGGATTTTGTAAATGCTGAAGATGTAGGATATAATGAAGTACTAAGTAGTGGAAATATGATTGAAAATCAATTTGAAATTTATGATAACGCTATTGTGGTAGAATACTATTTCCCAGGATTTAATCCTGATTATGCAGGAATGGATTGGGAAAGCCTCAGGTTAGTATTTGAACAATATGAAAATGATTGGAAGTTAGTTGGAATTATTCATAATCAATGGACAATATAATAAATCATATTTATAGATATCGCTATATAGATTTAAAAGGACAATAAAGATTTTATTTATTTTGTGAGGATGGTTATATGTTTTTTATTTTTGGAGTATCACCTAAGAGGGATAAATTGGATTTCAGTCAAAATATAATCTGTTCAAATTGTGGAAGATATGGGCGTTATGGAGCCATCGTAGAATATACATGCTTTAGTTTGTTTTTTATACCTATTTTAAAATGGGATAAAAAGTACTATGTTAAGAGTAGCTGTTGTGGCAGTATATATTCAATTAAAAATGATATTGGTGATAAAATATCCAGAGACGAAAGTGTGGATTTAACAGAGCATGATTTACGGTTAGTTCAAAGGGGTCATACTTATCCTATCAAACGATGTACAAACTGTAATTTTGAAACGGATGACGATTTTCAATATTGCCCTAAATGCGGAGCTGCTTTTAAATAACTATTTAAAGGTATCTAAAAAATTTTTTAGTATTTTGGCAGTAATCCCCCATATGATATAATTTTTATATTTATAAAAATAAACCGGACATTTACCTGCTTTCCATTCATATGCTTCACCCTTCGGTATTAGATGAAATGGAAAATTACAGGGAGGATCTAAAGAAATTGTCATATTGCTTAATAGTGGATTTTGATTTAGGAGCTCATTAATTGGAACAGAGAATATAGAGGCAACTTCATGTTTATTAAATTTAATAGAATCAAATTTTACATTATTAAGAATCCCACAAAAAGAGTATATGGTCATATTAAATGGAGTAACCAAACAAGCTAATTTATTTATGATTTCAATATTATTTTTAGATATATTTAATTCCTCGCAGGCTTCCCGTATAGCACAATTTAGAGCATTTTCACCTTTTTCGATTTTGCCTCCCGGAAAACATATTTCGCCGGGCTGGTTATTAAGGGACAAAGCCCTGACCTCAAAAAGTATATGGGTTTCATTATTTATTTTAATTATAGGAACGACAACTGCGGATTCATGGGTAGAATCTAGGATTGAGAATTGCCTATTTTTTAATGTTTTTCTAATCAGAGAAATATCCATAGCACATAAAACCCCTTTCATCAATTGGTACTATAGCTATTATAGCATGTTATTTTTAAAATTATAGGTAATCAACCATGGTAGCATTGAATATTAATATGGTTTTAATGTATTTGGCCGGGATGAAGTTATAATTATGCTATAATTAAAGAAATTTATATGGAATATAATTTTTTTAAAATTGAAAGATTGAAAGAGTGATTATATGGATAATGGTATTCAAGAGATATTATTTACAGAGGAAGAAATTCGACAGAAGGTGCAGGATTTAGGTAAACAAATATCGCGGGATTATAATGAAAATGATGAAATAATTGTAGTGGGAGTGCTCAAGGGCGCTAGTGTTTTTATGGCAGATTTAATGCGCCAAATAAATATACCGGTCTATATTGATTTTATGGCTGTTTCCAGTTATGGGTATTCTACCGAAAGTTCCGGTGTAGTTAGAATATTGAAAGATTTGGATTTAGAGGTTGAGGGGAAACATGTTTTAATAGTAGAAGATATTATAGATACAGGATTAACATTAAAATATTTAATAGATAATTTAAAATCAAGAAATGTTAAAAGTTTAAAAATATGCACACTACTGGATAAACCCAAAAGAAGAAAATGTGATTTGGATATTGACTATATAGGATTTGAAGTTCCGGATAAATTTATTGTAGGTTATGGAATTGATTATGCTGAAATATATAGAAACTTACCATATATAGCGGTAATAAAAGAGTAGCTAATAAATAAATTAAATATTTTATTTTACGCCATTCTGTAATGCAGGTTTATTTATTCCTTCTGGTTGTATAAAAATATAAATAATTATTAATACTATAATTAATTTATATTTTAGGAGGGATAATTTTGGCTGATGTAAATTTTGAAGCGATAAAAAATAGATTTATTAATGCTGATTTAGACGAAAAAATTGAAATTTATACGACAACCACCGGTTTAACAGTTGAACAGTTTAAGGAGCTGTTAAGGCATTTTCCTTTACAACATTTAGATAAGTTAGAAAGAGCTATGGCATAGTTAAAAATTGTATTAAAAGGCCACGGATAACTATTTTCCGTGGTTATATTTTTTTATAAATAGGCTTTAAAATTATCTATGTTTGAAATTGCAATTGAGTATATTTTGCATAAGACACCTGGGCTATCTATTTATGTTAGATTTAAAACAGTATAAATTAACTGTTATTGGGAAAAATAAGAACGTGTAATTAACACACTAATATTGGTATAGTCGAGACTCTAATAACATGGGAAGTGATAGAAATGAAAAAGACAAATTTGGTGTTCAGGTTTCTGATTGATCAAATAAAAGGCCAAAAAAAAGATAAGGGAGATAGTTTACGTTTTAGAAACTATTATTTAAAAACTAAGAATGATAATAGAAGTACCCTTGCAAAAGTGCTCGATTATTCGATATGGAGAATAATCATGTTTTGCATATTATTTTTATTTTTATATTTAAGAACAAACCAGATATACTTATCTGTTGTGGTTACATTAGTTGTTGTCATTGTGCTTCACAGTATAGCTATAAGGGGCAGAAATCGTAGGTTCCAACAAATGAAAAAACAAAAAAGATGGTATATTGCAGGCCTGAGAGTTTACAATGAAATTATGAACAAAACGATAGATGAAATGGAGGATTATATTAAAAAAATATTCGCGCCCATGGGTTTCAGTCAATTTGAATTTATAGAAAGTGTTCAGAGGCATATATTATTGAAATCCTCATATAAGGGCGATAAGATTATGATATTATTTAATATATACAGAAATGATTTTGATGTAGAATTAAAAGAGATAAAAGAATTTATTTACACCATAGCAGACAACAAAATAAGGAAAGGCGTTCTGGTTACCACATCGGATTTTACAAATGACAGTTATGATTTTATAGATAAATTAAGTGAAAATTATACTATATTGCTCATTAATAAAGAACAACTATTAAAGATAATTGAAAAAAGCGAGTTTTTTCCTAATGAAGAAGAAATAGATGAAATAATCGAAAGTAAAATAAGCAGAAAAAAAACCAGATTGAGTGAATATAAAAATACGATTTTATCTAAAAATAAAATCAAAGGATATATAATTTTAAGTCTGTATTTAATATTAACAGCTTGGTATACTCCTTATATAATTTATTATATAGTTGTAGCCGGTTTTATTTTAGCACTGGCATTTATTACTTTCATATTCAATACCGAGTATGGTTTTGAAATAGAAGAGGATAAGTCAACAGATTTTGAAGAACTGTTAGATAATATGTAGTTGATATGTTACTTTTTATTAAATAGATAACATAAATTATTTTTAATATATTTGTTTGATTTTTAATATGAAAACACATATAATACTATATAATATACCGAAAATTA
>CAYLIZ010000003.1:0-39594 GCA_964383985.1 uncultured Alkaliphilus sp. | reverse complement strand
AATGTGTAAATTCAAAATTTAACAAAAATTATTTGATTATAATTTCGTGAAGGGAGGGAAAATGAATGAATCCAAGGGAGGGGGCATTATTGGTTTTGTACGAAACAAACGAAAAGAATGCTTTTTCAAATATAGCTTTGAATAGAGAGTTAAGGCATAAATCTTATAAACAGTTAGATAAAAATTTAATAACAGAACTTGTTTATGGCGTTTTAGAAAACCAAATTTATATAGATTATGTAATAGAACAATTTTCAACCTTTAAAATAAAAAAGATGAATCCTTATACATTAAATTTGTTGAGGCTTGGAATATATCAATTGTTTTTTTTAGATAAAGTACCCGGTTTTGCAGCTGTAAATGAAACTGTAAATTTATCAAAAAAATATTGTAAAAAAACGACCGGTTTCATAAACGGAATTTTAAGAAATATTCAAAGAAATAAAAAAAATATTAAACTTCCAAATCCGGAGCAGGACATTGTCAAATATTTATCGATAAAATATTCGCATCCACAGTGGTTGGTTAAAACATTTTTAAATAATTTTGATAAAAATTTCACAGAAGAACTATTAAAGGCTAATAATACTACACCGGATTTATATGTACGTATAAATACGCTAAAAATAAATACAGATGATTGTATAAAACTTCTTATTGATGAAGGCTATATAATAAAACAAAGTCCATTTATAAAAGAAGCAGTTGTTGTCAAGGGATTACATAATATAGAACAATCTAATTTATATAAAAAAGGGTATGTTCAGGTACAAGATTTTAGCTCAATGTTGGCATCCAAAATATTAGACCCCGGGGAGGGAGATTTTGTAATAGATGTATGCAGTGCCCCCGGGGGAAAGGCTACTCATATGGCTCAATTAATGAACAATAAAGGGACTATAATTGCTAGAGATATTTATGATCATAAACTAAAACTTGTTGAAAAAAATGCTAAGAGATTAGGTATAACAATAATTAGAACAGAAAATTTTAATGGAAACAATTTGGATAAAAAATTGTTAAATAAGGCCGACAAAGTATTAGTAGATGCACCTTGTTCAGGGTTAGGTATCATTCGTAGAAAACCTGAAATAAAATATAGAAAACAACTCGAAGGTATAAAGTCCATTATAGCTATACAATATGATATACTTAAAAATGCATCAAGATATGTAAAATTGGATGGGGAATTAGTGTACAGTACTTGTACTATAAATCCTAAGGAAAATGAAGACGTTGTACAGAAATTTTTGAGTTATAATTCAAATTATATTTTGATTAATATTAATGATGAATACAGAGATTTTATTCCGGGGGAGCATATTAAAGGTATGATTCAACTTTATCCTAATGTACATAATACGGATGGATTTTTTATTTCAAAGATAAAACGAATTAGGTAGAGAATTTAGGGGGTTAATTATGGCAAAAAGGGATTTGTTAAGCTTGACTCTTATGGAAATTGAAGAATTTTTAATCGATATGGATGAAAAGAAGTTTAGAGGTGAGCAAATATTCCAATGGGTTAATAAAGGAGTTAAAGATTTTGATGAAATGACAAATCTGTCAAAGCCTTTACGTGAGAAATTAAAGAACCATACTTATATTACAAATATAAAGACGAAAGAAAAACTAGTTTCTAATATAGATGGTACAATAAAATATTTATTTTTGTTGGAAGATTCTAATATAATAGAAGGTGTAGTTATGAGATATCATTATGGGTTGACGGCTTGTATTTCTACACAGGTAGGCTGCGCCATGGGTTGTACTTTTTGTGCATCCACACTAAAAGGCTTAGTTAGAAATTTAAGGGCGGGGGAAATGGTAGACCAAGTGTTAACTATGCAAAAAGATATGGGGGAAGAAATTTCTAATATAGTGTTAATGGGTATTGGGGAACCACTAAACAATTTTGATGAAACTATAAAATTTATTAAAATAGTAAATAATGAAAATGGTTTAAATATAGGTAGTAGACGTATTACAATTTCAACCTCGGGTTTAGTACCTCAAATTAAGGCCTTGGCGGATTTACAAATACCTATTAATTTAGCAATATCCCTTCATGCTCCTAACGATGAATTAAGAAAACAGATTATGCCGGTGGCTAAAAAATATTCTATTAAGGAACTGATAGAAAGTTGTAAATATTATATTGATAAAACCGGACGAAGGGTAAGTTTCGAATACGTTTTAATAGAAGGTGTCAATGATAGGGATTTTCATGCTAAGGAGTTATCTAATCTGTTAAAAGGCATGCTTTGTTATGTAAATTTAATACCTGTAAATACCATAAAGGAAAAAGGATATAAAAGACCGGACAGAGAAGATATTAGAAGGTTTCGACAAATATTACAAGAATTTGGAATAGATGCTACAATAAGGAGAGAGATAGGTACAGATATTAATGCAGCTTGTGGACAACTTCGAAGAAAATATTTACAAAAGTAATAAAAACGATTAAAATAATATAAACAACAAGAATTTATGCAAGGGGGGGAGAGGATGAATATATGGGCTATTTCACATATTGGAAAAGTTAGGGATATAAATGAAGACAACTACTGTGTTTTGGAAAAAGATTATGGCTTATTCATTGTTGCTGACGGCATGGGAGGTCATAACGCGGGTGAGGTTGCCAGTTCTATTGCCGTTGATAATATTAAAGACCATATTATTAAATACATTTCTACTAATATAGAAGAACAATTGATTAAAGGAATTATATATGAAGCTTTTAACAAAGCGAATGAAAATATTTATGCACATGCTAAAGAAAATTTGTATTGCGATGGAATGGGAACAACTACCACATTAGCGTTAAAAATAAATTCTACTCTTTATATAGGTCATGTAGGGGATAGTAGAGCTTATATTATAAGAGATAACGACATTCAACAAATAACTTCTGATCATTCCTTGGTTGCAGAATTGGTCAGGAGTGGTAACATTACTGAAGCCGAAGCGATGGAACATCCTCGAAAAAATATTATAACCAGGGCTCTGGGAATAGATAAAAATATTAAAGTTGATATTTTTACAACTAGTTTTTTACCTTCAGATATATTAATTTTATGTACTGATGGTTTAAGTAATTTTGTAGATAAACATGAAATTGAAAAAATTGCGTTGGAGATAAAAGATAGCAAAGAAATATGTGAAAGGTTGGTATCAATGGCAAATAAAAGAGGAGGGTATGATAATATTACAGTATTAGTTGCAAAATATAATGGAAGAAATATAGAAAGTAGGTGAATACATGATTGGTAAAATATTAGGTAAAAGATATGAAATTGTTGAAAAAATAGGCGGGGGAGGGATGGCTCTAGTATATAAAGCAAAATGTCAATTGCTAAATCGTTACGTTGCAATTAAAATATTGAGATCAGAATTTATCAGTGATAAAGATTTATTGGATAAATTTAAAAAAGAGTCTCAAGCTGCAGCTAGTTTATCTCATCCTAATATAGTTAATATATATGATGTAGGAGAAGAGGATAATATTTATTACATTGTTATGGAATATGTGGACGGTAAAACTTTGAAACAATTGATTAAAGAAAAAGGAAAACTTTCTATAGGTGAAATAGTAGATTTTGCAAGGCAAATAGCATTGGCATTAAAACATGCTCATTCTAATCATATTATTCACCGAGACATTAAGCCCCATAATATTTTAGTAACAGAAGATGGTAGAGCCAAGGTTACAGATTTTGGCATTGCTTTAGCAGCCACATCTTCTACTATTACTAATGCCGGAAATATAATTGGTTCTGTCCATTATTTTGCCCCGGAGCAGGCCAGGGGAGGTTATACTGATGAAAAATCGGATTTGTATTCTCTGGGCATTGTTATGTATGAGATGGCTACCGGTAGGTTACCGTTTGAAGGTGATGCACCGGTTACAGTCGCATTAAAACATATTCAAGAAAAACCGGAAATACCCTCTAAATATAATTCTTCTATTTCAAAAGATTTGGAATCTATAATTATGAAACTGATTCAAAAAGAACAATCTGCTAGGTATGCCAGTGCTGCAGAGTTAATAGAGGATCTATATAAGGTTAAAAGTAATATTGATTTAGGTGATATAAATAACACCTTGAAAATAGAAGATTCGCCGACGCAAGTTATTCCATCTGTTACAGCTGATGAAATAAAGAATTCAATTAACAATAAAGATAATTTGGATACCAAAAATAAATCGTCCCCCAAAAATAAGAAACGTAAATTTATAATAGGTTCTGCTGTCGTAGCTGCCTTAGTGGCTGCCCTATTATTTACATTTGGGGTTCTTTATCTGGCCGATTTTTTCAAGGTGGAGGATGTAAAGGTGCCAAATTTTGAAGGTTGGAATATTCAAGATGCTGAAAAAGAGGCAGAAAAAATAGGACTCCGGTTAAATGCAACTCTAGTGAATGATGATACTGTACCAAAGGATGAAATAATTAAACAGGATATTTCAGAAGGAATGATGGTAAGAAAGAATACTATAGTTAAAGTTACAGTTAGTAAAGGAAGTAAATTAGCTGTGGTTCCAAATCTAGTTTATGAAAATGTCATGGATGCTGAAGGATTATTAATAAAGGAAGGATTAATACCCGGAACAGTTGTTGAAGAGTCTAGTGAATTACCTATGGGAACTATAATTAGACAGGACCCAATAGCAGGAACTAAAGTATCATCAGGTACTAAAGTCAGTTACGTAGTGAGTAAAGGCTTAAAGCCTGAAACTATATCTATGCCAAAATTAGTAGGAAAAACTTTAGAAGAGGCCAAAAATTTAATTTCACAAAATAGACTTGAAGGAACTATCACTGAGAGACATAGTGATATATATGTAAAAGGATATGTTATTGAACAAAGTATCCCACCAAATGAAAAGGTTAATGTAGGATCTACTGTTAACATAGTTGTTAGTAAGGGTAGCGATGCACCGGATCAAACGGAAGATCCTGACGGGCATGATCAGGATGGAGATGAGCAATCCCCAATATCGAAACCAATTACAATTGATTTAAGTGAATATACCGGTAATGTTAACATTGTAGTTGAACAAATAAGTGAAGATAAAATCAAAAAGATATATGATGAACAACATGATTTAGACAAAACAGAAAACAAGATTGTAAGTGTATCTGTAACCGGAACCGGTCAGCAAAAATATGCTATATATGTTGATGGAGAGTTATTAGGAACACAGGAAATAGATTTTCGGGGAGGTGTTTAATGTACAGGGGTAGATTGATAAAGGGGGTAGGAGGTTTTTATTATGTCGATGTAGAGGGTGAAATATTCGAATGTAAACCCAGGGGGCTCTTTAGAAAGAAAAAAATCGTTCCTGTAATCGGAGATTATGTTAAAATAAGCATTTTAGAAGATAGAAACAAAAAAGGTGTTATAGAAAAAATAGATGTTCGGTGTAATGAATTAATTAGACCTTCTGTCTCAAATGTAGACCAAGTTATAGTTGTATTCGCAGTAATTCAGCCGGAGCCCCATTTTTCTCTCTTGGATAGATTTTTAATTTTAGCGGAGAGTCAAAGGCTAAAAATAATTATTTGTTTTAATAAAATTGATTTGTTAGAGGAGCCGGAATATGAGAAAATTGTTAATATCTATAAATCAATTGGCTATAAGGTAATATTAGTCAGTGGTAAACAAAACAAAGGGATAGAAAATCTAAAAAAAGAGCTTAAAAACAAAACTACAGTATTTGCGGGACCTTCCGGAGTCGGTAAATCTACTCTTTTAAACTGTATATACCCGGATTTACAATTAGAAACAGGGAAAGTAAGTTTAAAAACCGGGAGGGGGAGACATATTACAAGACATGCAGAGCTTATAAATGTTGGGGGAAATAGCTGGGTTGTAGATACTCCGGGTTTTAGTTCTTTGGCTATTGATTTTATAGATGAAGAAGATTTACATTATTATTTCCCGGAATTTACATCCTATATAAATTCTTGTAGGTTTAACTCCTGCAAACATATAAACGAACCTAGTTGTGCCATTAAAGAAGCCATAGAATTAGGCACAATTCCACAGCAGAGGCATAATAGCTATATTCAGCTAATTGATGAAATTAGGAAAAGTAGGAGGTATTAAAACAATGAAATTAGCCCCATCAATATTGTCAGCAGATTTTTCTAATTTATTAAAGGATATAAAAATGGTAGAAGAGGCAGGGTGCGATATGCTCCATATAGATGTAATGGATGGGCACTTTGTACCCAATATCACGATGGGTCCTCTCATAATGGAAAGTTTAAAAGGAAAAACTAAACTTCCTTTTGATGTACATTTGATGATAGAAAATCCCGATAAATATATTCCGCAGTTTGTAAAAGCAGGTGCTCATATTATATCTGTTCATAGCGAGGCTTGTATCCATCTACATAGAACTATACAGTTTATAAAGGCTCACAATGTAAAGGCATCTGTTGCATTAAATCCTGCTACACCTTTAAATGTGCTAGAGTATATATTAAAAGATTTAGATATGGTGCTTTTAATGACTGTTAACCCCGGTTTTGGGGGACAAAGTTTTATAGAGTCCGGTCTACCTAAGATAAGAGCATTAAAAAAAATGATAGATGATAAGGGGCTCAATATCGATATTCAGGTAGACGGAGGGATTAAAGTAGATAATGTTAAAAAAATTATTAAAGCAGGTGCTAATATAATTGTTGCCGGCTCTGCTATATTTAACAGTAAAAACATTAAACAAACAGTAAAGCAATTTAGAGCAAATGCGTGGTAAATCGAAGGATGAAAATAATATGGAAGTAACGATAGTATCAAATGGTGATATCAAAGATACAAATTTTTTACAATCTGTCATTAAAAATAGTAATTATATTATTTGTGCAGATGGTGCAGCTAAATACTTAAGGGATTTAAATATTTGTCCAAACTTATTGGTGGGCGACCTTGATTCTATTAATAAAAAAACTTTGGAGTGGATAAAAAAAAATAATGTTAAAATTCAGCAATTTCCAACGAAAAAAGATATGACAGATACGGAATTAGCTGTGGAATTTGCTTTAAAACAAAATCCAAATCAAATAACTATTATAGGCGCTATGGGTACACGTATGGATCATAGTTTAAGCAATATAATGCTATTATATAAAATACATAAAATAGGCATTAATGCAGTTATCATTGATGAAATAAATTATATTACTGTAACTAGCGATATCTTAAAAATGAAGTGCCAAATAGGACAAACTATATCTATTATACCCATTGGCGGAGATGCAAAAGGAGTTACCCTGAAGGGGTTAGAATATTCTATAACTAACTATAATATCGAAATGGGTAGTTCTTTGGGAATTAGCAATAAATCTATAGCGGAGGAGGTTGTCATATCGGTTGGAGATGGCATTTTATTAGTTGTTAAAATCTGTTATGAAGAATAGGTCGGGGTGAAACTGTAGTTACATATATTTTTACTAGATATTTGGCTTTTTATTTACATTAATAAAATGGATTAATTTAAATATAAAAAACAAAAAGCGTCACAAAATTCCGGATATTTTGTGACATTTTTTATTGTTTACGAATAGTATAATAATATAATACTTTATAAAGTAGGCGAAGATATGTTTAGAAGGAAAAGAAGAAGGCATTCTTCATTAAAACTTATTGGGTTAATAATTATATTGATTGGAGTAACAATATTTTTATATATTATTCCACTACAAGTATGGTTTCTTATAATAGCTAGCTTATTTATTATAATAGGATTGCTATTATGTAAAATAGATTAAGTACAAAAAGCCGCCAATTTAATGGAGGCTTTTTTATATAAAATTATAAAGCTCTTTTAACCTTACCGGAGCGCAGGCATCTTGTACATACATTGATTCTTTTTATTGTACCATTTACTACGGCTTTAACTCTTTTTAGGTTAGGTTCCCAAGTTCTTTTACTATGGCGGTTTGAATGACTGATTTTACTACCTGAAATTTTACCTTTATTACAAATTTGGCATACTCTTGCCATCACGAGCACCTCCTTCTAGCCCAGTTCATCCTCTAAAGCATAATAATATTATCATATATAACATATTTATTCAATATTAATTAAAAAATATATAAAAATCTTGCAACTATTGGAAAGTCTTAGCACGATTATAGTAGTCATAGTCTACTATTGAACTATCGTCAATAATCATATACAATGTGATATTATATTGTATATAGTTATTTTTGAGAATTATATTGTAATAGAAAAGGGAATAAATATAGTTGAGTAAGAAATAAATCAGGGAGGTTTTTTAATGCCAGGTAAATTAATTAATAATTTAGGTACTATTATAATTGATGATCATGTTTTAACATCTATTGCAGGTGTTTCAACCATGGAGTGTTATGGAGTAGTGGGTATGGCAGCCAAATCTGCGGCAGGTGGACTTGTAGAATTGCTTAAGAGGGAGCAATCAGGAAGGGGTGTTAAGGTACACACTGAGGAGAATGAAATAACAATTGATATATTTGTAATTGTGGAATTTGGCACTCGCATATCTGTAGTTGCAAACAATATTATAGAAAAAGTAAAATATAATATAGAACATCTGACAGGAATGAATATCAAAAAGGTTAACATTAATGTTCAAGGTGTCAGAGTACAGAAATAATTTAAGGAGGTACTGATGTTGGAGATTGAATACATTGATGGATCATTACTAAAAAAAATGATAATATCGGGTGCACAATCCCTAGAAAAAAACAAAGATATAGTTAATTCTTTAAATGTATTTCCTGTTCCCGATGGGGATACCGGAACAAATATGTCATTGACTATGCAATCCGCGGTTAGGGAGATAAAGGCTGTAAAAACTAATACATTAGAAGACGTTGCTAGTGCTGCTGCTAATGGGTCCTTAATGGGTGCTAGAGGTAATTCCGGAGTAATTTTGTCCCAACTTTTCAGGGGATTTGCAAAAGGAATTAAAGGTAGGAATAAAATCAATACTAAAAATTTAGCTGAAGCGCTTATGACTGCTTCTGATGTTGCATATAAAGCAGTTATGAAACCGGTGGAAGGCACTATCCTAACGGTTGCTAGGGAAAGTGCAGAGGCTGCATTAATAATTTCAAACACTGAAAAAGATATTGTAACCTTTATAGAGAAGGTTGTTATAGAAGCTGAAAAGTCTCTCAGCAGGACACCGGGAATGCTGAAGGTATTGGAGGATGCGGGGGTTGTTGATTCCGGTGGTAAAGGGTTAGTTTATATATATTCAGGGATATTGGCCAGTATTACCAAAGATGCACATGTGCCTGAAGAGGATAGTGCTATAGAAGGTGATTATGTCTATCATACAGAAGAGATCGATGGTGAAATAGAATTTGGGTATTGTACAGAATTTATAATCCATACTGATAACTTGAATATTGATAAATTTAAAAAAACCATAGGGGGATATGGAGACTCGATGTTGGTAGTTGGAAATAATAGCGTTGTAAAGGTACATATACATACTGATCATCCGGGAAGGATAATAGAATATGCATTAGAAACCGGGCAACTGAGCGATATAAAAATAGATAATATGAGATTACAGCATAAGCATGAAATATTTAAACAGAATGAGAAAAAAACTGATGTAGAGAATGAAAAGGAAGTAAATAAATACGGTTTTATAGTGGTTGCGGCAGGAGAAGGACTGATTAGAATATTTAAAGATTTTGTTTTTGTTCATGTAATTGAAGGCGGACAAACTATGAACCCGAGTACGGAGGATTTTATAAATGCTATTAAAGACATCAATGCTGAAACAATAATTATTTTACCTAATAACAGCAATGTTTTTATGGCGGCTAGCCAGGCCAGGGATATTTCAGATAAGAATATTATTGTAATTCCTTCAAAATCTATTCCACAGGGGTTAGCAGCTCTGTTGTCATTCGATTTTGAGGCTGCTCCAGAGGCTAATGAAGAAACAATGGTAGAGGCTATCAAAACAGTTAAAACAGCTCAGGTTACTTATGCTGTCAGAGATACTGATTATAATGCTTTAGAAATCCATAAGGGTGATATTTTAGGAATTTGCGATGATGAAATAAAATCTGTAGGAAAAGACGTTAAGCAAGTATGTATAAATCTTATGGAGGAAATAGTAACAGATGAAAGCGAAATAATAACTATTTTTTATGGATCTGATATAACCGAGGAAGAAGCTAATGAAATATTGGAGGAACTAACCAATAAGTATGAAGATGTAGATGTCGAATTATATTATGGTGGGCAACCATTGTATTATTATATATTTTCTATCGAATAGGGAAGTAAAGGTCGTCTTCTTTCAATTCATTCTATCAGTTTTTAAATTATTTTGTTATAATAGAATAGAAATAAAAGGATATTTGGAGTGTTAATAAATGAGCAAGCTAAAACAAGATATTCGATATATTAAAGGAGTTGGGCCTAAGAGGTCTAATCTTTTAAGGCGCCTTAATATTAATACTATAGAGGATATGATATGGCATATACCAAGAGGATATGATGATAGAAGAAATGTAAAGAAAATTATTAATTTAGAATTAGGTGAAAAAGCAACCTTTTATGGAAAAATATCTGAAAAAATCAATATATCGAGACCTAGAAAAAATTTAGCGCTAATTAAATTCAGTGTTAAAGATGAAACCGGAAACATTGAAGTTATATTTTTTAATAAGACATATTTAAAAAAGATACTAACCCCAGGCCAAAATGTAATGATAAATGGCGAAGTTAAAAAAGGTTTTAAGGGATTACAAGTAGTTAATCCTGTTATAGAAAAAATGGATATACATAGTAATAACAAACAAGGTATAGTTCCAATATATTCATTAACTGAAGGTTTGAATCAAAAAGAGCTTATTTCAATACAAAAAAAGGCACTTCAAATAGTTAATAATTTTGTAGTGGAGTATTTGCCGGAAGAAGTTATACAGAATCACAGGCTTTGCAGTATTAAGTTTGCTCTACATAATATACATTTTCCAATTTCTATACGTGCCTTGAGAGTAGCTAAATATAGATTAGTATTTGAAGAATTTTTTCTTTTACAGCTAGGGCTGTTGAGCATAAAAAGAAAAGTGCTACAAGATGAAAGGGGGCCATCTCTTAAAAACAATAACAAAATAGATGAATTTATTAAAAAGTTACCGTTTGCATTAACTGAAGCTCAAAAAAGAGTTTTTAAGGAAATATCCTCAGATTTAGAGAGAGATATCCCGATGAATAGGTTGGTACAAGGAGATGTGGGCTCCGGTAAAACAATTGTAGCTATAATGGCCCTACTAAAAACTGTAATGAGCGGTTATCAAGGTGGATTTATGGCTCCAACTGAAATATTGGCAGAACAACATTATTTGTCTATAAAAAAATTTCTTGAGCCTTTTGGGATTAAGATAGGTCTTTTGACAGGGAGCTTATCTAGTAGTGAAAAAAATAAAATATTGAAAGAAATAGAGTTAGGAGAAATTAATATAGTAATAGGTACACATGCACTTATTCAAGAGGGTGTAAATTTTTGTAATTTGGCCTTGGTGATTACGGATGAACAGCATAGATTTGGAGTAAGACAAAGAGCCATGTTCGCCAACAAAGGAAAAAACCCTCATATTTTAGTTATGACGGCAACTCCAATTCCCCGAACATTGGCATTAATTTTATATGGTGATTTAGACATATCAATTATAGATCAATTGCCTCCGGGTAGAAGGGTTATAAAAACTTATAGTTGTACCCCTACTAAGAGGAATGATATTTATAATTTTGTAAAAAAACAATTAGATGAAGGAAGACAGGCTTATGTTGTTTGTCCATTGATAGAGGGGTTGGAAGCTGTAGATATCCGATCAGTCATAGAAATTGCCGATGAGCTTTCCGCAGGTTTATTAAAGGGTTATAATGTATCACTTCTTCATGGAAAAATGTCAGCCAAAGAAAAGGAAAAAATAATGGACAATTTTAAAAGAGGAAGTATAGATGTTTTAGTTTCAACCACCGTCATAGAAGTTGGGATAAATGTTTCTAATGCAACTATTATGGTAATAGAAAATGCAGAACGTTTTGGATTGACTCAACTTCATCAGTTAAGGGGAAGGGTGGGAAGGGGAGGTCATCAATCATATTGTGTTTTAATAAATAATAGCAGGTCGGAGATTTCAAAACAACGCATGGATATAATGCAACATACTACGGATGGCTTTATTATATCTGAAAAAGATTTACAGATTAGAGGGCCCGGGGAATTTTTTGGTACTAAGCAACATGGTTTGCCAGAGCTTAAAGTGGCAAATTTGTTTAGACATATTTCTGTGCTGGAAGCAGCACAAAGGGAAGTAGAAAAGATGATGGTAATAGATCCGGAACTAAATAAGTATCCATTGCTTAGGAGAAGGTTAGAGCAAAAGTTTTGTTCTAAAGAAAAAGGTTTATTCTTCGATTAGAAATAATAACATTACATTAATCCAATAACTAACTATAAGTAAATTCATAGCCATAGAAAATTTAAAAATCTTAGAAGTGAAAAATATTTTATTTATAAATAAGGATATGCTAAAATAATTATAAATTTAAATTGGTTTATTACACCAGACAAAGGACTAAATGTTTAACGAAAATTAACTGGTATAATAGGTCTAAATTGGAGGGGATTGGTCTATATGAGGGTTATTTCAGGAAAAGCAAAGGGACATATTTTGAAAGCACCTAAGGGTTTAAATACGAGACCTACTGCTGATAGGGTAAAAGAATCTATATTTAATATTATTCAAACAAAACTGAATAACAGTATTGTGATAGACTTATTTGCGGGGAGCGGTAGTTTAGGTATAGAAGCTCTATCAAGAAATGCTAGTAGGACCTATTTTATAGATAACAATAAAAATAGTATCCAATCAATTAAAGAAAACCTTAAAAAAACCGGTTTAATTAATAATTCTGAAATAATCCAAATAGACGCATTAAATGGTATAATAAGGTTAAGCGAGCATGAAATAAAGGCTAATATTATATTTTTAGACCCACCATATTCAAAAGGATTTATAGAACCTACTTTGGAAGCAATCTCTTACTACGATATACTACAATTAGATGGAATAGTAATTGTTGAATATAGTATAAAAGATAAAGTTTCAAATAATGTACATAAATTTAAAAAATATAGAACTAACAGATATGGAGATGTAGCAATTTCCTTTTATCGATTAGGGGAGGAGAATTAAATGAGGGTAGCAATTTATCCCGGAAGTTTCGATCCAATTACTAATGGGCATTTAGATGTGATTGAAAGGGCTTCTAAAATGTGTGAGCATTTAATTGTATCTATAATATATAATCCGAATAAAACTCCTTTATTTACTATGGAGGAGCGGCTTAAACAAGTTAAGGGTGCTGTAAAAAGTTATTCCAATGTGACAGTAGAGACCTTTACAGGATTATTAGTAGAATATGCACAACAGAAGCAGGCTGTAAGCATCATTAAAGGTTTAAGAGCGATTTCAGATTTTGAATATGAATTTCAAATGGCGTTAATGAATCGAAAATTATGTCCCAATATTGAGACAATATTTTTAATGACTAGCAGCGAATATTCTTTTTTAAGTTCTAGCATAATTAAAGAAGTTGCTAGATTTGGTGGATGCATAAAAGGATTAGTACCTGAAAATGTTCGTAAAGAGATAATTAATAAGTTTTCAAATTAGGTTGGGGGCCATATAATAAGGGGGACTATGTGATGAACGTATTAAAACTTATTGAAGAATTAGAAGATATAATTGAAAATTGCTCATCTATACCTTTTGTACAAAAAGTATTGGTTAGCAAAGGAGAAGTATTAGAGATTATAAAAGAAATCAGGATTCATCTTCCGGATGAGATTAAGCAGGCTCAGTGGATCAAAGAAGAAAGACAGCGCATATTAGCGGAAGCTCAGCAGGAGGCAGATGCAATTTCAGAAGAGGCGAATAAACATATTTTATCAATGATTGATCAGAACGAAATTACTAAATTAGCTAATGAACAAGCCCAAAAAATAATTACGCAAGCGCAAAATAGTGCTAAGGAAATGCGATTAGGTGCAAAGGACTATGTAGATAGTTTATTAGAATCTATTGAACTGGATTTAACAGATTTAATTAATACTGTTAGGGAAAACAGGGATGAATTGAGAGGCATGAAGTAATTGCTACTTCATTCTTTTTTTACAAATAATATAATTTCGTATTTTTAATAGAAATGCAATTACTAAGGACAAAAGAAATAAGCCTATTAAAACCACAATGAACAATTCAACTGAAAATTTACAGTTAAATAAAAATTTCTTATAGGGACTTATTGACTGATATGTACTGTATACAGGATATGATATAAAAAAATAACTGTTAAAGATAGGGAAAAATATATACGCTATCAGTGATGATAACAGCCCATGTAAGGCTTTGGAAAACATGTATATATGCGATTTTATACCGGTACCCCCTAGAATGCTTGCAATCTGTGCGTGTATAGAAAAGCCACTCCACCCTATTATAAAACTAACAACAGCGATCTTGGTAGGCAAATCAATACCTGTACTATCTATAACAAATTTTGTTCCCATGGTTATCTCAAAAAATCCGGTAATTAAAGAGCGAATAATTGTTGGTGATATTTTCAGAGGGAGTAATGTAATTATAATAGAGGTAATCAAGTCTATTATTTTCAAAAGTTCTAACATACGAATAATAACGGCAAATAAAGTTATAAAGCCCCCTATCATTAATATAGTATTTAATGAATTTCTAATAGCATTACCCAGGATAATTCCTATAGGCGGATTTTGGTTATTATTTGTTTTTATTTCAGAAAAAGCTCTCTTAACTAAATTTTCTTTTTGTCTAATAATTCTATTATTTTTAGTCGATTTTTTATAGAAGCTAAATATTATACCAACCATAATAGCACCTAAATAATGGGAAACAGCTATAAAGGCTCCTAGTTTTGATGATTTAAACATGCCTACTGATACCGTGCCAATCATAAATAAAGGTCCGGAAGTACTACAAAATGATATTAATCTTTGAGCTTCAGTTTTGGTTAAAGCTTTATTGGATTTGAGTTTAGAGACAATTTTAGCACCAACCGGATATCCTGATGTAACACTCATGGCAAAGGCAAAAGATCCCTCTCCGGGAACGTTAAAAACAGGTCTCATTATTGGCTCTAGTATTATGCCTATAAATTTGACAACACCGAGATTGATCAATAATTCTGAACCAATAAAAAATGGAAGCAGGGCCGGAATTACTAATGTTGCCCATATAATAAGTCCATTATAAGCTGCGTCCACAGATTGTGCCGGATATATCATAATTGTAATTACTAATAAAAATACAATTAATATAACAAAATAATTAGAAAAAGTACTGTACAATTTATAATTTATAAATTTTCGAAAATACATTGCAATAAAAATACATATTAGTACAAATATGATAAACAGGATAATATTTAGAATCATAACATCCCTCCCGTATAAAAATATATTTTTAACTAGCAAACATTAAAACAAATGCATACTAGATATATATTTTATAAAGTGGGATGTTATTCATGCCGTAATAAATTAAATATTTTCATAATAGGGGCTTGTGGTATAATCCAAGGGTGCTTTAATAGTTGATTTATTTTTAAAGGCTAGGGAATATATATTTGTTGCGCGGATATCTATATTCAACATTTTACGTGCAGCTTTGTTTTGTGGATGATAATGCTTTAAATTAGAAATTATAGGTATAGAAGAGGTAGTTTTTAAGGCTTTGAGTATTTCACGCCCCTTTGTATTAAAAGCTAACACGCGAGCATATTGAGGGCCACCGTTATCGTTACAATAAAAAATGTCGTTTTTATTTATATTTAATAAAATATGCATTAAGATCCGTTGTATTCTTGTTAATGTATAACGTTTGCTCTTGATGCAATTATAAAGTTTTGGTAAAGTATTTGTTTTAATAGAACATTGATAAATTCTATTTTCTAATCCTTCTACAACATCAAAAACATTTCTTATATTATCTAAATTGCTCCTTCTTAATATAGCAAGAATAGGCTTTTCAAAGTCCATATTGGAGATAGGAGCAAATCCGGCATTTATGTTAAATAATAAAATATTGAATGTAGAATTTGGGAGTACATACTTAATATCTGATAAAGGTTTATTGTTGAATATATGTTCTCTTATAGCGATGGCACTTGCAATTGAACCTATGAAGATTTTTTTATCATTATAATGAGCAGATTTTCTGCTGATGGTGTAAGGTATAATTGGGCTGTTAAGCTGTTTAATTGCTTTTAAATATTCTATACCTAAAATATTATTAGGATTTTTCATAACATTATTTATTAAAATCAGTTTGTTAGTCTCATAATCTTCTACCTTTTCAAGATATTCAATTACAGCTTTGGAACGGGCAATAGGAAATGTAAAACCTAAATTGATATAGTTTTTTAATATTGATGAAAACTGAGGTGGGGAATCAACTAATATATCGGAAATTTTCAAAAGTAAATTCAAATCGCCTATCTCGCTGCCAAAGCTAATATAGTTAATAACCTTTAAACTATTAAGTAAGCTTATAGCACCATGGGCAAAAATTTCTGCTGTTGAGCAGGCATAAAGAGTAGGAAGCTCAATTACTAAATCAACCCCGGATTTTACAGCCATTTTTGCACGCTCCCATTTATGTATAATGGCAGGTTCACCCCTTTGAAGAAAATTACCGCTCATTATTGCTACGGTGTGCGTAGCATTGGTAATTTTCTTAGACATGTCTAAATGATATAAGTGTCCATTGTGAAAAGGATTATATTCTGTAACCAGACCTAAAATTTTCATAATACCTCCAAAAAAAGTTTTCTAGTATATATTTTAATACATATAATTGAATTATATAAGGTATAAATTCAAATATATTCTAATTAAATGTAAAAATTGAATAAATGCCTTGATAATTTTCTGAAAATTTATTATGATTAGTAGTAATATGGTTAGTAGTAAATTAGTAATAATATAAAATAGGGAGGTATTAATATGAAGGTTTTAGTAGTGAATTGTGGAAGTTCGTCACTAAAGTATCAGCTTATTGATATGGAAAATGAAGAACTTCTTGCAATAGGTTTAGCTGAAAGGATAGGAATTAGCGGTTCATTAGTCACCCACGAAACAATTGGTAAAGAAGAAGTTGTCATAGAGAAAGATTTAGAAGACCATAAAATAACACTTCAAATCGTAATGGATGCACTAACTAATCCTGAGCATGGTGTAATTAAATCAATGGATGAAATATCAGCAGTAGGACATCGTGTTGTTCATGGAGGAGAAGAATTTACAAGTTCTGTGCTTATAACAGATGATGTAATAGCTGAAATAGAAGGATGTGCAAATCTTGCGCCGTTACATAATCCTCCAAATCTTATGGGAATACATGCTTGTAAGGAATTATTACCGGATGTGCCGATGGTAGCAGTATTCGATACGGCATTTCATCAAACAATGCCTTCACAAGCGTATATATACGCACTGCCTTATGAATTATATGAAAAATATGGTGTTAGAAGGTATGGCTTCCATGGTACATCTCATATGTATGTAGCACGCAGAGCAGCTGAAATACTTGGAAAACCGATTGAGGATTTAAAAATTGTTACCTGTCATATAGGAAACGGTGCCAGCATGACTGCTGTAGATGGCGGCAAATCTGTAGATACAAGTATGGGACTTACCCCATTAGAAGGTTTAGTAATGGGTACCAGATGTGGAGATATAGACCCTGCTATTATCCCATTTTTAGCAGATAAAGAAGGTCTATCATTTCAAGAACTCGATGACTTAATGAATAAGAAATCAGGGCTTTTCGGATTATCAGGGCTAAGTAATGATCTTAGGGATATACTCAAAGCTGCTGAAGAAGGCAATGATAGAGCACAATTAGCATTGGATGTATACAATCGAAGAATTAAAAAATATATAGCTGCTTATGCTGCTGTAATGGGCGGCTTGGATGTCATAGTATTTACAGCCGGTGTGGGTGAAAATTCTATAGAAACCCGCAAGGAATCTTGCAGTGGTTTGGAATTCTTAGGGGTAGAAATTGACGATGAAAAGAACGATGTGAGAGGCAAAGAGACAATAATATCCTCAGATAACTCCAAGGTCAAGGTGTTATTGATACCTACAAATGAAGAACTTGCTATTGCAAGGGAGACTAGAGATATAGCAGTAAAATAATAAATTTCAATAAATTTCAATAAATGCTAAGAGGTAGGCGTGCCTACCTTTTAATATTTTGCAAGAAATACAAGGTATACAATTGCCTGATACTGATACAATATCTATTGAGATAACAACACTACCGCCAAGATCAAAATACTTGACAAACAAAAAAATCATTTGTATAATCTATCTTAGCAATGTGCCCGAGGTGATATTTATGAAACTTGATATTGATAGTATAAGAAAAGGAGATCAGAGCACTTTAAATCTAAATTTTACCCTAGATCTTGACGCTATTGATTTTTATGGCGATAAGATATATATAATATCGCCTGTTGATGTTAAGGGTAAATTACATGTGGTTGATTATAGATTATATATAACCTTGGAAATAAGAGCAGATATGCAAGCAAATTGCAATAGATGCCTTGAACCATTTATCTATCATTTTAATTCAAGTATCAACGCGGAAATTATCCATGAAAATTTGTTTGAACCCGAAAATGATCAGATAGATGATGATATAATCTATTATGAGGATAATATATTTGACTTGGGAAAATTGATAAAGGAACATATTATAATAAATATTCCTATTAGGCTTGTATGTGACGAAACATGCGAAGGTCTTTGTCCAAAGTGTGGCACAAAATTAGAAAAAGGTTCTTGTAATTGTAATCATATGCAACCCTGTGAAGATGATATAGATCCTCGATTAGCTAAACTTAAAAAACTTTTATAATAAGCAAGGGAGGTATTGATATGGCAGTACCAAAGCGTAAGACCGGAAAATCTAAAAGAAATATGAGAAGGGCCTCTAATTCAAAATATATTGCTCCGGGGTTTGTAAAATGTCCGCAGTGTCACGAACCAAGATTACCTCACAGAGTGTGTCCTGAGTGTGGATACTATAAGAACAGAGAGGTTGTTGTTAAATAATATATCTTACAAATATGAAAAAATAGTAATGCATACATAAATAAATGTAGTGCATTATTATTTTTTGTTTATAAAGGTTTATGTATTAGTAAGGCCGCAATTATGTGTGTTTTTTATTAAATTTTAAACTTATATATCTATATATTACATTAGATAAACTTTATTATTTATGTGGAATATAATGCTTGATTTTTTTATAAAATAATTATATACTTTATGTTATAATCAGGTACTAGTTTTAAGTACTAAACCGAGGTGACAAAAGTGAATAAAGCCGGAAGATTGAGCAAATCAGACAGGCAAAAAAAGTTATTAGAATTATTAAGAGAAGACCCCTTTATGACAGACGAGGATCTATCTGAGCATTTCAGAGTAAGCATACAGACTATTCGGCTGGATAGATTGGAATTATCAATTCCGGAACTCAGACAGCGTATTAAAAGTGTAGCAAAAAAAAATTATGATAAAGTACGCAGTATTATAGGAACTGAAATTGTAGGTGAACTGGTGGATCTAAATTTGGGTGTCAGCGGAATATCAATTTTGGAAACTACACCGGAAATGACATTTAGTAAAACCAGCATAGTCAGAGGACACCATATTTTTTCACAAGCGGAATCATTGGCAATGGCTGTAATAGATGCTGAGGTAGCATTAACAGGCGTATCTAATATAAAATATTTAAGTCCTGTAAGTGCGGGTGATAAGCTAGTAGCAAAGGCAGAAGTTACAAGAGTGAGGGGTAATAAACATTTTGTTCATGTTAAAATATATGTCAATCAGGCACAAGTATTTAGGGGTAAATTCATATTGGTAGTAATTAAAGGCAAATAAGGAGGCCAAATATGAAAATTGTTATAGACGCAATGGGAGGGGACAATGCTCCATCTGTTACCGTTGAGGGAGCTGTGGATGCAGTTAAGAGCTATAATATAAATATTATACTTACCGGTAACGAACCTATAATACAACGTCAATTAGCAAAATACGATTATCCAAAAGAAAAAATTGAAATAATTCATTGTAGTGAAGAGATTACAAATGATGACAAACCGGTTTTGGCTATCAGAAGAAAAAAAGATTCCTCAATGGTAGTAGCATTGAGGCTTATCAAAGAAAAAAAAGCTGATGCTATTATATCCGCGGGAAACACGGGAGCTTTATTGGCAGGGGGCCTTCTAGTTTTAGGTAGAATCAAGGGAATAGATAGACCGGCACTTGCACCTGTATATCCAACTACTAAAGGAATATCAGTGCTTATTGATGGTGGCGCAAATTCAGATTGTAGGCCAAGGAATTTTTTAGAATTTGGAATTATGGGTAACATCTATGCCAAGAAAGTGCTCGGGGTAAAAAATCCTAATGTATGTACCGTTAACATAGGATTAGAAGAAGAAAAAGGAAGTGAGGTTGTAAAAGAGGCATATAAACTTTGTCAAAGTGGGCCATTTAATTTCAAAGGAAATGTAGAAGCTAGAGATATACCTAAAGGATATGCAGATGTTATAGTATGCGATGGTTTTACAGGAAATATTATTTTAAAGCTAACGGAGGGGCTGGCATATTCCATTTTTAATTCACTAAAACGAGAATTTGTTAAAAATGCCTTTAGAAAAATAGGTGCATTTTTATTGAAATCAGGATTAAAAGATTTTAAGAAGCAATTTGACTATACAGAATATGGCGGTGCCCCATTTTTAGGAGTTAAAGGGGTGTTAATTAAAGCCCATGGAAGTTCTGACGGAAAGGCTATTAAAAATGCAGTAAGACAGGGTATTAAGTTTATAGAAAATGACGTAATAAATGATATAGCTAAAGAAATTACTAGTTTGGGAGAGGATATTATTGAATAAATTTTTGTCAGTAGGAATTACAGGGACAGGAAGTTGTCTTCCTGAAAGAGAGTTAACCAATTTTGATTTAGAAAAGATGGTAGATACAACTGATGAGTGGATTAAAACCAGAACCGGAATATGCAAAAGAAGAATTGCTGATGATAAAATCGCAACGTCAGATTTGGCTACAGAGGCCGCTAAAATAGCTATTAGGGATGCAGGCTTATCCTCGGAGGAAATTGATTTAATTATAGTAGCTACTGTAACCCCTGATATGAGTTTTCCCTCTACTGCCTGTATTGTACAAAAAAACATTGGTGCCAAAAAAGCAGTAGCATTTGATATAGAAGCAGCATGTTCGGGGTTTTTATATGGTATGGCTATTGGAGAACAATTTATTAAAACAGATGTATATAAAAATGCATTAATAATCGGCGCAGAGACCTTAAGTAAAATAGTTAATTGGAAAGATCGTAGCACTTGTGTTTTATTTGGTGATGGAGCCGGGGCGGCAGTATTGCAGCAAGTTGATGAAGGTTTTGGTATACTCTCTAGTAATCTAGGTTCCGATGGAGCTAGAGGGGATTATTTAACACAGCCGGCAGGGGGTTCTAGAATGCCGGCATCGGAAAAAACTGTTTTAAATAATTTGCACTGTATACATATGGATGGGAGAGAAGTGTTTAAGTTCGCTGTAAGGATTATGGCAAAATCAGCATTAGAAATTATAGGAAATATAGGTTATAATATGGAAGATGTGAATTATATGATTCCTCATCAGGCTAACATAAGAATTATAGAAGCAGTTGCGAAAAAAATTAATTTAACTATGGATAAAGTGCATGTAAATTTAAATAATTATGGAAATATGTCTGTAGCTTCTATTCCCGTAGCATTAGATGAAGCCGTCAAAAAAGGTAATGTTAAAGCAGGGGATATAATAATACTGGTTGCATTTGGTGGGGGTTTATCATGGGGCTCTTCTGTAATTAAATGGTGCAAATAGTTTTCAGGAGGTTAACTTTATGATTAATACTAGGCTATGTGAAATATTGGGTATTGAATACCCCATAATACAAGGGGGCATGGCTTGGATAGCTACAGCGGAATTGGCAGCAGCCGTGTCCGAAGCGGGTGGAATTGGTATTATTGGTGCGGGGAACGCCTCTGCTGAAGTTGTTGAAGAAGAGATTATAAAAATTAGAAAATTGACTGATAAACCTTTTGGAGTAAACATCATGTTATTCTCTCTTTTTGCGGAAAAGGTAGTAGATATTGTTTATAAATATAAAGTACCTGTGGTTACTACGGGTGCAGGAAACCCTGCTAAATTTATTAAAAGGTTTAAAGATATTGGAACTAAAGTAATTCCGGTTGTACCCTCCGTTGCACTTGCAAAAAGGATGGAAAATCTAGGGGCAGATGCTGTTATTGTAGAAGGAACAGAGGCAGGGGGGCATATAGGGGAGCTTACTACAATGGCATTGGTGCCTCAGGTAGTAGATGCGGTTAATATCCCTGTTATTGCGGCTGGAGGAATTGCTGACGGGAGAGGTTTATTAGCTGCTTTATCACTGGGGGCAGAAGGTGTGCAAATGGGAACAAGGTTTATTTGCGCAGAAGAATGTACAGTACATAAAAATTATAAAAATATGATATTAAAAGCAAAGGATAGGGATGCGGTGGTTACAGCAAAGGTTACCGGACATCCAATAAGGGTGTTAAGAAATAAGTTGGCAAGACAATTTTCTAAACTAGAAAAAGAAGGTACTACAGTAGAGGAGATTGAACGGTTAGGACGGGAAAAACTTAAATTAGCTGCGGTAGATGGTGATGTTGAAAATGGTTCCGTGATGGCTGGTCAAGTTGCCGGTATGATTAATAAAATTCAACCTTGTAAGGAAATACTAGAGGAAGTTATACTAGATGCTAAAAATCAATTTGATTTAATAAGTAAGTTTTACATGGGGGTATAATAGATGAATAGAGTTGCTTTTATTTTTCCGGGTCAAGGGGCTCAATATGTAGGAATGGGAAAAGATTTTTTTGATAATTTTCCAATTGTAAAAACTGTTTTCGAAGAGGTAAGTGATGAAATAAATATAGATATGAAAAAACTCTGTTTCGAGGGTCCGGAAAATGAGCTAGTAAAAACAGAAAATACCCAACCGGCCATATTGGCTACCTCCATTGCCATATTGAGGGTGTTAGAAGAAGAGGGGATTAGTTGTGATATAACTGCGGGATTAAGTCTCGGCGAATATGCTTCTTTAGTTAAATCAAATGTATTTTCATTTAAGGATGCGGTTAAATTAGTGCAAAAAAGGGGTAAGTATATGCAAAATGAAGTGCCAATCGGCGTAGGCACTATGGCAGCTATTTTAGGGTTGGATAGGGAACAACTTAAACTATGTATTGAAAACTCTAAACGACATGGAATAGTAGAAGCGGCTAATTATAATTGTCCGGGACAAATAGTCATTTCCGGCGAAATAAAGGCAGTAGAAGCAACAGTTAAAAAAGCTAAAGAAGTTGGCGCTAAGAAAGCCGTTTTATTGCCGGTGAGTGCTCCATTTCATTGCAGTTTACTCAAGGGTGCCGGAGAAAAACTTCAAAAAGATTTGGAGAAATTAAACATAAATGAACCCGAAATACCGGTTGTAACTAATGTAAGTGCCAAGGTTTTATCATCTAAGTTAGAAGTTATACCTTCTTTAGTTAATCAAGTAAGCAAATCTATTTTATGGGAGGATTCTATTTCATTAATGATAGACGAAGGAGTAAGGACTTTTATAGAAATTGGACCTGGTAAAATTTTATCATCTCTTGTAAAAAGAATAGCTGAAAATAAAGAAACTGAAGTAAATATTTATAATGTAGAAAATATGGATAATTTCGAACAATTAACAAATGTAAAATTGGAGGGGTAGATTTGAGTTTAACAGGAAGGACTGTTTTAGTAACAGGGGGTTCCAGGGGTATAGGCAGAGCTATCGCTCTAACACTTGCCGGAGAGGGTGCAAATGTTATTATAAACTATGCAAATAATGATGAAAATGCAGCAAACATCATAGAGGAAATAGAAGGTTTTAATGTTAAGGGGTTAGCAGTTAAAGCAAATGTTTCAAAAGCTGAAGAAGTAGATAGTATGATTAATGAAATTAATGAAAATTTTGATGGAATAGATATCTTAATAAATAATGCCGGAATTACGAAGGATAGTATTTTTGTAAGAATGAAAGAAAAGGACTGGGATCAAGTAATAGAGATAAACCTGAAAGGTGTATTTCTATGTACAAAAGCTGTTATTAGAAAAATGATCAGGCAAAAGTATGGAAGAATTATTAATATATCATCAATAGTAGGAATTACCGGAAACCCGGGGCAGGTAAATTATTCTGCATCAAAAGCCGGTGTTATAGGGTTTACAAAGTCTCTTGCAAAAGAGGTGGCAACCAAAAATATTACAGTTAATGCAATCGCGCCGGGATTTATAGAGACCGATATGACAAAAATTCTGCCGGAAAATGTTAAAGAGGATATAATGAAGACTATTCCTATGGGCAAATATGGAAAACCTCAGGATGTTGCGAATTTAGTAGCATTTTTAAGCAGCGATAAGGCCGGTTATATCACCGGTCAAGTGATTCATGTTGATGGTGGTATGGCAATGTAAATTGCTTTAAAATATTTAAATATAAATAAAATTAAGGAGGAAATTAACATGACGTTTGAAAAAGTTGTTAAGATTATTGCTGAACAATTAGGTGTAGAGGACGCCGGTGAAATTACTGAAACTACTTCACTGATGGATGACCTAGAGGCAGATTCTCTGGATGCTGTTGAAATAGTCATGAGTATTGAGGATGAATTTGGCATTGAAATTCCGGACGAAGATGCTGAAAATTTTAAAGATATTGGTGATATAGTTAATTACATAGATGCCAATAAATAGCTGTATAAAATCCCGATTAAATCGGGATTTTGTAATAGGGGAGGCGATACTATGAAAAGAAGGGTAGTAGTAACGGGAATAGGATGCATTACACCTGTAGGTATCGGCAAGGATAAATTTTGGAATTCATTAATAAATGGTACATCAGGTATAGATTATATTACAAAATTCGAAACTAAAGACTTTAATACTAAGATTGCCGCAGAGGTGAAAGATTTCAATGCCGAGGATTATATTGACAAAAGAGAGATTAAAAGGATGGACAGATTTATTCAATTTGCGGTTGCTGCTGCACGAATGGCAGTAGAAGATGCAGAATTAGATACCGGGGAAATAAATTCAGAACGTTTTGGTGTTATTTTAGGTTCCGGTATAGGTGGAATGGATACATTAGAAGACCAGGCCTCGCGGCTTATAGAGAGGGGCCCGGGGAGAGTTAGTCCGTTTTTTGTTCCTATGATGATATCTAATATGGCATCCGGTCAGGTGTCTATTGCACTAGAAGCAAAAGGCCCAAATATGTCGGTTATTACCGCGTGTGCATCTTCTACGAATGCCATAGGGGAAGCTTTTCGTACAATCCGGTATGGGGATGCGGATATTATGATTACAGGGGGTACTGAAGCTCCTATTACACCATTATCCGTGGCAGGTTTTTGTTCTATGAGAGCTATGTCAACTAATAATGATAACCCTCAGGGGGCCAGCAGACCTTTTGATAAAAATAGAGACGGATTTATAATGGGTGAAGGTGCCGGAATACTTTTAATAGAAGAATTAGAACATGCCCTTGAAAGGGGCGCTATTATTTATGCAGAACTTGTAGGCTATGGAGGAAGTTCTGATGCATACCATATTACTGCTCCTGCACCGGGCGGCGAGGGGGCGGCTAGAGCTATGAGGTGTGCTTTGGAGGATGCTAATATAAACTACGATATTATAGATTATATTAACGCACATGGTTCGAGTACAATACTCAACGATAAATTTGAAACCGAGGCAATCAAGAAGGTATTCAAGGAACATGCATACGAGTTGAATATAAGTTCAACAAAATCAATGACCGCTCATCTTTTAGGCGCTGCGGGGAGTGTAGAAGCCATCGCCTGTATTATGGCTATTATAAATGGAACTGTACCACCTACAATTAACTATGAAATACCGGACCCGGAATGTGATTTAAACTATGTTCCAAATGTGGCAAAAAAAGCAGATGTAAGGTATGCTCTTTCAAATTCTTTAGGCTTTGGCGGTCATAATGCTACTATTATTTTCAAAAAATATGAATAGTTGCTTGTAATGACACATTTGTTGTAGGAAGAAGATTCTTCTTCCTATAATTTTTTGCAATTAAAATGGTATAATAGTACAATAAGGAAAACTTACTATTAGTTTTTGGCACCTTAACATTTGAACTCCGGCTTTCAGTTTAGTTTAAGTTATAACCGGGGTTGTTATAAGAAACTGCGGAGGTAAATAAGATGAAACTAGATAAAAAACGTCTAGAGCAGATAAAGGAATTTCAGGATATAATAAAATATCAATTCAAAAAAACAAACATTATAAACGAAGCATTAACCCATAGTTCGTATTCTAATGAATATCGGGGGAAATATATTTATAATAATGAAAGGTTAGAATTTTTAGGTGATTCAGTTTTAGATACTGTGGTTAGTGAATATGTCTATCTAAGGTATAAAAATTTACCCGAAGGTGAATTGACAAAAATAAGGGCTAATGTTGTATGTGAATCATCTCTAGCCCGTCAGGCTAAATCAATAAACTTAGGTAAATACTTGTTGTTAGGTAAGGGAGAAGAAGTGACAGGTGGAAGGGATAGAATTTCTATATTAGCAGATACATTTGAGGCTGTCATAGGAGCATTATATTTAGATGGAGGAATTGAGACAGCACGTAAATTTATTTTAAATATGTTGGAGGAAAGTATAAAATTAGCCAGTACAGGTAATTTGTTTAAGGATTACAAAACAGATCTTCAGGAGTTACTGCAAAGCAAGTTTGATGATAAAATTAGTTATAGGGTAGTAAGTGAAACCGGACCTGATCATGATAAAACTTTTGAAGTTGAGGTGGTATTAGGTAAAAAAGTATTAGGTAAGGGGCAGGGTAAAAGCAAAAAGGAAGCAGAGCAAAGTGCTGCTAAAAGAGCACTAGATTAACGATTGTTTAACCATCGTTTAGCGATTGTTCAACTATTGTTCAACCATCGTTCAACTATCGTTTAAAGGGGAGGATGAAAATGCTTAAAAATTTTGTTGATAGATTTACAAGAAAAGATAACAAAGCGAAGGATCTATCAGATGTAAAGGAATATAAAGTTGACGAAAATGATGATTTGAGTGAGAAGAAAGCAAAAGATGCATATTACCAGGGTCATATAGGAGGCACGGGGGATAAATCCAAATTTAATTTATTTAAGCGATTGAAGGACGGGCTTTCTAAAACTAAAAATGGGATTACCGGCCGAGTTGATGATCTACTCAAGTTATATAAAAAAATAGATGAGGACTTATTTGAGGAGCTTGAAGAAATTTTAATTACTGCGGATATTGGTGTTCAAACCACGATGGAAATAGTAGATGATTTAAGAGATAAAGTTAGAACAGAAAAAGTTTCAGACCCTGTCCAAATTAAAAAATTGCTTATGGAAAAGTTAAAGGATATATTAGAAGAATTACCGGATTCTCGAATTAATATAGAACCTTCACCTGCAATTATTTTAGTGGTGGGCGTAAATGGCGTGGGGAAAACAACCTCTATTGCTAAGATGGCTTACCGTTTTAAAAATGAAGATAGAAAAGTATTGTTAGCTGCAGGGGATACTTTCCGAGCTGCCGCTATAGATCAATTAAAAATTTGGGGTGATAGGGTTGGTGTAGATGTAATACGACACCAAGAAGGCGCAGATCCTGCTGCTGTTATATATGATGCTATACATGCTGCAAAGGCACGGGGCATAGATGTATTAATATGTGATACTGCAGGTAGGCTTCATAATAAAAAGAATTTAATGAATGAACTGAATAAAATATTCAGGATTGTAGATCGGGAGTACAGTAAGGCATCCAAGGAGATTTTATTAGTTTTAGATGCTACCACCGGGCAAAATGCTGTTCAACAAGCAAAAATATTTAAAGAGGTAGCACAAATTACCGGTCTTGTATTAACAAAGCTGGACGGAACAGCAAAGGGCGGGGTAGTTGTAGGAATAAGTAGGGAATTGAACATCCCTGTTAAGTTTATAGGGATCGGGGAACAGATGGAAGATTTACAGGAATTTGATCCTAAAACCTTTATTGAGGCAATATTTGGGGAAGATGAATAAGTGCTTGACACATAACTTTTTTTGGTATAGAATTGCACCTGTAAAGTGATTTTACTTTACAGTTAAATAATTAGGAAGTGCTTATATGTTAGAAAAAACAGTAGAAATTTCTGTTTTATATGATTTTTATAATCAATTATTGACTGAAAAACAGAGAGACATAGTGGACCTTTATTACAATCAGGATTTATCTTTAGGGGAAATAGCTGATGAATTTGGTGTATCTAGGCAAGCTGTTTATGATATATTAAAAAGGACGGAAAGGTTATTATATCAATATGAAAAAAAACTCAATTTTGTAGAACTTACAAATATTAAAAATAAAAAGATTTCAAAAATATTAGACAGCATAATTAATTTAGAAAATGAATTAGATTTAATTTCCTCATCGGAGAAATTAGTAAGACAAATTCTTTATATTAAACGTGAATTATATAAGTTTTTAGATAATTAAGCCCTTATGAAAGAGGTGTAGTTATGGTTTTTGAAGGTTTAGCTGAAAAACTTCAAAATGCGTTTAAAAAACTGAAAAATAAAGGCAAATTGACAGAAAAAGATGTAATCGATGCTATGAGAGAAGTGAGGCTTGCCCTTCTAGAGGCAGATGTTAATTTTAAGGTTGTTAAGGATTTTGTAAACAGGCTTAGGGAAAGGGCAATAGGTTCTGAAGTTTTAGAAAGCTTAACTCCGGCTCAACAAGTTATAAAAATAGTGAATGAAGAATTGACAGAATTAATGGGTAGTGTTCAAAGTAAAATCAATTTTGCTTCTAAACCCCCTACGATTATAATGCTCGTAGGTCTGCAAGGATCGGGCAAAACAACAACTGCGGGTAAACTATCGGGAATGTTAAAAAAACAGGGGAAAAGGCCCTTACTGATAGCCGGGGACATATATAGACCGGCAGCTATAAAACAACTTCAAGTTGTAGGGGAAAAAGTAGGGGTACCGGTATTTACCATGGGAGATAAACAAAATCCGGTTGATATTGTAAAGGCCGGTATAGACCATAGTATTAATAACAGTAATGATGTCATTTTAATAGATACAGCCGGTAGGCTTCATGTTGACGAGGAACTTATGACAGAGCTTCAAAATATAAGATCTGCAGTTAAACCACATGAAATACTTTTAGTGGTGGATTCTATGACAGGGCAGGATGCTGTAAATGTTGCAAAGAATTTCAATGATAAGTTAGGTATTGATGGTGTTGTATTGACAAAGTTGGATGGGGATGCACGTGGAGGTGCTGCTCTATCAGTCAGAGCAGTCACTAACAAACCTATTAAATTTGTAGGACTCGGCGAAAAGCTTGATGATTTGGAACCGTTTCACCCGGACAGAATGGCATCCAGAATTTTAGGCATGGGTGATATACTTAGTCTTGTTGAAAAAGCACAAGAAAGTTTTGATGCTAAAAAAGCTAAAGAATTAGAAGAAAAGATTAGAAGCCAACAGTTTACCTTTGACGATTTTCTGGATCAACTTCAACAAATACAACAGATGGGATCTATTAGTCAAATACTTGAGATGATTCCGGGTATAGGGAGCAAACAATTTAAAAATTTAGATATAGATGATAAAGAATTAGTATATGTTGAAGCCATCATACACTCTATGACTAGGGCAGAAAGACAAAATCCGAATATTATTAATGGAAGTAGGCGAAAGAGAATTGCAGTCGGTAGTGGGACTTCTGTGCAGCAGGTAAATAAATTACTAAAGCAATTTGAACAGACTAGAAAAATGATGAAGCAGTTTACAGATATGGAAAGATCGATTAAAAGAGGTGGAAGGTTTAAGATGCCTTTTTTCGGTAGATAATAACTATAATATTTAGAGGAGGTGAAACAATGGCGGTTAAAATCAGATTAAAGAGAATGGGTGCAAGCAAAAGGCCTTTTTACAGGATAGTAGTTGCAGATTCAAGATCTCCAAGGGACGGAAGATTTATAGAGGAGATTGGGTATTATAATCCAATTTCTGAGCCAAAACAAATTAAAATTGATAGTGAAAAAGCAGAAAAATGGTTAAAAAATGGTGCACAACCTACAGGTACAGTAAAGGATTTATTTAAAAAGAATGGTATAATTCAATAATTACCTTAGTTTAGGAGGTAGAAAAATGGGTCATTTAGTGGAGGTTATTGCTAAAGGATTAGTAGATAATCCCGAACAAGTAAATGTTAATGAGATAGAAGGAAATCGATCAGTTATTTTAGAACTAAAAGTTGCCCCTGAGGATATGGGAAAAGTAATTGGTAAGCAGGGTAGAATTGCTAAGGCAATTAGAACAGTAGTAAAAGCAGCTGCCACGAAACAAAATAAAAGAGTAATTGTTGAAATTATTCAATAGGATTAGGGAAACCTAGTCCTTATTTACAGTATATTCAGAAAAAGGAGTATGTATTTACATGGGCAAAATGTTAAAGGTAGGTAAAATAATTAATACACATGGAATAAAAGGGAATTTAAAAGTTTTTCCCCTTACGGATTATATGGAACGTTTTGAAGAATTAAACTGGGTTTATATAGACGGTAATGATGAAAAGTTTTATATAAAAGATGTGAAATACATGCCCACTGTTGTTCTTTTATCTTTCAAAGGATATGAAAACATCGATTCGGTTGAAAAATTTAAAGATAAATATATACTTATCGATGAAAGTCAACGAAGAAATTTACCTGAGGATACCTACTATATAGCCGACATTATTGGATTAGATGTTTATACAGTAAAAAATGAATATATTGGTAAGGTAAAGGACATAATTCAAACTAGCTCTAATGATGTATATGTCATAGAAGGTGGAAATAATAAAGAAATTATGATACCTGCTGTTGAGGAGTTTATACCTGAGGTCTGTTTAAAGGAAGGAAAAATTATTATAGATCCCATTGAGGGGATGATATAATGGTAATAAAAGTAATGACATTATTTCCCGAAATGTTTTTGGGACCATTTAATAGCAGTATAATTCAACGTGCAAAAGAAAGAAATATTATCGATTTAGAATATATTAATATAAGGGATTATGCTGATAACAAGCACAAAAAAGTGGATGATTATCCATATGGCGGGGGCCCTGGAATGGTTATGATGCCTCAACCTATTTTCGACTGTTATAATTACATAGTTAATACATTAGATCTAAAAGAAAATGAAAAACCAAGAGTTATTTATCTGTCTCCAAAGGGTGAAACCTTTAATCAAAAGATGGCAGTTGAACTTTCTAAAGAAAAATTTATTATAATGCTCTGTGGTCATTATGAGGGGGTTGATCAAAGGGTAATAGATGAGATAGTGACTGATGAAATTTCAATAGGAGATTACGTACTAACGGGTGGTGAAATACCGGCTATGGTACTTATAGATTCTATAACTAGATTATTGCCCGGGACGCTATCGCAAAATCAATCTTATGAGGACGAAACTTTTTATTCCGGATTATTAGAATACCCACAGTATACTAGACCAGCTAGTTTTAGGGGTCTAGATGTACCTGATGTACTTATTTCCGGCAATCATCAAAAAATTGACGAGTGGAGAAGAAAAGAATCTTTAAAATTAACCTATAAAAGACGACCTGAATTATTGAAGAATATAAAATTAACCGGTAAAGATAGGGATTTTTTAAATAGTGTTAAAAAAGCAACAATCAAGTCAAATATTGATTAATTATATATTGTTATATTTTAATGACTATGATATAATTTACAACGTATAACGGACGGTCCTCTATACATTATATAAGAACGTCTATGAGAAGGAGAGAGGCAATTATGGATATTTTAAGAACGATTACAAATGAACAGCTAAAAAAAGATATTAAGGAATTTGGTACCGGGGACACTGTGAAAGTACATGTTAAAATCAAAGAGGGCACTAGGGAAAGAATTCAAATATTTGAAGGTATCGTAATTAAAAGGCAGGGGGGCGGAATCGCTGAAACTTTTACAGTTAGAAGGATAGCTTCCGGTGTAGGAGTAGAGAGGACATTTCCTGTACATTCTCCTAGAATAGAGAAGGTTGAAGTTATTAGAAGGGGCAGTGCCAGAAGAGCCAAGACTTATTATTTGCGCGATAGGGTCGGTAAGGCAGCATTTAAAATTAAAGAAAAGAAAAAATACTAATTTGAAGGGACTGAATTTCAGTCCCTTTGTTATTATGATGTATTATCTGAGGTTAAAAACATTTTAGGGGGTGGAAAATAATGAATATTAATTGGTATCCGGGGCATATGAAAAAAACTAAAAAACTTTTAAGGGAACAGCTTAAACTTGTAGATATAGTTTATGAGTTGTTAGATGCTCGCATACCACTGAGCAGCAAAAACCCTGATCTAGATCAAATTGTAGGCGATAAGCCTAAAATCATCATACTTAATAAAATTGATTTAGCAGATCCTCAAATTTCATCCGCGTGGGTAGAATATTTTAAAAGACGACAGATAGCAGCAATTCCTGTAAATGCAATCACAGGCGATGGGATAAGGCAAGTAATGGAAGAAGGTAAAAAAGCTACAGAGGTTAAAATAGATACTTTAGTGAAGAAAGGTAGAAGACCAAGATCTATTAGAATAATGGTTGTTGGAATACCTAATGTCGGAAAATCATCTTTTATTAATAAATTAGCAAGGAAAAAGGCTACACAAACAGGGGATAAGCCGGGAGTGACAAAAGGAAAACAGTGGATCAGGTTAAAAGGAAACATGGATCTATTAGATACTCCGGGTATGTTATGGCCAAAAATTGAGGATTCTGCAGTTGCGTTAAACTTGGCATTTACGGGAGCTATTAAAGATGGAATAATAGATACTGAAACATTAGCGTATAAATTGTTGGAAATATTATGGGCTGATCACAAAGGAAAAATTATTAAAAGATATAAAGTAGAAAATGAATATGGTACTATTATAGAATTAATGGATCGTATAGCTAAAAATAGAGGATGTATTTTAAAAGGAAAAAAAATTGATTATTTTAGAATATCAAATATAATATTAGATGAATTCAGATCTGCAAAAATTGGACGTATTTCTTTAGAATACCCATAAGTTAGAAGTCAGAGGTTAGGAGGTGCTAAATGCCAACATTAGATATAGAAAATACAATATGGAATAAAGGCTATAATTATATAGCCTTCTGTGATGAGGTGGGCCGAGGATGTTTATTTGGTTCAGTTTTAGCTGCAGCAGTCATTATGCCAAAGGATTTAGTTATAGAAGGCATTAAAGATTCTAAAAAATTATCCCCTAGGAAAAGAGAGCAACTATACGAAATTATTAGAAAAGAATGTACAGCTATAGGTGTAGGAACAGTTTCTGCAGAAATTATTGATAAGATTAATATAAAAAATGCTACTAGACTAGCTATGAAAAAAGCTGTTATGTCAATTAAAGATAAAAATGAAAATAAGGTTGTTCCGGATTATATATTAGTAGATGCAGAGAAAATAGATTTACCTATTCCTCAAAAAGTTATTATTAAAGGCGATAATCTCAGTCATGGTATAGCAGCATCGTCTATAGTAGCTAAAGTATTAAGAGATAACCTCTGTGAAAAATGGCATATAAAGTATCCAAATTATAATATTAAACAAAACAAGGGTTACGGTACAAAGGCACATAGGGAGGCATTGAGGCAATATGGTGCAAGTCCAATGCATAGAAAAACTTTTTTAAGCAAAATATTATAGTTTATAAAATTGGGTTAGGTCATAAAGGAGACAGTGATATGGGCAGACGTATAGGTTTAGTAGGAGAGGAATTAGCAGCAAATTATATAAAAAATAAGGGTTATAATGTTTTAGATCGCAATTATCGTACAAAATTAGGCGAATTGGATATCATTGCCAGAAAGCAGGATGTTGTTATATTTATTGAGGTCAAAACTAGAACATCAGGTGCATATGGCATGCCTTCAGAGGCAGTTAATTATAAAAAACAACAGACGATACGAAAATTATCACAGCAATACATACTATATAAAAAATTAGATAAGGGCCGTTTTAATTATAGGTTTGATGTTATAGAAGTAAAGCTGGTAGAAAAAAGATACAAAATAGTTCATATAGAAAACGCATTTTAATCAAGCACATAGAATAACAATTCACACAAAATCAGGAAAATTGCAGGATAAAAGCCTTATTATATAGAATCAGTTTATATAGTTTATATATTGAAGAATTTTATAATTTAATAATCTAATTAATTTATTAAAACCTGGAATGGGAAGTGGACTTATGCTATCAAAAGTGAAAACCTGTTGTTTAACAGGATTAATAGTTACTATGATAGATGTAGAGGTGGATATATCTAATGGATTGCCAAATATAAATGTTGTAGGACTGCCCGATATGGCCATAAAAGAGTCTAAAGAAAGGGTACGTGCTGCTATAAAAAACAGTGGATTAGATTTTCCTCTAAGACGAATTACAATTAACTTATCACCGGCGCATACCAAAAAAGAGGGTAGTCATTTTGATTTACCTATAGCCCTAGGGATTTTGGGTGCATCTATGCAAATTCCACTAGAAGAGCTAGAGGATATACTGATACTTGGGGAGCTATCTTTAGATGGTAAAGCCAATAAAGTTAACGGTGTATTGCCAATGCTATTAGAAATGTATAATAAAGGTATAAAAAAGGTGATAGTACCATATGAAAACTTAGAAGAAGCAAAAATTGTAGATGATATAGAAATAATACCCGTACATACTTTAAATGATATAACTCTTCATCTTAAAGGCGAAAAAAGATTAAATACACATAAAGAACCCTTTAAATATAATCATAAAGAAGAAACTAATCTAGAGGATTTTAAAGATCTACATGGTCAAGAAAATTTAAAAAGAGCCTTAGAAGTTGCAGCATCAGGGAATCACAACTTGCTAATTATAGGTCCGCCGGGATCAGGTAAAACTATGGCCGCTAGAAGGCTACCTTCAATACTCCCAAAATTAACATTTCATGAAGCTCTAGAAATTACAAAAATATATAGTATAGCCGGATTACTTAATGCACATGAAGGATTAGTTTGTAATAGACCGTTCCGTTCTCCGCATCATACCAGTTCAACAGTTGCCATAACCGGAGGGGGAAGAATTCCCAAACCGGGGGAAGTGTCTTTAAGTCATTATGGTGTATTATTTCTTGATGAATTTCCGGAATTTAGCAAGACCTCGTTAGAAGCATTAAGACAACCCTTAGAAGATAAAGTTGTACATATATCAAGAGTAAGTGGTTCATACACCTATCCTGCAGATTTTATGTTATTAGCTGCAATGAATCCTTGCCCATGCGGATATTATGGAACTGATGGCGGGCAACAGTGTAATTGCACCCCTCACCAAATAAATAGATATGTTAATAAAATTTCAGGCCCCCTAATGGATAGAATAGACATAATAGTTGAAACTTCTGCCGTAAAATATAAGGATTTAACTGATAATAGGGGAGCCGAATCTTCTAGCGAAATAAGAAAACGTGTAGAAAAAGCCAGAGAGGTTCAACTAGAAAGATATAAAAAAACAAAATATTTGTTTAATTCTCAGTTAAATGGAGCGGCAATAAATAAATATTGCTGTTTGAGTTCTCCTGCTCAACAATTGATGAACATAGCTTTTCATAAAATGAACTTAAGTGCTAGGGGTTATAGTAGAATATTAAAAGTAGCGAGAACTATAGCTGATTTAGATGGAGAAGATATTATCTGTGAAAAACATTTGGCCGAAGCCCTACAGTATAGAAATTTAAGTGAATCGATTTTATGAAAATATCAGTTATTTGCAGCAGTATAAAAAACTTATTGGTTTTGTACAATAGTGTATAATGGATATTGCATAAAAACAGTTGAATATTCAGTGCTTTATTTAAACTATTTAGTAAAGTATTGTTTGTATCAAAATAATAGTTTGGAGGATATAATATGAAGTTAAAGCAAAAAGATATCATTGTATGGCTAAGTCATATAGAAGGCATTAGCAATAAAGATATTAAATATTTAATAAATTATTTTCATGATATTGAAGAAATTTGGTATGCAAGGGAAAAACATATTATCAGCGCATTGAACAATAGGGCGGCGGTAGTCAGCAAAATTATAGAAAATAGAGATGAGAAAATTATTGTTGAAATTTTTAAGAATTTAAATGATAATAATATACTACCTTTGACAATTTATGATTCTGCCTATCCTTCTAAACTGAAAAATATATATGATCCTCCATATGTAATATATATAAAAGGAAATAAAATAGATTTTGATATGCCTTTAATATCTATAGTTGGTACAAGGAGGGCAACTCCTTATGGCAAATGGGCAGCACATCGGTTTGCAAAAGAGCTTACGGAATGGAATGTTGGAGTTATAAGTGGATTGGCCTTAGGAATAGATACATGTGGTCATAAAGGAGCATTAGATGGTAACGGTTATACTATTGGAGTTTTAGGATGTGGGTTAGACCAATATTATCCGGCTTCAAATAGGGCTTTAATGGATAAAATATTTGAAAAGGGTTGTGTTATTTCAGAATATTGTTTGGGCACATTGCCATTAAAGTATCATTTTCCTGCTAGGAATAGAATTGTAAGTGGATTATCAGATGGTGTGGTTGTAATTGAAGCCCCTGAAAAAAGCGGAGCATTAATAACTGTGGGATTTGCACTCGATCAAGGGAAAGATGTTTATGCCCTACCCGGTAATATTAATAATATTCAAAGCAGGGGAACTAATAAATTGATTAGGGACGGGGCTAGAATTTTGCTTGAAGTTGATGACATAATAGAAAATCTCAGATATAGATATTCAATGGACAAAACAGATACAAAGCAATCGATAAAAGATGATTTAAGTGAATTAGAAACGAAAGTGTTTAATATTATAAAAAGAAATCCTGTAAATATTGATTTAATTATAAATGAAACCGGAATAAGAGCATCTGAACTAAACCCTATCTTAACTGTATTAGAAATTAAGGGTTATATAAACCAGATGCCGGGAAAGATATTTACTGCAGCGAAATGAGTCAATTAAATCGGTATCATCAAAATTTGATTTTATTTAATAATTCTAGAAAAAAACTATGGCATAATGGAGGTGTATTAATTGGCAAAATCCCTAGTAATTGTGGAGTCGCCGGCAAAAGCAAGGACTATAGAAAAGTTTCTAGGAAAAAATTATGTTGTAAAGGCATCTGTTGGACATGTTATTGATTTACCTAAAAGCAAGCTTGGAGTTGATATAGATAATAATTTTGAGCCACAATATATTACTATACGAGGCAAAGGGCCAATATTGAGGGAAATTAAATCTCTAGCAAAAAAGTCGGAAAGGGTTTATTTAGCAACCGACCCGGATAGGGAGGGTGAAGCTATTTCATGGCATTTAGCAAGGGCTTTAGGCATAGAAGAAGATGAACCTTGTAGAATAGAGTTCAATGAAATTACTAAAAATGCCATTAAAAATGCAATAAAAAAACCAAGGCCTATTAATCGTAATTTAGTAGACGCACAGCAGGCAAGAAGGGTTTTAGACAGACTGGTAGGGTATAAAATTAGTCCCCTTCTTTGGAAAAATGTTAGAAAGGGGCTTAGTGCAGGCAGGGTGCAATCTGTAGCTACAAAGCTTATTATAGATAGAGAGGAAGAAATTAAAAATTTTAAACCGGAGGAATATTGGAGCTTAACTTTAAAAGTAGAAAACGATAAAGGAGAAAAATTCGAAGCTAAGTTCTATGCCGACGATTTGGGAAATAAAAATATATATACAGAAGAAGAAGTAAATAGAATTTTAAATATTATAAAAGATGGACCTTTAACCGTAACAAATGTTAAAAAAGGTCAAAAAAGACGAAATCCGGGCCTGCCTTTTACTACAAGCACACTTCAACAGGAGGCTGCTAATAAATTAGGATTTTCCACCAGAAAAACAATGTCTTTAGCACAGCAATTGTATGAGGGTATAAATTTAAAGAAAGAAGGAACAGTAGGACTTATTACGTATATTAGAACTGACTCTACCAGAATATCAGATGAAGCTATAGAAATTTTGGCACAATATATTACAGAAAATATAGGTAAACAATATACGAAAAAGAGGTCTACTAAAAAAACAAGTACAAAAAAGAAAAATGTGCAAGATGCACATGAATCCATAAGACCTACAGATGTTAGCAAACATCCTGATATTGTTAAATCTTCACTGACCAAGGATCAGTATTTGTTATATAAATTAATATGGGAGCGTTATGTAGCAAGCCAAATGTCCCCGGCATTGTATGATACTTTGTCTGTAGACCTTCAAGTAAATGGAATTATATTTAAAGCGACCGGTTCTATTTTAAAATTTGATGGATTTTTAAAAATATATAGTTTTTCAAGCATATCGGAAAATGTTGATTTACCTGATCTAAAAGCAGGAGATATAATAAATATAATTAAAAAGTTACCAAAACAACATTTTACTCAGCCACCGCCTAGATATACAGAGGCATCTTTGGTAAAAACTATGGAAGAACTTGGAATAGGCAGGCCTAGCACTTATTCCCCAACTATATCTACAATACTTGCTAGAGGATATGTTGAAAAGGAAGGTAGAAATCTTGTTGCTGCAGAACTTGGATATATTATAAACGAAATTTTGATAGAATATTTTGTCGAAATTATAAATGTTAACTTTACAGCTAATTTAGAAAAACAATTAGATAGTATCGAGGAATATGGACATGACTGGAAAAAGCTTATTTCAGAATTTTATAGTACATTTCATAAAATGTTAACTAATGCTGAGGAACATATGGAACAAATTAATTTAGTAGAAGAAAGTGATGAGAACTGTGAAAAATGTGGTGCAGTCATGTTAATTAAACATGGCAGATATGGCAAATTTTTAGCCTGTTCTAATTATCCTGATTGTGATGGGACCAAGCCTTTTCTTTACAAGATTGGAGTAAAATGTCCACAATGTAAAGATGGAGATATAATAAAAAGGAAATCTAGAAAGGGCAGGTTGTTTTACGGTTGTAGCAGTTTTCCGCAATGTAGGTTTATATCATGGAATAAACCTGTAGATAAAAAATGTCCACAATGTGGAGATATATTAGTGTATAGGACAAGTAAAAAAGGCGATAAAATAATATGTAACAATAAAAATTGTAAATATGAAGAACAGGTTGAAAATTAGTCTTAACTTATGATTCTTCTGAGTATAGAAACATGATTTTTATTGAAAATTATAAATAAAAATGTTTTCAAAGCTAGCCG
>CAYLIZ010000002.1:44537-47844 GCA_964383985.1 uncultured Alkaliphilus sp. | reverse complement strand
TGTTTGATTTTTAATATGAAAACACATATAATACTATATAATATACCGAAAATTATTAAAGGGGGATTATTATGAGAAAAAAAATGTTGCCGGCTGCATTATCAAATAGGCATATTCATCTAACTGAAAACGATATTGAAATATTGTTTGGCAAGGGTTATGAATTAGTTAAGCACAAAAATCTATCACAACCGGGTCAGTATGCATGCGAGGAAAAATTAGATTTGGTCGGACCTAAGAATACTATTAAAGGGGTTAGGGTATTAGGCCCAACAAGATCAAAGACACAGGTAGAAATTTCCCTAGCGGACGGTTTTGTTTTGGGGGTTATTCCTCCGGTAAGAGACTCGGGAGACACTGCGGGTAGTCCGGGAATTAAAATAGTGGGTCCAAAAGGAAAGTTAGAAATCCCGGAAGGGCTAATTGTCGCAGCAAGACATATACATATGAATGCCGGCGATGCAAAAGCATTTGGCGTAGCAAATGGGCAAAGGGTAAAGGTTAGAACAACCGGATATAGGGCTCTTATATTTGAAAATGTTTTAATAAGGATCGGCGAAACTTCTGTTCTTGAAATGCATGTTGATATAGAAGAAGGCAATGCTGCCGGTCTCAAAAATGGTGACATGGTAGAATTAATTTTAGATTAACTCGGGGAATATAAAATGGATATAGCTAAATATATAGATCATACAATATTAAAAGCTGAAGCAACCAAGAAAGAAATTAAAAAAATATGTGAAGAAGCAAGGAAATACGGATTTTTTTCTGTTTGTGTTAATGGGATAAATGTTGCATACACGTGTGAACAATTAAATAAAACCGATATAAAGGTAGCGGCCGTTGTGGGATTTCCCTTGGGGGCAATGACGCCGGAGGCTAAGGCTTTTGAAGCCAAAAATGTTATAGAGAATGGTGCTAAAGAGATAGATATGGTAATCAATATTGGCGCATTAAAAGAAGAAAACATAAGCGAGGTTTTGGATGACATAAAGGCTGTAGTTGATGTTGCAAAAGGTCGGGCCATAGTAAAAGTGATAATTGAAACTTGTTTATTGACTGATAGGGAAAAAATATTGGCCTGTAAATTAGCTAAAAAAGCAGGGGCCCATTTTGTTAAAACTTCCACTGGTTTTAATGCGGGTGGTGCAACCATAGAAGATATAAAACTTATGAGGGAAATTGTGGGTTTAGAAATGGGTGTAAAGGCTGCCGGTGGGATTAGAGATTTTAAAACCGCTGTAGCTATGATAGAAGCAGGTGCTACAAGAATTGGTGCTAGTGCATCAGTAGATATAGTAACGGGTATTAAAAATCAATAGTGTGGCACCATATTAAATATCTCAGAAAGCTCTATTGCATTTTAGTGTGATAGAGCTTTTTAATTGCTATTTTGAATATGGTTAATACATTATTTGTTAACGCAAAAAATTATAATATATTATATAGTAATAAAAAGCACAAAATATGATGGGGGTTTATATAATGAGGGCTTTAGTTATTTTAGGCAGTCCAAGAATTAATATGAATACAGATATTTTATTAAATGAAGTAATTAAAGGGTTACAATCGCAAAATGTAGAAGTAGAGAAGATAGTATTAGGACAATTAAAATTTGATCCTTGTATTGCATGTGATGCCTGTGCTGAGACCGGGCATTGTTATAAACGGGATGATTTGACAGACATTTATGATAAGTTTAACGATTCTGATATCATAGTTGTTGGTTCTCCAATGTATTTTAATTCTGTAACAGCTATAACAAAAGCTATGATTGATAGATGCCAAACATATTGGTCTAGTAAATACAAATTAAACAGATCTTCTATAGATAAAAACAAAAGAAGGAGAGGTATGTTTGTAGGTGTTGGTGGGACGAAATATGAAAATTTGGAAAAAGATTTTATTGGAGCAACGGTGGTAATGGAACTGTTTTTTAAAGCAATCAATACCGAATATATGTACAATATTCTTGTGGACAACACAGACAGGGTATTTGTAGGGGATCGTAAAGAGTTACTTAAAAAAGCGTATAGTATGGGTATTAAGCTTGCAAAAAACTGAATTAATATATTTTCTATTTTTATAAAATATATCAGAAAGAAATATTTAAATAAAAATAGCCGGTAAAATAAAAAAACCAAGCAGTTAATCACTTGGTTTTTTTATACATTAAATCTGAACAATATAACATCCCCATCCTGTACTACATATTCCTTACCTTCCAGTCTTATGAGGCCCTTTTCTTTAGCTGCAGTATTGCTACCTTGCTCTATTAAATCCTCGAAAGCAATAACTTCAGCACGTATAAATCCTTTTTCAAAATCTGTATGAATTTTACCTGCTGCTTTTGGTGCTTTAGTTCCCTTTTTAACTGTCCAGGCTCTTATTTCTTCAGATTCAGTAGTTAAAAAACTTATTAGCCCTAAAAGCGAATAAGAGGCTTGAACCAAACGCTCTAATCCTGATTGTTTTAACCCTAGTTCTTCTAAAAACATTTCCCTTTCATCTTCATCTAATTCAGCTATTTCAGCTTCAATTTCAGCGCAAATAACAATTGTTCTAGCATTTTCATTCTTGACAAATTCTTTCAGTGCTTGTACATGTGGATTGTTTGCCCCATCATTTGTAATATCGTTTTCAGAGATATTTGCCACATAAATTATGGGTTTTGAAGATAGCAGGTTAAAGGTTTTTAATATTTCATCTTCGTCTTCAGTATAGTTTAAAATCCTAGCCGGCATTCCTTCTTCTAAAGCAGCTTTGACTTTGTTTAGAAGCTCGAGTTCGGGTGCTAGATTTTTATCACCTTTGAGCAGTTTTTTAGTTCTTTCAATTCTCTTTTCAATAATTTCCAAATCTGAAAAAATCAGCTCGAGGTTAACCGTCTCAATATCTCTTACAGGATCTATATTTCCATCGACATGAGTAACATTAGAATCTTCAAAACATCTGACAACATGGATAATGGAAGTTACCTCACGAATATGAGATAGAAATTTATTTCCCAATCCTTCTCCCTTATATGCTCCTTTTACCAGGCCTGCAATATCATAAAATTTAATTGTTGCCGGTGTTACTTTTTCAAATTTATACATATCTTTTAAAATATTCAATCTATAATCCGGTACAGATACTACTCCAATATTGGGTTCTATGGTACAAAACGGGTAATTAGCTGATTCTACTCCCGTTTTTGTAATTGCATTGAATAATGTACTTTTTCCTACATTAGGCAAACCAATAATGCCTAGTTTCATTAAAATCTTCCTCCCTATATCAAATACATATTTTAATTAATATTAAA
>CAYLIZ010000002.1:9157-44437 GCA_964383985.1 uncultured Alkaliphilus sp. | reverse complement strand
ACTACTACGGACAATAGGACTACTACAGACAATATGAATGACAGAGTTAACAGAATTATAAGGGAAGTAGAAAATATAAAAGATGTTAGAAGGGCTACGGTAGTTATTACAGAACGTACTGCATTAGTTGGTATAGACCTAACCTCCGGAACAAAAGGTAAATTAAACAATCAAATTAAACGAGAGGTAGAGGATGCAGTTAAAAGAGCAGATAGGGATATAACTAGGGTTAGTGTAACAGCAGATCCGGATATATTCACGAGAATAGAGAATATTGCTAAAGACATAGCCAAAGGCCGTCCGCTAAGTGGATTTGGTACGGAAATAGAAGAGATTATGAGAAGAATAACACCGGGCGCATAAATAAGGACTTAGTTTGGTATGAATAGAGACGGGAAGATCTCCGTCTTTATTTATTTTCAAATAAAAACTTGAATTGTCCTTTTCAATACAGATCAAATATAATATAATAGCATAATATATAATTTATAAGAATGAATTATCTGAGATGGGGGGTAATTTAATGAATCCAATAGCTTTTAAAATTTTTGGAATAGAAGTTGCCTGGTATGGAATCTTAATTTCTCTTGGTATATTGTTTGGAATTATAGTAGCTACTTATAGGGCTAAAAAAGAAGATTTATATAATGATATTATAATAGACCTGGCACTTATAGCTGTACCTGCTGCGATTATCGGAGCCAGAGCATATTATGTTATATTCAGTTGGGATTTTTACAAGCAAAACCCCAAAGAGATTTTTAATATAAGGCAGGGTGGATTGGCCATACATGGTGCTATTATTGCAGGCGTATTGATAGGGTACTTATTTTGTCGTTATAAAAAAGTTAAGTTTTGGACCCTAGCGGATGTTTGTGCTCCGGGTATTATATTAGGACAAGCGATTGGAAGATGGGGCAATTTTATTAATCAGGAGGCACATGGTGGGCCTACAGACTTACCCTGGGGTATTAAAATTAACGGTGTAAAAGTACATCCTACATTTTTATATGAATCATTGTGGAATTTTGGGGTATTTAGTTTTTTATTATATTACTCTAATAAGAAAAAATATGAGGGTCAAATATTTATTTTTTATTTAATTTTATATTCTGTTGCTAGATATTTTATAGAAGGATTAAGAACTGATAGTTTAATGTTAGGGTCTTTTAGGGTTGCCCAGTTGATAAGTATAATAAGCATTATAGGCGCAGTTATCATAGATTTAATTATAAGAAGGAAAAATAATTAAATATAAAACCAAATGTTGCAAATTGTTGTATTTGTATATAATTTATATATAAAAAGCACAATATGTCATATATAGGTAAAATTTGTACATAGGATTTGATTTATACTATTAAAACGAGCAATTGAAAGAGAAAAAAAGTAAATCTTTAATAATATTACAATAATCAATTTTATTTTATTTGACAAGTCTTGTTTATTTAAATAGAATTTGATTGTAGTTGATTAATATGTAATTAAACAAACTATAGGATAGTGAAAATTGGGGTGAAAGGATAGATGCTGGAAAATGAGATCGAGAGGCTTCAAAGCCTGTTAAATGATGCAATTGAATGCAATCAGGACTATAAATTAATATATGATTTGAGCATTCAATTAGACAAGCTGATAGTGAGTTATTATAAAGAAATAGGGTTAAAAGTTAGCTAAGGTATACTAGCAACTAAAAATTATAACATATAGAACTTAAATGTATGTTAATAATTAAAAATTAGAGAAATTGTTAAGAAATTAATTATACTGAATTAACTATACTTCAGGTATAGATAGTTAATTACAAAACTTAAATAAAAGTTATACTAAATATCTGTAGATATATTAGATAACTGATTATAACTGCTATCATATAGCAGTTTTTTTATGACCTAACCCGATTTTTCGAATGTTTTTATCGAAAAATCGATGGTAGGTCAAACGCAACGGAGAATCTCGATACTTTTGGTATAGAAATGTAGGCTTTCTATACTATTTTTTTATTTTTCGAAAATTAATTTAAAATATAGAAGGATTTTGTGAAAAATAATAGAATTAGTATGTAAAAGTGGTACAAAGTGGCACGCAGTGGGTTAAAAGCCCATAAGGGTGGGATGAAAATGTTTATTGGGGAATATTGTCATTCGGTTGACGTTAAGGGAAGAGTGAGTATCCCGGCAAAATTCAGAGAGGAACTAGGGGAGAGCTTTATCCTCACAAAAGGGTTGGATAATTGTTTGTTTATATATTCTATGGACGAATGGAGTATATTGGAAAACAAGCTAAAACAATTGCCATTAACTAATAGGGATGCAAGGGCTTTTGTAAGATTCTTCTTTTCCGGTGCAACTGAATGTGAGTTGGATAGCCAGGGAAGAATAAGGATTACAAACAATCTAAGGGAACATGCCAATTTACAAAAAGATGCTGTAATCATAGGAGTAGGTACAAGGGTAGAAATTTGGAGCAATGATGAATGGCAGAAATATAACAGTGATGACAATTTAAGTTATGATGAAATAGCCGGTAAAATGGAGGAATTAGGTATTTAATGAAGGTGATGAAATGGCATTTAAACATATACCTGTATTATTAGAAGAATCTATTAAAAATTTAAATATAAAGAAAGATGGTATTTATATAGATGGAACAATAGGAGGTGCAGGTCATTCTAGTGAAATTGTAAAACGTTTGGATAAAAATGGGTTGCTAATTGGAATTGATCAAGACAAAAGTGCGATTAAAGCAGCTACAGAAATGCTAACTAATGTAACTTGCAAAGTGGAATTAGTTAGAGATAATTTTATCAATTTAAAATATATATTAAAGGATTTTAAGATTGAAGGTTTTGATGGGCTTTTGTTAGACCTGGGAGTATCCTCATATCAACTAGATGAAGTTGAGCGAGGTTTTTCATATATGCATGATGCACCCTTGGATATGAGAATGGATGATAGGAGTAATTTAACAGCTAGGGATGTAGTTAACAATTATTCCGAAAGGGATCTTGAAAAAATTATTAAAAATTATGGAGAAGAAAGATGGGCAAAACGTATAGCTCAGTTTATTGTAAAATTCAGAAAAGATGGGGAGATTGTTACTACTCATCAGTTAGTTGAGATTATTAAAAAGGCAATCCCGAAAGGAGCACGCATGAGAGGTCCACATCCGGCAAAGCGAACCTTTCAGGCTATACGAATTGAAGTTAATGAAGAGCTGGATGTCATTAAAGGAACTATAGAGGCAGCCGTTGAAAAATTAAATACTGATGGAAGGATTTGTATAATTACATTTCATTCTTTAGAAGATCGAATTGTAAAAAATGTCTTTAGATCATTAGCAAATCCTTGCATTTGTCCGCAGGAATTTCCGATTTGTCAATGTGGTAATGAACCAACAGTTAAAATAATTACACGCAAACCAATAGTACCTACAGAAAAAGAGCTTAAAGCAAATCCAAGATCAAGAAGTGCTAAGTTGCGTGTAGTTGAGAAAATGTAGATAAGTTCTAAAGTAAGGAAAGGATGAATAAAATTGGTATTAGCTCGAAAAGAATCTGCCTATACAGATGAACAGGTAAAGAGGGAAAGACAACCTCAAATCCATAAAAAAAGACAAAGAAGTTATAGATTTGAAAAGGTTATTATAACGATTATTATTGCCATCATATTTGCATGTAGTATATCAATTTTAACAAGATTTACGTCTATTACTGAGGCCAGGTATAATGTTAGCAATTTGGAAAAACGGCTTGAAAGTTTAGAGGCCGAAAAAGCAAAATTGAAGGTAGAGGTAGAAAAAGTTTCAAAATCAGGATGGATAGAGAGTGAGGCAAAAACCAGATTACAAATGGATTATCCAACTGCTGACCAAATAATAAGTATAAATGTTAATCCGGCAAAAGTTGCAATGTTAACTAACAGGATAAATAAATCAGATTATAATAATTCCATTAAATCGAAGAATAGTAAAAGTCCATATAGATTTTTTAAAAAATTGATTAGCTGTATAGGGATTTAAAGGGGGAGATCCAAGTGTCTCAGCCTAGTATTTCTAGTAAGAAAAGGCTTATAATTATGTTTTTGCTTGTATCCGCAGTTTTGTTTGGGCTTATAGTTCGATTAGGATGGATACAGATAGTGAGAGGGGAAAAATATAAAGAACTAGCCAATATATATCAAACAAGGGATATTCCTATACCTGCAAAACGCGGAATAATTTATGATAGAAATGGAAAGGAATTAGCTATAAGTGCAAGTACAAATACGGTATGGGCACATCCCGGCGAGGTAGAAGAGCCTGAAAAAACGGCTTCAATTTTATCAAATATTTTAGAACTTGAAGAAGAGACAGTACTAGAAAAAATAAAATCCAACCAGTTCATAATAGCTATTGCGCCTCATATTGACGATGAACTTGCAAAGGCAATTAGAACAGAAAATTTAAGGGGGATTTCGGTTTCTGAAAGTAACAAAAGATTTTATCCTTACGGTAATTTTGCTGCATATGTTTTGGGTCATACAAATGTCGACAATCAGGGGATTGCCGGCATAGAATTAGAATATGAAAAATATTTAAGTGGAATACCGGGACGTTGGATTAAAAATACTGATGGGAAAGGTAGGCAATTACCTTTTAGTACTGAAAAATACTATCAAGCAGAGGATGGTCTTAATGTTGTACTCACAATAGATGAAGTTATACAACATTTTTCTGAAAAAGCTGTTCAAAATGCGTTGGAAATTCATAAAGCAAAGCGGGTGTATGTAATTGTAATGGATGTTAAAACCGGGGAAATATTAGCTATGGCCGTTAAACCTGACTATGATCCCAATTTCCCGCGGATACCTTTAAACGAAGGATTAAAAAAAGAAATGGAAACTATGGATAATGATAAACAATTAGAAACATTATTTGCAATGTGGAGAAATCCTGTAATTAATGATACATATGAACCTGGTTCCACCTTTAAATTGATCACTACATCTGCCGCTTTAGAGGAAGGGGTTGCTACACCAAATAGTACTTTTGTGGGCAGTGGGCATATAATGGTGGGTGGGAGAAGGATTCGATGTTGGAGATGGTATAATCCACATGGAAGCCAAACACTGATAGAAGCAATACAAAATTCATGTAACCCGGTATTTGTAGAATTAGGTCAAAGAATGGGTGCGCGAATATTTTACAATTATTTAGATGGTTTCGGGATATCTGATATCACAGGAATAGATCTCCCGGGAGAGAGAAAATCTATTATGTATAATATAGATGATGTCGGGCCGGTCGAGTTAGCAACAATTTCTTTTGGGCAAAGTATTTCTATAACACCCATACAGCTTATTAATGCTGTAGCTGCTATTGCAAATGACGGAAAATTAATGAAACCGCGTATGGTAAAAGAATTAACAGATGCAGATGGTAATATAATTCATCGTTTTGAAGAGACAATGATTAGACAGGTTGTTTCGGAAAAAACTTCAAAAATGATGAGAGAAATAATGGAGGCTGCTGTTGCTGATGGATCAGGAAATTATGCCTATATTCCGGGATATAGAGTAGGGGGAAAAACCGGTACTGCTCAGAAGGTTGTCGGTGGAGGTTATGCACATGGTCTATATGTATCTTCATTTGTCGGTATAGCACCGGCGGATGACCCTAAATTAGCCGTCTTAGCAATTGTTGATGAGCCAATGGGTTTTAGTACCTATGGAAGTTTGACGGCGGCCCCAATAGTTAAAGAAATATTAGAGGATTCATTAAGGTATTTGGATATCAGGCCTAGATATACAGATAAAGAGGAAGAGGAGTTTATTAGGAATGAAGTGGTATTACCGGAGGTTAGAAACATTACTGTTAAAGAAGCTTCGAAAATATTAGTTGAAAACAATCTACAGTTTAATACAGAGCCGGAGTACTATGCAGATGAAAATGCAATAGTTGTGGATATGTTTCCAAAGCCGGGAGCAAAAATTCCTGAAAAATCTATTATACTTCTATATACAAAACCGAATGAAAATATCCCCGCCCCTGTAGAAGTTCCGGATTTAAGGGGAAAAACTATTAGAGAAGTAAATATTATCTTGAGCAATTTAGGTTTAAGATTGAAAATTAGTGGCAGTGGTTTGGCATTTACACAATATCCTGAGGCCGGAACAACGGTAGAGTTAGGTACAATAATAAGTGTAGAATTTAAGCCCGAATAAATACAGCAAATATAGAGATTAAATATCTATAATATTGTAAAGGAGGGCAACTAAAATTAAGGAAAAAAACTTTAATTTTTAGTTGCCTTTTAAAAATTTGCATAAAAGTTAATAATAGCAATAATAGGGAGAAAATTATGATTTTAAAGGAACTTATTAGTAAAATTAAAACTAAAAAAGTTATAGGGGTTACAGATATAGATATTAAGGATGTCCAATATTATTCGCCGTTTGTAACAAAGGGTAGCTTATTCATATGTATAGAAGGATTTAAAACAGATGGACATTTATATATACAAGACGCAATTAATAGGGGGGCTATAGCAATTATTTCAGAAAAGGAAATAATATTAGAAGGGATAACTGTAATCCAGGTGGAAAACACAAGAAGGGCAATGGCTTCAATTGCTAATCATTTTTATAATGAACCTACAAAGCATCTACAGTTAATAGGTATTACAGGGACAAATGGTAAAACTTCAACTACATATATGGTTAAAGAAATCTTAAAATTTTCTGGGGAAAAAGTTGGACTTATAGGCACGATTGCTAATTGGATTGGAAATATAGGGATTGAAGCCATACGGACTACGCCGGAATCGTTGGATTTGCAGAGAATACTATCACAAATGTTACAACAGTCCATAAATACATGTGTTATGGAAGTTTCATCCCATGCTTTAGAATTAGGAAGAGTAGATTATTGCATATTTAGCATTGGATTGTTTACCAATTTAAGTCCGGAACACTTAGATTTTCATATTAATATGGAAAACTATAGGAATGCAAAGAAAAAGCTTTTTTACAAAACGACTTCATATAACATTATCAATATCGATGATTTTCATGGGAAAATTATAGCAGAACAAATTAGGGATTTAAAAATACCTTTATTAACATTTGGTATTAAAGAAAAAGCGGATATATATACTACTGATATAGATATGGATATTAAAGGGGTGCGTTTTAATATTAACATGCCAAAGGGTACAATATATGCTGATGTTAAAATACCCGGCATGTTTACTGTTTATAATGTGATGGCAGCGGTAGCAATTTGTTATTGTCTCGGTGTTACTTTGGATAAAATGGGCGAAGCATTGAGCAACATGAAAGGTATACCGGGACGATTTGAGGTCATCGAGGGAATAGAGGATTTTGCAGTAATAGTTGATTATGCTCATACACCGGATGCACTTGAAAACATACTTAAATCAGCCAGAATGTTTGCGAAAAAGCGAATAATAACGGTTTTTGGGTGTGGCGGAGATAGGGATAAAAACAAAAGACCTATAATGGGCGAAATATGTGGCATGTTTAGCGATTATACTATTATAACTTCTGATAACCCGAGGACGGAGGAACCATTGAGTATAATGAAAATGATAGAAAGCGGCATTAGTAAAGTGACTGATAAATATAATATGATTGAAGATAGAAAAACTGCTATACAATATGCTATTAAAATGGCTATCAGTGATGATATAATTATTATTGCAGGTAAAGGTCATGAAGCGACACAGATTATAGGCGATAAAATAATACCTTTTGATGATCGTAAAATAGCACTACAGGTGGCCGGGGAGGAAAAACTTATATGATTGCGCAGAATATATTCGATATTGCAAAGGCATGCGATGGTATTATAATTAATAAAGGCAATGTAGAAATAATTGATGAAATATCTACTGATAGTCGTACTATCAGGAAGGGAAACCTTTTTATTCCTTTAATAGGTGAAAATTTTGATGGTCATACATTTATTTCAGATGCTATAAAAAAAGGGGCTAGTACTATATTAGTCCAAGGGGATAAGATGGAAAATGTAATTAATGTGGATGGCATAAATATTATACAGGTCAAAAATACTCTGGAAGCATTAACCAAAATAGCTTATTATTATAAAAATTTATTTGACATTCCATTTATAGGGGTTACGGGAAGTGCAGGGAAAACAACTACTAAGGATTTAATAGCCGAAGTTCTATCTGTTAAATATAATGTACATAGAAACGCCGGTAATTTTAACAATGAAATTGGTTTACCTATAACTTTATTTAATCTGGAGGCTAAACATGATATTTCTGTGTTGGAAATGGGTATGTCATCCTATGGAGAAATATTAAATCTAGCAAATATTGTACATCCTAATATTGCTGTGATAACAAATATAGGGTTGTCCCATATAGAATATTTCGGAAGTAAAGAAAATATTATGAAAGCGAAGATGGAGATTACAGCTAATTTAGGAAAAGAAGATTATTTATTAGTTAACGGAGATGATCAATATTTAAAAAATATAAAGAGGGAAGGTAAAGATTATAATATTATTTTTTACGGTTTAAATCGCTATAATGATTTTTATGTTACGGATATCAAAGATTTAGGGGAAGAAGGGAGCAGTTTTAAAGTAAATATAAACGATGAACCTGTTCAATTTAAAATAAAACCGCCAGGTCTGCATAATATATATAACGGATTAATAGCAATATGGATCGGTATTAAATATGGTATGACTTTTAAAGAAATACAGGAAGGATTGAATAGCTTTAAACCATCTAGAATGAGATTGGAAATAATAAATGAAAATAATATAAAAATAATTGATGACACATATAATGCAAGCCCTGATTCTATGAAGGTAGCTTTAGATGTTTTGGAGAAAATAAAGGCTGATAGAAGAATCGCGGTATTAGGAAATATGTTTGAAATGGGTAGTTTTGCCGAAAAAGGCCATAGAAGTGTGGGCGAACATTTGGCTGACAAAAAAATTGATTTATTAATTGTTGTCGGGAAAATGGCATATTGGATAGCTTTAGAAGCTAAGAAAAGAGGATTAAAAGAAGAAAATATATTTACAGTTCATACTAATAAGGAGGCTATTAATGTTTTAAAACAAAATGTACTAGATAATGATGCTATTTTAATAAAGGGTTCCAGAGGCATGGCTATGGAGGAAATTGTAAGATTTTTACAAGAGAGGAGCTAATTAGATGACATTAGAAGGTAGGCAGATTATATATACAATTATTATAGGATTTTTTATTACGTTAATTTTAGGGCCACTGATAATTCCTTTTTTAAGAAAGCTCAAAGTCGGTCAAACCGTAAGGGAGGATGGACCCAAAAGCCATTTGCAAAAAACCGGCACGCCTACTATTGGGGGGATTATAATAATTATATCGATAATTATTACCTCTTTTACATCCGGATTAATTAATAGGGATTTACTAGTTGCATTAGGAACTACTATGGCCTTCGGGTTAATTGGATTTATAGATGATTTTATAAAAGTAGTATTGAGAAGGTCGTTGGGGTTGAGAGCATATCAAAAAATGGGCCTACAAATTGTTGTAGCAATTTTTTTGGCGATTTACCAATCTAATATTTCCATTATGGGAACTAAAGTAATAGTGCCCTTCGTTCGAGGTAGTTTTACTATTGGTAATATCGTTATACCTCAATACTTTGATTTAGGAATTTTTTATATACCTTTTATAGTATTTGTTGTAGTAGCTACTGTAAATAGTGTAAATTTGACTGATGGTTTGGATGGATTGGCTTCCGGGGTAACCCTTATTATTGCTGCATTTTTTGCATTATTGGCTATGAACTGGGGATATACTAGTTTAGCTATTTTTTCAGCTGCAGTAGCAGGGGCATGTTTAGGATTTTTACGATACAATTCTCATCCGGCTCAAGTATTTATGGGTGATACAGGTTCTTTATCATTGGGTGGAGCAATTTCGGCAGTTGCTGTACTTATGAATGTTTCTTTGATTATACCGATAGTTGGCGGGATATATTTTGTAGAATCTGTATCGGTTATTTTACAAGTAATTTCATATAAATTAACCAAAAAACGTATATTTAAAATGAGCCCCCTTCATCATCATTATGAGCTCAGTGGATGGGCAGAAACTAAGGTAGTAGTTGTATTTTGGATAATTACTGTTGTTTTATGTCTGATAGGAATATTAGCTTTGAATTAAGAAAGTTGGTGTATTAATGAATCTAAAGAATAAAAAAGTGCTGGTTATTGGATTAGCTGTTACCGGTGTGCCCTTAGTGAAAGTTTTATGTGATTTAGGCGCTAATGTAATTGTAAATGATTTAAAGGAAGAGGGCGACCTGAGGGATAGTATTAATGAATTGCTAAATTTAGATGTGGATTATATATTAGGGAAACATCCGCAGACCGTAGATTCATTAGGACAGATTGATTTAGCAGTAATTTCGCCGGGAGTACCTTTAGAAATACCGTTTATACAAGAAATAAAAAATAAGGGAATAGAACTTATTGGCGAGATAGAATTGGCATATAGATTATCAAAAGGACATATTGTGGCTATTACAGGAACCAACGGCAAAACGACTACAACCGCTTTAGTTGGGGAAATCTTTAAAAATGCCGGGAGGACTACTCATGTAGTAGGCAATATTGGTGTGGCTTTTATATATAAAGCTCTAGAAACAAAGGAAGATGATGTAATTGTAATAGAAGTCAGTAGTTTTCAATTGGAAAGTATAATTGATTTTCATCCGCAAGTAGGGGCATTTATCAATTTAACTCCGGATCATTTAAATAGACATAAAACTATGGATAATTACAAAACGGCAAAACTTAACTTATTTAGAAATCAAAATGAAAAAGATTTTGCGATAATAAATTATGATGATTTAGAAGTACGGAAATCCACAAGAAATTTAGATGCAACTAAAATTTATTTTAGCAGAAAAGAACATTTAGAACGTGGGGTTTTTGTTGATAATGAAAAAATAGTATTTATAGACAATGGAAATAAAAAAGAGATTATTTCTGTAGATGAGATATACATTCCAGGCAAACATAATTTAGAAAATGCTTTAGCTGCTATCGCTATTTCTATTGCAATGGATGTAGATATAGGACCTATTGCACATACCTTGAAGACTTTTAAGGGAATAGCTCATCGTGTTGAGGTTGTTGATACTATTAATGGGGTAAAATTTGTTAATGATTCTAAGGCAACTAATATTGATGCAGCTATCAAAGCTATAGAAGCAATAGATGCACCTATTTTACTATTAGCAGGGGGGCTTGACAAAGATACACAGTTTGATGATTTTATAAATGCTTTTAATGGAAAAGTAAGACATATGTTTGTATATGGGGAGACAGCACAAAATCTTTTTGAAACAGCACATAGATTAGATTTTAAATATGTAACAAAGGTTAATGATTTAGAAGAAGCTGTTAATACTGCTTATAGTGTATCTTCTTATGGGGATACTATATTACTTTCTCCTGCGTGTGCCAGTTGGGATATGTATAAAAATTTTGAATTGAGGGGAGAACATTTTAAGGATATTGTTTCAAGGTTAAGGAGGTAGACTATGTCGAGAAAGCAGCCCCAAGATTATATATTGCTCCTTACAGTGGGAGTGCTGGTTGTTATTGGGATTATAATGGTTTTTAGTTCGAGCTATTCTTATTCATTAGTGAAGAAGAATGATGGCTATTATTATCTTAAAAGGGTGTTTATATGGTCAACTGTAGGAACATTTGCCATGATATTTTTTTCGAAAATAAATTATTGGCACTGGTCTAAATATGCAAATTTTATTTTTGTCGTAAGCATAATATTGCTGATTTTAGTATTAACCCCTTTAGGAATTACTAGAAATAATGCGAGCAGATGGCTTGGGATAGGAAAAACTCTCACTTTTATGCCTTCGGATATTGCTAAAATAGCTTTAATAATATTTATATCTACGAGTGTCAGCCGGAAAAAGGATAAAATGAAGAGCTTTTCTCAAGGTGTATTACCTTATCTGCTTATTATGGCTTTATATTTTGGATTGATTTTTAAACAACCGGATCTCAGCACTGCTTTTGTGATAGTTGTTATAATTTTTGCAATGATATTTGTAGGCGGCATGAAACTTTCACATTTTATGGGTCTGACTGCAACGGGACTTGCAGGATTGGTTGGAATGATTGCTATGATATTTTTTACAGGAAAAGATTATAAAGCAAAAAGAATTATTGCTTTTTTGGACCCATGGAAAGATTCATCAGATACCGGCTATCAGGTTATACAGTCTTTACTAGCCCTAGGCACCGGTGGCATTTTCGGTAGGGGCCTTGGAAGAAGTGTTCAAAAACATTTTTATTTGCCGGAGCCGCAAAATGATTTCATATTCGCTATCATTGGTGAAGAATTAGGTTTTATCGGAGGAGCAATTGTTATTGTTTTATTTGCTGTTTTAATATGGCGTGGGGTAAGGATTGCCATTAATGCACCGGATATACAGGGATGTGTTATGGCTACAGGTATTATTACCATGATAGCCATACAAGTTATTATAAATATTGCAGTGGCAACATCTTCTATGCCTGTTACAGGTATGGGGCTTCCATTTATAAGTTATGGCGGGAGTTCTTTAGTTGTTTTTATGGCTTCTATAGGAATACTGTTAAATATATCTAAACATATAAGTTTAGACAGGAGTTGAAAATATGAGGGTTATCTTGAGCGGTGGAGGTACAGGTGGGCATATTTATCCCGCAATATCTATTGCTCACAAAATTAGAGAAAAACATTCAAATGCAGAAATATTATTTATAGGCACTAGGAGGGGTATGGAAAATAATATAGTGCCCAAAGAAGGTTACTCAATAAAATTTATTACTGTAAGTTATCTAAAGAGAAAGTTTTCTTTACATAATATAAAAAGTGTAGCGATGCTTTTTAAAGGGATGCTCGAGGCAAGAAAAATAATAAAGGATTTTAAACCTGATATAGTTATAGGTACCGGTGGGTTTGTATGTGGGCCTGTTGTCTATGTAGCATCTAAACTTGGGATTAAAACAATTATACACGAGCAGAATGTGTTCCCGGGACTTACTAATCGTATTTTAGACAGGCATGTAGATAAGATAGCCCTTAGTTTTGAAGAGGCAGAAAAATATTTTAAAAATAAAGACAAATTAGTAGTAACAGGAAATCCTATAAGATCAGATTTTTTTGATATTACAGAAGAAGAGGCTATGTCAAGATATGGTAATGAATTAAATATGCCACTAGTACTTGTTGTAGGCGGTAGTGGCGGTGCTTTTAGAATAAATAATGCTGTAATAGATATATTAAAAGAATATAAGCCACGAAAATTTAGGATTATTTTGGTCACCGGCAAAAGATTGTATGAACAAGCTGTTAAAAGTATAGAAAAACAGAATTTATTAGAAAATCATAAAATAGTGCCCTATATAAATGATATGCCCTATGCCATAAAAGCCTGTGATTTAATTGTATGTAGTGCCGGAGCCATTACTATTGCAGAAATCACCGCTGTTGGCAAACCTGCTATACTTATTCCCAAGGCCTATACAGCGGAAAATCATCAACAATATAATGCAAATGCTATGGCAAATAAGGGAGCAGCATTTGTTATTTATGAAAATGAATTGAATGGCAAGGTGTTAAATGAGAAAATTGAGGAAATATTAGGCAACAGGAAAATTCTAAAATCTATGGAAGCGGCAAGTAGAAAAGGCGCAATTACCGATGCGGCGAATCGCATATACAATGAAATAAAAAAATTACTGGATATATAAAAGACATTAAGACTGGCACGCCTTCAGGCTTTTTGCATATTATGTTTATATATTTGTTTTTGATACATACTGTGCAAATTAAATAAGTATTTATTAGCTCTGGAGGTGGGCAAAAGTGAGCAGGCTCATTGTTAGCGGTGGGAATAGGATTTGCGGGGAAACTAAAGTAAGCGGGGCAAAAAATTCTGTATTACCGATTTTAGCTGCTACTGTATTAAATGGTGGTATTAATGTTATACATGATATACCGAAATTGCTAGATGTAGATATTATGGAAAAGATATTGATATCATTGGGCTGTTCAGTAAAAAGAGAAAATGGAACTATTATTGTAGATTCCAGGCAACTGATAAATTATGAAATACCGGAAGAATTAGTTAGGGAAATGAGGTCATCTATTATTTTTTTAGGTGCTATGCTATCAAGATGTGGCAAGGTTAAAGCGAGTTACCCGGGTGGCTGTGAAATTGGAATTAGACCCATAGATTTGCATTTAAAATCTTTAAGAGAAATGGGAGCGGTAATTGAGGAAAAGCATGGTTTTTTAATTTGTGAAGCTAAACAATTAAAAGGTTGTGATATTCAATTGGATTTTCCTAGTGTTGGTGCCACAGAAAATATTATGTTGGCTGCAGTATTTGCTAAAGGTATAACTGTTATTAGAAATGCTGCAAAGGAACCTGAAATTATAGATTTGGAAAATTTTTTAAATTCCATGGGTGCTAAAATTTCCGGTTCTGGAACAACTACTATTCGTATTGAGGGAGTAGAAAAACTATGTGATGTAGAGCATAGTATAATACCCGATAGAATTGTTGCAGGTACATATTTAGTAGCAGCAGCTATAACTAGGGGAGAAATAGTATTAAAAAATGTTATCCATGAACATTTACAATCAGTATTATATAAACTTAGAGAATGTGGATGCATAGTTCAAATTTACAATCATAGTTTAAAGCTTATAGCACCTAGAGAAATCAAGGCTGTGGAATTTATTAGAACCTTACCTTATCCCGGTTACCCTACGGATATGCAAGCACAAATGATGGCCTTAATGTCATTAAGTAATGGCACGACAATATTTACAGAAAATATATTTGAAAACCGCTATAAACATGCAAATGAGCTAGTAAGAATGGGAGCTAATATAAAAGTCGATGGGAGGGTAGCCGTTGTTAAGGGAGTTAAAAAATTAAGCGGAGCTACAGTAATTGCACAAGATTTAAGAGGAGGGGCTTCTTTAATATTAGTAGGTTTGGCAGCAGAAGGTAAAACTATCATTGAAAACATAAAACATATAGATAGGGGATATGAAAGTATTCATAATGTTTTGGGAGAGCTAGGAGCAGAAATAGTTAGACAGTGAATATAAAAGTTTATTAGACGCAGCTAGACAGCTGCTCTTAATATAATGTTTAATTGGACAAGGTGTAAAGGCAGGGGAAAATAGTGAACATAAAAAAGAAAAGTTATGCTGAAAAACGAAAATTAAGACGCAAAATTAAGATGAGAATTTCAAGTTTTTTGTTTATATTAATGTTTATCTTTTGGGGTATGTACTATTTATTACAATCGGATTTAATGAATTTAAAAAATATAGTATTAGAAGGTAATTCGTATGTAGATGAAAATGAAATTATTGATATTTCTAGTTTAGTTATTAATAGAAATATATTTAAATATAATTTAAAGGAGATCAAAAAAAATATAAAATCCCACCCCTATGTTAAAGAGGTAGAAATACGCAGAAAATTGCCTAACACTATTATAATCCAAATAAAGGAACGAGAAGAATATGCCATAATATTATATATGGGTTCTTATATATATATAGATGAAGAAAACATAGTTTTAAGGGCATCTGATAGCTATATAGCTGATGATAATATATTAATTACGGGGATAGATTTTAAAAGTTTCAAGATAGGTGAAAAGGTTGAGGCTATCAATAATGATGATTTAGATCTTGTCATGGATTTACTTAAGGTAGCAAATACGACTATGATATATGATATGATTTCTGAAATTAATATAGGTGAAAAAAATAATGTATGTATAATAACCTTCGATGGATCAGAAGTATTACTAGGGGATGTGAAGGATCCTGCTTACCTTATGGTAGCTTTAGATGAAATGCTTATTAATCTTTACACTAAAAATATTAAAAATGTTATAATTGATATGAGGTATGAAGGTTATATTTCTGTAAGAGATAGAAATACATGGGGGGATTAGTTTATGAAGGATCTAAATGGAAAGGTTGCTCTGGGTATTCTGTGTGCCATTTTAGGTTTTACCATATCGTTACAATTTAAAACTATAAAGGGGAGTACCGGCGGACTCTTATCCACCCAAAAAGCACAGCAGTTGGCATTGGAGTTAAAGGAATTAAGAAACGAAAAAACGGCTTTAATGGAAGAATTAACTGAATGGGAAATGAGGTTAAAGGAATATGAAATGTCTGAAGCTGATGAAAGTTTTATTATTAAAAATTTGAACAAAGATTTAGAAAAATATCAGGTAATATCCGGTTATAAAACTGTTGAAGGGCCGGGAATTATAATTACGATAGATGATCCAATACAGGAACATCTCGGACAAGATAGTGATAGTTTTATAATGTATAATTATGATTTACTCTTAGGTATTATTAATAAATTAAATGGGGCAGGAGCAGAGGCAATCTCAATTAACGGCCAAAGGTATATTTCGACAACTGAAATTTATTATGCATCAAATTCTATACTGATTAATTCCGTGCCGGCAATTCCACCTTTTACTATAAAGGCAGTTGGAAATGCGGAATCATTAGAAGCAGCTCTTAGTATGCGGTTTGGAATTGTTCAGGAAATGCGTGAGATGTACAATCTCCAGATAGCAATAAAAAAGGAAAATAATATAGTAATACCGCGGTATAATAGAACAACAGATTTTAAATATGCAAAACCTTCGGACGCTATTTCTTAAGGAAATGAAGCAGGGGTGTAATTATGAAAACACAATTAAGCAAAATAATTATTATTTTTTTGTGTACTATCCTTGGGTTTTTTACAGTTATTCAAATAAAAAATGTACAGGAAGACTATAGTTTTGTGAGTTTAAGGACCATAATGGATTTACAAAATTTAATAAAAAGCGAAAAAGAAGAAATATCTAATATTTCGGAACTTGTAATATCTAGCAAAAACAGACTTTTAGAATATGAAACAGCTATAAAAGAAGGTGGAAGTATTAAAGATGTTTTAGCAAAAGAACATGACCAGTTTAAAATGATAAGCGGCTTTGTAGACCTGGAAGGTCCCGGGGTTGTTGTTATGCTCAGTGATAGTGATAGGGAATTATATGAATGGGAAGATCCAAATAATGTTATTGTACATGATTTAGACGTTCTTATTATTGTAAATGATTTAAAAACTGCCGGTGCTGAGGCTATATCTATTAATGGGCAAAGAATAATGAGTACATCAGAGATTCAATGTGCGGGGGCTACTATTACGATAAATAATCATACTTATGGACAACCATTTATAATTAAGGCTATTGGAGACCCGGATATGTTAGGTGCAGCAGTTAAATCACCGGAGTCATATGCATCTCTCTTGAAGGATGTATATGATCTGGGATTAGAAGTGGCAATATATGAAGATATAAAAATTCCAAAATTTAATAATGATATTAACTGGGAGTATTTAACGCCAAAGGAAGGTGAATAAAATGATTTTTGCTATATTAGGTTTGTTAATTGGAGTTTTTTTGGGCTTGAAATTAGATATAACCTACCCTGCTAAATATGCTCTATATATATCCGTTGCTATATTAGCATCCTTGGATTCTGTTTTTGGGGCGGTTCGTGCTATGTTAGAAGATAAATTTAATACTGAAATATTTGTATCCGGTTTTTTTACTAACGCCATTTTAGCCGGATTTTTAGCATATATAGGGGATCGCCTAGGGGTACCGTTATATTATGCAGCAATATTTGCCTTTGGCGGTAGGCTTTTTCAAAACTTTGCCAGTATACGTAGACATTTATTAAATAAATTTCGCTCACGAATAACAACTAAGTAGAAATAGGCAAAAAGTTTTGTGAAATGAAAAAAATAATAGGACCTTAGTCTGCATTAATGCTTGTCAGTTATTAGTAATAAATTTTTTTTGATTATTACGTATAAAAAAAAGGAGATTTGTAATTTTTGTTGAATTAATCCTATAGTTTATAAAATAATTTAAATATTATTTGAGACAATAATAATGATTTTATTATAAAATAATGAAATTAAGATAGGTTTTATGTTTATTAGAAAAATTATGGCTTATTGCTTGATTTAGGAATTAATAAAAGTTCATTTACATAACAAGGGAAAGGGGTAATATTGTGTTGGAATTCGATATGAATATGGAGCCATTTGCTAGTATAAAAGTAATTGGTGTTGGTGGTGGAGGTAATAACGCTGTAAATCGTATGATAGATGCAGGTTTAAAAGGTGTTGAATTCATTTCTGTAAATACAGATAAACAGGCTTTATTTACTTCTAAAGCTGAGCATAAATTACAGGTTGGTGAAAAACTTACAAAAGGATTGGGTGCAGGTGCAAATCCTGAAATAGGAAAAAAGGCTGCTGAAGAAAGTAGAGAAGATATAGCCCAATTGCTTCAAGGGGCAGATATGGTATTTATAACTGCCGGCATGGGCGGGGGAACCGGTACAGGTGCTGCGCCTATTGTTGCTGAAATTGCCAAAGAGCTAGGAATTCTCACTGTTGGTGTAGTAACAAAGCCGTTCACATTTGAAGGTAAAAAAAGGATGATTTATGCGGAGCAGGGAATAGAAGAACTAAAAAGTCGTGTAGATACTTTAGTTACTATTCCTAATGATAGGTTACTTCATGTAATTGAAAAGAAAACAACTATGTTAGAGGCTTTCAGAATAGCTGATGATGTATTAAAGCAAGGGGTTCAAGGCATTTCTGATTTAATCGCAGTGCCCGGATTAGTTAATTTGGACTTTGCCGATGTAAAGACAATTATGTTAGAACAAGGTTTAGCCCACATGGGGATAGGAAAGGCAAGTGGGGAAAATCGTGCTGCTGAGGCGGCAAAACAAGCAATCCAGAGCCCACTGTTAGAAACATCCATTTTAGGTGCCAAAGGTGTATTATTAAATATTACAGGAGGAACTAATTTAGGTTTATTTGAGGTTAATGAAGCTGCTGAATTAGTGGTAGAGGCGGCAGATCAGGACGCTAATATTATTTTTGGCTCAGTAATTAATGAGGAGTTAAAAGATGAAATTAGAATTACTGTGATAGCTACCGGTTTTGAAAAAGATACGGTACAAGTAGTAGATACCAATGGACAAAATGTATTTGGGAGGTCAGGTATAAGGGAAGTAGCTGCTACAGCTGAACAAGATGGAGAAAATATTGAAAGCGGGGAGCTGGATATACCCATTTTTTTAAGAAGAAAAAGAAATTAATAAATTAGAGGTTAGAGGTTAGAAATAGTCTTATTATATGTTATCTTAATTATTTGATATGTCATTCTAAGCGCAGTGAAGAATCTTAAAATTATGTTGTTGCAAGACAGCGTAATTTTAGGGTACTTCATCGTCGTTTAGAATGACATTTATTTTTTGTGGATAATATCAACATTTTTCACTGCAATTTGTAATAAAAAGTATAGTTTCGACTACAAGTAGTGACAAAAAAATGTTATACAATCCTATATAATATACATAAAATTTAAAAAGAATGAATAATTGTATAGTAATGGTACTATGTCCCTATGGGGGTGAAAATCATGGTTATATATGCCGAATACGTGTTTTTAGAAAATTTCATTATGAATTATTTTATATTGTCTTTAACAGGCAAATTTGCTAGGTTTAAATCCAAACGTATAAAATTTATTTTAGCATCCTCTCTAGGGGCTTTATATGCATTTATCATTTTTTTTCCGTCATTACACTTTTTATTTTCTGTTTTAATGAAAATTGCTTGTTCTATGTTAATTATTATTATATGCTTTACACCTTATCATTTTAAAGATTTTTTTAGGCTTTTAGGTATATTTTATCTAATAACATTGGTATTTGGAGGGGCAGGCTTTGCATTATTTTATTTCAGCAACTTTAATGGAATTATAAGCAATGGAATCTTTTATATTACCAATATTTCGGTTAAAAATATATTTGTTTCTTGTGGTGTAGCATATATTTTAATTCAATTTTGCTGGAGTTATATTCAGGAACGGTTATCAAAGGAAAAAATACTCATGGACGTAAGTATAGAAATTAATGATAAAAAGGTAGATTTAAAAGGCATAATAGACACAGGAAATTCGCTAACGGATCCTATTAGTAAATATCCTGTGATAATTGTAGAATATAGTGCAATAGAAAATATTTTACCAATTGAAATAAAGGATATTTTGTTAGACAATCAGGCATTTAATTTTGATCAGATAATTGCTAAATTAAGCGGCAGCAGTTGGGTAACTAGATTCAGAATAATACCTTATAAGGCCTTAGGTGTAGAAAATGGAATGTTGATTGGATTTAAACCGGATAACGTATTAATTCATAATGATAAGTATTATAAGGATATTAAAGAAATAGTTATTGCTATTTATAACAAAAATCTTTCTGAAACAGGGGATTATAAAGCGTTATTGCATCCGGATATTGTATAAAAAGACAGTATATTTTACAGAAAACTAGCTGAAAGTTATAATCATATCTTACAAATGTAATTTCATCGTATTTTTAGTAAATATTGTAGGTTGTTATATATAATTTTTATATAAATAAAATTGAAAAGGAGAGATAAAATCATGCACAAAATTAAATTGATGTATCGGTATTATTTAATTAAAATCTTAAAAAAATTAAAACTTTATAGTAGAAAAAGTCTGCATTATATAAAAGGTAGTGAAGCCTTACCTCCACCGCTGACCAATGATGAGGAAGTTTATTTAATAGCTAAACTTAAGGATGATGAAAGTACAGTAAGAACTATTTTAATAGAAAGAAATTTAAGGCTAGTTGTTTACATAGCCAGAAAATTCGAAAACACCGGAACAGGTATAGAAGATCTAATTTCCATAGGAACAATTGGACTTATAAAGGCGGTAAATACATTTAATCCCGAAAAGAAGATAAAGCTCGCCACTTATGCATCTCGTTGTATTGAAAATGAAATTTTAATGTATTTAAGAAGAAATAATAAGGTGAGAATGGAGGTTTCCTTTGATGAACCATTGAATATTGACTGGGATGGAAATGAATTGTTGCTTTCAGATATATTGGGAACAGAAAATGATATTATATATAAGTTTTTAGAGGAAGAAGTAGATCGGGAATTATTAAAAATAGGGTTAAATAAATTGACAAAAAGGGAAAAGAGAATAATGGAGTTAAGATTTGGGTTAAATACGGGACAGGAAAAAACCCAAAAAGAGGTTGCGGATATTTTGGGAATTTCCCAATCATATATTTCCAGGCTAGAAAAAAGGATAATAGTAAGACTACAAAAGGAGATAAGTAGGCTAGTATAAAAAAGCAGATTATCTGCTTTTTTTATTGTATATTTAACTATTTGGTATAAATTCAATCAAACGGTCAATAATCTAAAATACTGAAGGGGTAATTCATAGTGAAAGGACTGAAGAAACAATGCATATTAATAAAGTTGAAATTTGCGGCGTAAATACATCGGAATTACCAGTATTGAAGAATAGTGAAATGAGGATATTATTTGATCGGATTCATAAAGGTGATGACAGTGCCAGAGAAGAATTTATTCAAGGCAATTTAAGATTAGTATTAAGTGTAATTCAAAGGTTTAACAATAGAGGCGAACATGTAGATGACTTATTTCAAGTTGGCTGTATAGGTCTTATAAAGGCTATTGACAATTTTGATTTAAGTCATAATGTCCGTTTTTCTACCTATGCCGTTCCTATGATTATTGGTGAAATACGCAGATATTTAAGAGATAATAATTCAATTAGGGTAAGCAGGTCCTTAAGGGATATAGCATATAAGGCTCTCCAGGTAAGAGATCAACTTACAAATAAACATTCCAAAGAACCAACTATAGCACAGATTGCTAAGGAATTAAAAATACCAAGAGAGGAAGTTGTATTTGCGCTAGATGCTATACAAGACCCTATTTCGCTATTCGAACCGATTTATAATGATAGTGGTGATGCCATTTATGTCATGGATCAAGTAAGTGATGAAAAAAGTGAAGATGAGTATTGGATTGATGGAATTGCACTTAGAGAAGCTATGACAAAACTTAACGATAGAGAAAAGCATATTTTATCATTAAGATTTTTCTTAGGTAGAACACAAATGGAAGTTGCGGAAGAAATAGGCATATCTCAGGCACAAGTATCTAGATTGGAAAAAACGGCTTTAAAGCATATGAGAAAGTATATTTGATCCCTCTTAAGAGGGATTTTTAATATTAAAAAACTTTTTATATAATTTTTAATGATACCTCTCCATATATCATTCTATATTTGATTAAATTATTTTTTATTTTTGTAATATCTTTAACATTATATATATAAATATAAATATAGGACAAAGATATTAAAGGGGGATTTTTAAAATGATAAAAGCATCTGATTTGACTGAAAAGGATGTAGTCAGTATAACTGACGGCAAAAAAATAGGAATGATTACAGATCTTGAAGTTGATTTGGAAAAAGGCAAAATTAATGCCATTATAATCCCCGGAGGTGGGCGATTAATGGGGTTATTTGGCAAGGAATTGGAATATGAAATTAGTTGGAATCAAATAAAAAAAATAGGTGAGGATGTAATATTAATTGAAATAAGGGACAGGGTGGAACCCACAAAATTTATACATCCCAATAAAGACATATAGCGCGTTTTTTTATTATATAAACTTGGTGTTCATTGTGTTCAATCTATTAAACCTATCTTGCTTTAATTCAATACTTGTTGAGTATATTTAAATATATTATACTATAGATAGTATAGGTGGGAAGGAGGAAGCACAGTGAAATGTCCCTTTTGTTCACATCGTGAATCAAAAGTAGTAGATTCAAGGCCAACTGATGAAGGACAAGCAATTAGAAGACGGAGAGAATGTATGGTATGTACTAAAAGGTTTACGACATACGAAAAAATAGATGAAATCCCATTAATAGTGGTCAAGAAAAATGGTAACCGCGAACCCTATAATAAGAATAAGATATTAAATGGAGTAATTAAATCATGTGAAAAACGGCCAATATCTCTACAAGAAATTGAGGAATTAGTAGATGAAGTAGAAAAACAGTTATATAATACTATGGAACGAGAAATTACAACAGAATTTATAGGTAACCTTGTAATCGATAAAATTAAGGAGCTCGATGAGGTTGCCTATGTAAGGTTTGCATCCGTATACAGAGAATTTAAAGATATAAACACTTTTATGGATGAAGTAAAAAAAATTTTAAGTGAAAAATCGGAATAGAATAATAAAGATATAGCAACTTTGTTCTTGTTGGTTGATAATTATTAATATAGGGGTAAAAAATGGAATATAATATTGTAAATAAAGATGGAATCAAATTTATAGTTTTTAAAATATTAGAAGAAATACCATTTATTAGGCATGGGTTTAGTACTAAAATCGGTGGAATCAGTAAAGGAGGCTATAGTTATTTAAATCTGGGCTTTAAAACCGGTGATGGGCAAAACAATGTAAAAGAAAATATTAAAAGATTTGCATTAGCAGTGGGTTTAAATTATGAGAATCTGGTTATATCTGACCAAATCCATGGTAATGATATTAAAGTTATTAGAAATGAAGATAAGGGAAAAGGTTATTTAAAACAAAGGGATTATAGCGGGATAGACGGCTTAGTTACTAATGTGCCAAATATACCTTTAATGGCTATATTTGCCGATTGTGTACCTATATTTTTTGTAGATACTGTAAAAAAAATAATTGGTATATGCCATGCCGGGTGGAAAGGAACTAAATTGAGGATAGGTAAAAAAACAGTGCAAACAATGATAAATATGTATAGCTCAAAACCTGACGAAATAGTAGCTGTTATTGGACCATCCATTGGTAAGTGTTGTTATGAAGTAGATGATGTTGTTGTAGGACAATTTAACAAAAACTTTACAAATATATCAAATTTTATTTTTTCAAAAGGAAAAGGTAAATATCAGTTAGATTTATGTGAGGCAAATCGCATTGTATTGAATGAGATAGGTATACCAAATAAGAATATTGTAATATCAAATTTGTGCACCGGTTGTAATTTAGATTTATTTTATTCTTATAGGAAGGATAAGGGTAATACAGGTAGAATGGGAGCCATAATACAATTAATATAGCGAGGCATGTTGTAGTGAGATGTCAATAAATTTGGCATCTTTTTTATTTTGCATAAAAATAATTACATATATCGTATATGACATATGTGAATTTTAGGTTTAATAAAAAATACATTCGATTACGGTTTTGTTTATGGACAATTCTATATTAATATTTTTAAATTTTAATATAACCTTTTAGTATAGTTTAATTATGTCAGGGAAACCTAAACTAAACAAAAATAATCTGATCTATAGCAATAATAAATTTTAAAATTTGATGCAAATTTTTAAAGGAGGAATTAGGGTGTCTGGAGGAATGATTTTACTAGTAATTGTTACATTGCTTATTTTAATGGGTTTTGGACACAGAGTGCTTGATAGATTGAGGCTTAGTGACAAGGCAGCTCTTGCTATACTTGTTGCAATAGTTATATCGACAATTTATATTCCTAATATTGAGCTAACTAATAATATATCATTTAATGTTGGAGGATTTATTATACCCGTGGGATTAGCCATTTACCTATTTATTAAAGCTGAAACAAGAAAAGAAAAAATTAGATCTATTATTGGGGCAATGGTGGCAGGTATTGCAATTTATTTAGTACAAAGATATGTGCTCCCCGCGGAACCGGAGAATCTTCCTATTGACCCTAATTATGTTTATCCTGCTGTAGGTGCCATAGTGGCTTATGTACTGGGACGTTCTAGAAGGGGTGCATTTATTGCAGGAGTAATTGGAGTTGTAATTAGCGATTTAATTCAGCTTATTTTAAATAGTATTAATAATCTACCGGCGCCAACAAATTTTGGTGGGGCCGGTGGAGTAGATACTACAGTTATTACAGGTATATTAGCAGTTCTTATGGCAGAAATATTTGGAGAGGCCAGGGAAAGGTTGCAGGGAGGAACGGGGAAAAAACATATGCATTTTGACAAAGGACATTTTGTTAGTACATTAGGTGATAGTCAGGAAAAAAGTGAAGGTCAAGGTGGAAAGCAGATAGATGAAAAAATTAACATTGAAAATGAAACTGAACTAGACGAAATCAGGGGTGATATAGATGAAGAAAAATAAAATAATCTATATATTATTATTAATTATATTAACAATACAATTTGTAATTGCCGATGATTGGTATGGTGAAAAAGGGGGTTATTACAAAATATATGATATAGATAACAATAAAATATTATTTCAAACTGCTAGGGAAGTTGTAAAAGATGATCAGTATTTAAGTAGTGATAATAAAATGTATAAGGTGATTAAGGCAAATAAGAAAAATCAAATTGCTTATGCACAGTTTGTAGAAGAGGTGTCATTACCTGAAATTGATGAAGAAATATTTTCCAATATCAAACTAACATTGCAGGGTGAATCAAATATAGATTCAATACTAACACAAGCAGAGCAAGATGATAAAAGCAAAAGAAAGGTAGGAATATATGCAACCCACAGTTCAGAATCTTATATTCCATCCGATGGAGCAGAAAACATAGAGTCTAATGGGGGAGTACTTAAAGTAGCAAAAAAGTTAAAACAAGGGTTTGAAAATAATGGTGTAAAGGCAATATTTGATGATACATCCCATGATCCTCATGATGCGGGAGCCTATAAAAGGTCTCGTAGAACTGCTTTGCAAATAATAAGAAAGCAACAACCTACTGCCTTAATTGATGTACATAGGGATGCTGTACCTGCAGAAGAATATTTAACGGAGATTAATGGAGAACCGGCAACAAAAGTAAGATTAGTTGTTGGAAGAAGAAATCAAAATTTTAAAGCTAATGAAGATATGATGAAGAAAGTAAAGGCAGTAGCAGATAAAATGTATCCGGATTTAATTAAAGATGTCTTTTATGGAAAGGGCGATTACAATCAAGATCTTACACCTAGAGCCATACTTACAGAAGTGGGAACTTACAAACATATGAGAGAAAGATCAGAAAAATCTGCAGGTTATTTATCCGAAGTAATCACAATAGCTCTTTTTGGTGATGTTTTTAAGAAAAATAAGGGGTCGGCAACAACAGGCGGAGATACAACAAAGCAAATAAACCCCGGTAAGCCTATTAGCCAAAGTGGTAAAGGGTCTGGTGCGGGAATATTAGGAATTTTAGCTGTAGCTGTTCTTGGTGGAGCAGGATTTTTGTTTTTAAGTAGTGGTAGCGCGGAGTGGAAATCTAAAATATCTAATTTTAAACAGGAATTTACAAATTTTTTGGGGAGAAATAAAAACAAAAAGTAGATAGGTGATTCAGTATTGAATAAATACTATATTTTAATTATACCGAGTTTGATAATGGGTACATTTGCCAGGATTCATATGATGAAATCTGATTATAGACAGTATCCAACCTATCCAAGGGGATATTTATCTCATTTTACGCTCGGATTTATCGCTGCGGGATTAGGTGCAGTAGCTGTACCTGCTTTAATTGAAAAGGAATTTGCAGCCATAACATTTTTGGCACTGGCTGCCCAACAATTTAGGGAAGTACGCAATATGGAAAGGGAAAGTTTAGATAATATAGAAATAACAGAGATGGTACCAAGAGGTACTGCTTACATTGAAGACATCGCAAAATCATTTGAGGCAAGAAATTACATGGCTATAATTACTTCCTTGGTAACATCAATCATAATATATATTTGTATAATTTTAAAAATTAAACGATATATATCTGCATTTTTAGGTATGATTGCCGGATTAGTTATTCATATATTTATAAAAAGAATGATTCGTGGAGAGGAAATTGGCGATATAGCTGACGTAAAAGAAGCCAAAATTTCATTTGATGGACCAATTTTAAAAATTAATGATATTATAATCATGAATGTTGGGCTACAAAGAACAAGGGATCTGTTTTTGAGCAAGGGATTAGCTGTAGAGATTATACCTAAAGATGAAAATGCAATAGTATATCTATCTAATATAGGTCAGCGTCAAGCCATACAACATAATGCAGCTAACCAGCTGTGCATACTGAAGGATGTAGATGAGCCGGAACTTACACCAATGGCAAGAAGGAATTCAGAAAATGGAAATATAGTTATGGTAATAACTATTATGAAACCTAATATAGATGCCTTAATTGAGGTGGTTAAAAGTACTCCATTGTTGGAAACCTCAAAAAGAAAGCCTTTAGATTCAAATATTGGGCTAAGATTAAAAAAGAATGAAAAAAGGATGTAATATATGCAAATTGAATTAAAAGATTTTATAGTTGCAGTTGTAACAAAAAACAGAGATACAGTGAGTCCGGGGGCGATGGTTCCGGTTTTTTATGCTAAAGACGATGAACATTTAAATAAATTATCAGAAGGGATTGCTAAAATTCTCAATAGCGTTGTCCATGACTTGGGAATGGGGACATATATTATTGTTAAACATTGATGTGCCGGGATGGGTTGTATTTATGAAAATTGTATATGTATTCAATAAAAATTCTTATGCAGCTATCAAGGCTGCATATATACATTTTAAATTGGATATCCCCAAAAATTTTAGATATATTATAGACAATTATAATGAAGAGGGAAACTTTTATTATTTAGGTATTGATGCAGAATTAAATGAGGTATACTTACTTTATAGCAATAAATGCAATCTCATTTTAAAAAATCTTTTGAACGGTTTTTCTAATCTATATAATGAGGAAATTTCTATAATATATTCAGTGTAATTCTTAAAATTAAATCAATAAGATAAGAAAGATGATAAAATAGTGAAAATAATATACAGTTGCTATGGTGGAGCCCATTCTTCAATTGTAGCATCAGCCATACATATGGGGTATCTACCAATGGGTCGTGTCCCAACTAAAGAAGAGATATTAAATACCCCTTACTATGACCAGTATTCAAAGGAATTTAGGGGCACGCTTATTTATATGGGCACAGATGAAAAATTGAGAAAAATATATGCACTTGGAATGGGACCTTATCGCACAGAATATACAAAAATAGCTTATAATTTTGCATTTCAATTGGCCAACAAAAACAAAAATGACATACAAATAATAAATGTAGTCCCCCTATTAAGTTTTTCTGCAAAACTAGGGGGTTTTATGTCCAAAAGTTTGAGATTAGTCAAATTAGGTAGACCGTTGACAATATCAGGAATACAAAAAAGATATGATTTTTTTATAAAACTGGTTAGGGATGTTAAGGAGAGATGCTAGATTGCTATAAGTCCTTGACTATCATAGCAATATAGTGGTAATATTACTTGGTACCTGTAACATATTATGGTATAATATTAACACTTGGTATTAAAACTAGGTAGAAGTGGGTGTAGTATTGAAAGAAACAAATACTAAGAATATTATTAGCAAGGTTTATAAAGGAAGCATAGCAGACGAGATAGGAATAGAAATAGGGGACAAGCTGCTTAAAATAAATGGTAATAAAATTGAGGATATTATTGATTATAAATATTATTTAGCAGATGAATATTTAGAAATAGAGATATTAAAAGCCAATGGAGAATATTGGATTGTAGAAATAGAAAAAGAATATGATGATGATTTAGGTATTGAATTTGAAAGTCCTATTATAGACCGGGTTAGAAGCTGTAAAAATAAATGTATATTTTGTTTTATAGATCAGTTGCCGCCTAATATGCGATCAAGTCTTTATTTTAAAGATGATGATTTTAGGCTTTCATTTTTGCAGGGAAATTACATTACCTTAACAAATATGAGTGAAGAAGATATAAATAAAATTATTAAATATCGTATTAGTCCAATTAATATATCTGTACATACAACTAACAGTGAACTTAGAAAAAAGATTCTTAATAACAGATTTGCAGATAATATTTTAAATATATTAACAAAATTAGCGAAAAACAATATTAAAATGAACTGTCAAATTGTACTTTGTCCTAATTTAAATGATAAAAATGAATTAGATAATACCATCAGGGATTTAGGAAAACTAAACAATAATATAGATAGCGTAGCAATTGTGCCGGTAGGTTTAACAGCTTATAGGGAGGGGTTACAAAAAATAGAACCGTTTAATCAAAAAAGTGCATCATATGTTATAGACCGGGTTCAAATATGGCAAAGGAAATTTAAGAACTCTATTGGTCGTAATTTTGTATATGTTTCCGATGAATTTTATATATTAGCAAATAGAGATTTTCCAACTTATGAGAGCTATGAGGGATTCCCACAATTGGAGAACGGGGTAGGGCTGGTAGCCAAATTTAAATACGAATTTTATCAGTATTTAAAAGTATTATCAGTTACATCTAAAACACATAAACATATTACAGCAATCACCGGTGTAGCTGCATATAATATAATAAAGAAAATGTGCGATGACTTAGCTAATAAAGTTAGACATTTGAAAATAGAAGTGATTTGTGTAGAAAACAAATTTTTTGGCGGGCATATTTCTGTGAGTGGATTGATCACGGGACAGGATATATACAATACATTAAAAGATAAATATTTAGGCGATAAAGTTATTATTCCACAATCTATGATGAAATCAGGTGAAAAAATATTTTTAGATGATTATACCGTTACAATGTTGGAAACAAAACTTGGAATACCAATTCAAATAAGTGCAGTAGAAGGCAAGAAGTTTATACAGACAATTTTGAATTAAAGAATAAGGTAAAAGAAGGTGGGGGTAAATGTCTAAACCAATTGTAGCAATTGTAGGGCGACCGAATGTGGGGAAATCGACCTTATTTAACAAAATTGTAGGAGGCAGGATATCTATAGTAGAGGATGAGCCGGGAGTAACGAGGGATAGAATTTATGCAGAAGCGGACTGGTTGAGATATAATTTTACTTTAGTAGACACCGGTGGGTTAGATTTAGATTCAAAGGAGATAATACCGGCACAAATGAGGATGCAAGCGGAATTAGCTATAGAAACTGCAGATGTAATAATATTTATAACTGATGGCAGGGAAGGCCTAACATCTGCGGACCGTAATATTGCGGAGGTACTCAGAAAAACCAAAAAACCTGTAATAGTCACATTAAATAAAGTAGATACAAAGCATCAATCAGAACATTTTTATGAATATTATGAATTAGGGATGGGAGAGCCAATAGAGATATCTGCTGAATTAGGGTTAGGTATAGGGGATCTTTTAGATGAAGTTGTACAGCATTTTGAAATTGATGGTGAAGAAGATTACGATGATGATGTTATTAAGGTAGCTATAATTGGAAAACCGAATGTAGGTAAATCCTCACTTATTAATTATATATTAGGAGAGGATAGGGTAATTGTCAGTGATATTGCAGGAACTACAAGGGATGCTATAGATACACCATTTACTGATGGGGATGACAGATATGTCCTTATAGATACTGCGGGCATAAGGAGAAAAAGTCGTGTTAAAGAAAACATAGAAAGATATAGTGTTATACGTGCTATTGCAGCCATAAAAAGAGCTAATATATGTCTGTTAGTTATAGATGCTACTGAAGGGGTTACAGAACAGGATAAAAGAATTGCGGGGTATAGCCATGAAAATGGTAAAGGCATGATTATTCTTGTTAACAAGTGGGATATAATTGAAAAGGACAATAAAACAATGAGCGAATTTATAAAAGAAATACGTAATGAACTTAGCTATATTATTTATGCCCCAATTCTATTTGTTTCAGCATTGACAGGCCAAAGAATGAACAGAGTATTAAAAGAAATAAAGAAGGTTGCAAATCAAAATTCTATGAGGGTAACAACGGGTTCCTTAAATGAGGTAATCGGGGAAGCTATGTTATTAAATCAGCCTCCATCTGACAAAGGAAAAAGGTTAAGGGTATTTTATGCTACCCAAGCTTCTATAAGGCCGCCTACGTTTGTTTTGTTCATAAATGATAAGAGCTTAATGCATTTTTCATATTTAAGGTATTTAGAGAATAAAATTAGAGAAAATTTTGGATTTGAAGGGACTCCTGTTCGTTTTATTTTGCGTCAAAAAACAGGGAGGGGTTAATCTATGTGGAAAAATTTCTTACTAATTTTAATTGCTTATTTTATTGGAAGTTTTTCAACTTCCTATCTAGTGGCAAAATTATTTGCTAAAATTGATATAAGGGAATATGGAAGTGGGAACGCAGGCTCTACAAATATATTGAGGACATTAGGTGCAAAAGCAGCTGCTCTTACATTTTTAGGCGATTTGCTAAAAGGTATAGTAGCAGTATATTTGGGGGATACATTTGGCGGAGCTACTACAGCATTATTATGTGGCGTAGCAGTAGTTATCGGCCATAATTGGCCTATATTTTTAGAATTTAAAGGAGGGAAAGGAATTGCAACAACTATTGGAGTTGTTGCATCAATTAAGCCTTTAGTAGCGTTTATTTGTGTATCTATCGGTTTAGCTATATTATTTAGATTTAAATATGTATCTCTAGCTTCTATTATTGCAATTATTATTTTACCATTTACTATAATTATATATGGACTTAATTATTTTTTATTTGGACTTATTTTAGCTCTATTAGCTATATATAGACATCGAGAAAATATTAAAAGGCTTTTAGCAGGTAACGAAAGAAAAATTGGAGAAAAATCCAGCGTAAACTAAAGGGGAGTTTTAAATGAGTAATTTTAATATTGCTGTTTTAGGTGCCGGTAGTTGGGGGACAGCATTAAGTATGGTGCTCTGTGGTAAAGGACATAGGGTTAATTTGTGGATGAGAAATGAAGAACAGTATAAAGAAATGGTAAATACCCGTAAAAATAATAAATATCTACCTAATATTAATTTGCCTACCAATTTAAATTTGTATATTGATTTACAAAAATCAATTTTAAATGCAGATGCTATATTGATATCCGTACCATCTCAATCTGTTAGAGAAATTTTGCAGAAAATCGGCCCCAATTTAAAAGGCGACGAAATAATTATAAATTCTTCCAAAGGATTAGAGAAAAATACTTATTTAACAATATCTCAAGTTGTTAACGACGAATTACCTGATAGTAAATTTGCTGTATTATCAGGCCCTTCACATGCAGAAGAGGTCTGTAAAAATATGCCCACAACTGTTGTAGCAGCTTCAAAAAATAAAACTACAGCAGAATTAGTACAGGACTTATTTATTACATCAAGATTTAGGGTGTATACCAATCCGGACGTAATTGGAGTAGAACTTGGTGGTGCATTAAAAAATGTAATCGCTTTTGGAGCAGGGATAGCGGATGGGTTAGGATTCGGAGATAATGCGAGGGCTGCCTTAATTACTAGAGGGATTAGTGAAATTGCGCGATTAGGCAAGGTCATGGGCGCAAATAGATCAACTTTTGCGGGGCTTTCAGGTATCGGAGATTTGATTGTTACATGCACAAGTATGCATAGTAGAAATAGAAGGGCGGGTATTTTAATTGGGCAAGGTAAAGGGTTAGAAGAAACCCTTAAGGAAATAGGCATGGTTGTAGAAGGAATAACAACTACAAAAGTAGCTTATAATTTGGCAAAAAAATATAGTGTAGAAATGCCAATTACACAGGAAATATATGATGTTATCTATAATGGTGGTAACGCTAAAGAAGCTGTAACAAATTTAATGACACGAAGCCGTAAGCATGAAATGGAAGAAATTGTAGATAAAATAAATATGGATTGGTAAAATAACTTAGAAGAGTTTATACTCTTCTTTTTTATTTCGTAAAAAACAAGCATAAAGCTTTGGGAACTTAAATATAAAATAGTAAAAGGAATAAAGCACGTGTTAAGTCATATTATTAGTATCCAAGCATATATTTATAATGTTAAAGATATGAATGGATTATTTTTATTCAGACAAAAAGGAGGGAAAAATCATGGGAAGATATGATGTTTATAGAGATATTGCTAAACGTACACAAGGTGACATCTATATAGGTGTAGTAGGGCCTGTTAGAACGGGAAAATCTACTTTTATAAAACAAGTTATGGAGTTATTAGTGTTACCAAATATAGAAAATGCTTATAAAAAGGAAAGAGCTAAAGATGAACTCCCGCAAAGTGGAGCGGGTAAGACCATTGCTACTACAGAACCAAAGTTTGTACCAAATGAAGCTGTTGAACTTGTTTTAAAAGAAAATGCAATATTTAAACTTCGGATGATAGATTGCGTAGGATATTTAGTAGAAGGCGCTATTGGACATGAGGAAGATGGAAAGCCGAGAATGGTAAATACACCTTGGTTTGAAAATCAAATTCCATTTGAAGAAGCGGCTGAAATTGGAACCAGGAAAGTAATTCAAGAACATTCGACAATTGGATTGGTTGTAACTACAGACGGTACTATTACAGAAATAGAAAGAGAAAATTATATAGAAGCTGAAGAGAGAGTTATTAAGGAACTAAAGGAGATTGACAAACCTTTTATAATAGTTTTAAACACTAGAATTCCCGATGAATCAGCTACATATGAACTGAAAATTCAATTAGAGGAAAAATACAATGTTCCTGTTATTATAAAAGACTGTACTAAACTTAATATGAATGATATTCATGAAATATTAGAAAATGTATTGTTCGAGTTTCCTGTCACAGAAATTAATATTAATTTACCCGGATGGTTAGAGAGCATAGAACCTAATCACTGGTTAAAGGCTTCAATATTAGATGCTATAAGATCTGCTGCAGTGGAAATTAGAAGGCTAAGGGACATAGAAACATTAGTAAATAGTTTAGGTGAGGTAGAAAATATCAGGAAAGCAAGTTTGGATGAAATAAAAATGGGTGAAGGATCGGCTTTAATAGATCTTATAACACCGGAGGACCTATTTTATAAAATTGTACAAGAAAAAACCGGTTATGAAATAGAAGGGGATTATCAATTAATAGGACTTATTATGGAGCTTGCAAAAGCTAAGAAGGAATATGATAGAATAGAAAAAGCATTAGATGATGTAAGGACTATAGGTTATGGTTTAGTGTCGCCTACACTAGATGAAATGACATTAGAAGAACCTGAAATGTTTCGTCATGGTAACAGGTTTGGTGTAAAACTTAGAGCAAACGCACCATCTTTTCATTTTATAAAGGCGAATATAGAAACGGAAGTCTCTCCTGTAGTGGGTACAGAGAAGCAGAGCGAGGAATTAATAAAATATTTATTAGAGGAATTTGAACAAAGTCCGGAAAAGATCTGGGAAACAGATATGTTTGGTAAGTCCTTACATGACCTAGTAAAAGAGCAGTTGCAAAACAAACTACAGATGATGCCGGATGATACTAGGGTGAAACTTCAAAAGACAATTCAAAAAATTGTTAATGAAGGTAGCGGTTTAATAGCTATAATACTGTAAATTAGAGAAGGGTGCATGCATGCCCTTCTTTTTTTATTTTATAGATAAACAACATACCAAATCAGGGTACTCTTTATGATTTAAATATGGTATAATATATTTGCATTCATTGATACGGGGTGTAGTTCAGTTGGTAGAACGCACGTCTGGGGGGCGTGAGGCCGCAGGTTCAAGTCCTGTCACTCCGACCAATCATAGATTTTACCTGTAATAGACTTAAATTTTTTATCATCTTCTATATATCAAAATTTTATTATTAGAATTAGTTTAATAGGATAATATTCAATTAGGATATATCCTATTATCTGCTTTTTTGAACCTCTTTTGCATTTCTGCGTATATTTTTGTTAGTAATTCAAATATTTGTTCATTATTACTCATTAATTATTCCGTCCTTATTTTTCTAATGGATTTATTATAATAAATTAATATCAAATTTAAAATGAATATAACAAAATGTAATCTCAGGTTTTGATCATTTTAAAAACAAATAAGGTTAATTATTGAAAAGTTGTAAGTATACATGATATTATATAAAAGCAAAGTAATATAAAAAACGATGGAGTAAATATACATCAGATAGAAAGTAATAGTTACTTATAAAAATAGATATATAAATTATTTGCCGGTAAAATTGCGTATCAAAAATTAACTACGGAAGGAATGAAGATATAATGAGAAGTGATTGCGTAACAAAAGGTATACAGCAGGCACCTCATCGTTCCTTGTTTAATGCACTTGGAATGACAAAAGAGGAACTTAACAGGCCATTAATTGGTGTTGTTAATTCCTACAACGAGATTGTGCCGGGACATATAAATTTAGATAAAATAGTAGATGC
>CAYLIZ010000002.1:0-9057 GCA_964383985.1 uncultured Alkaliphilus sp. | reverse complement strand
GGTATGTATACAGCGAATAGTATGAATTGCCTAACGGAAGCATTAGGTATGGGATTAAAGGGTAATGGAACTATACCGGCAGTATATTCAGCAAGAATTCAACTGGCAAAGCAGGCTGGTATGCAGATTATGGAATTATTAAATAAAAATATTAAGCCAAGGGATATTATGATAAAAGATGCCTTTATGAACGCATTAGCTGTTGATATGGCATTAGGTTGTAGCACAAATAGTATGTTACATTTACCGGCTATTGCTCATGAAATAGGCATAGAACTAGATTTAGATATTGCTAATGAAATTAGTGTCAAAACACCGAACTTGTGTCATTTAGCGCCGGCAGGGCCTTCATATATAGAGGAATTGGATGAGGCAGGCGGTGTATACGCTGTTATGAATGAATTAAATAAAAAGGGTCTCTTAAAAACAGATATTATCACCTGCACGGGAAAAACGGTAGCAGAAAATATAGAGGGTTGTATTAATACAAATCCTGAAATTATTAGGCCTATCGAAAATCCATATAGTGAAACAGGTGGAATTGCGGTATTAAAAGGAAATTTAGCACCGGATTCTTGTGTTGTAAAACGCTCTGCAGTTTTACCGGAGATGATGAAACATGAAGGTCCGGCAAGAATATTCGACTGTGAGGAAGATGCGGTTGCAGCTATTAAAATCGGGAAAATCGTTGCCGGAGATGTGGTTATAATTAGATATGAGGGACCGAAGGGCGGTCCAGGCATGAGGGAGATGCTCAATCCAACCTCTGCGATTGCGGGTATGGGATTAGACAGTACAGTAGCACTTATAACAGATGGGCGATTTAGCGGCGCTTCAAGGGGTGCATCCATAGGACATGTATCGCCGGAGGCGGCGGTAGGCGGTAATATTGCGCTTGTTGAAGAAGGAGATATAATTAAAATAGATATTGACGCAAATACAATAGATGTAGATGTAACAGATGAAGAATTAGAGAAAAGAAGGTCAAATTGGGTCCCAAGGCAACCTGAAATTACAACAGGCTATTTAGCTCGTTATGCAGCTCTAGTATCCTCGGGTAATAAAGGTGCTATATTAGAGATTCCAAAAAAATAAAAAAATTTAAGTATAAAATAAATACCAGAATGATATTTTATTTGTCGTAAAATAACGTTCTGGTACTTATATTTGTAGTTTAAAAAATTAGGCAAGTTAAAGGGTGGACTAATTTATTTTGTATTTTATAAATATAGAATACTTAGCTATTGAAACTTCTATATATATGCATTATAGCTTTTTTTGTCGGGTTAAAAAGGATCAGTACAATTATAAAGTTAGAAACCCCGTGCAGTATGTCAAAAGGAATTCCGCGGATCCAATATGTTAACCCATATGCATATCCATAGAAAAAGGATTCTACTATAGCGAAAAATGTTCCAAAAAATAACCCGAATAATCCGGCTACAATGGCATATCCATATTCACTTTTGATAGTTTTTTTTGCGAGATGTGCAATAACTATCAACATGGGCCAAATAAAATAATATACCAAAAGCCAGGTAGAAAGGCCATATATAAATATTTCCGTTGTTGTAAAAATAATTGAAATTATAATGCTGCGTTTAATTCCGAAAATAATGGTATATACAATAAACAATAATGATACTATTTCTACATTGGGAATAAAACTCAATACCAGTTTCCCGGTTGTTATAGAAGCACTTAATAAACCTATAATTGCAATATCTTTGGCTTTCAATTTTACCACTTCTTTAATTCAAATTTATAAATGTCGTTATTATTTAGTGGAATTTCATTCGGGCCTGAAGTAGCATCCAATCCATTTATATAAATATGGAAATATTCATTTTTGCTTTCATCTGCGATATAATTCATCATACCTATAATCATTGAACCTGAATCATATTCTTTAAGACTTAATCCTAATTTCTTTTGATTTTCATTTAGAAGTTCGATTAAAAATTTGTGGTCCGTTTTAAAATCGAGGTTTTCATTTATATTTTCTTTTTCAATTACTATTTGGACTGTGACATTCTTAAACCCCTCTACTCCTTTTAGGGATAAAAAGGTTTTATATCCTAATAGAGCTAATGCGGCAATTACCACTAATAGAATAATTGTAAGCGTTTTCTTTTTCATCTTTGTCTAACTTCCTTCCTTTTCATAATAAAAAACCCTCCAATTAATTTTAGGAGGGATTTTAAATATGAATTAAATTTTAATTATAACAAATATATGCAATATATTAAATATATCGAATTCATTATATTCATAACATTCCCTCATTACCCGTGAAGTTAATGATGTTCCTAGCATAGGCAGGTCTTCCGGCTTGGATGTAAATTACGATTTTGCCTTCCCGGTTAATCCAGTGGCTTTATAAAATCGATACATACCTTACGGCGGCGGGACCGCACAGGCCTTAAACCTGTTTCCCATTTAATGCTTACAGCACGCTATACTTAATGCATATTGCGCACTATTTAATGCAACCCATACTTATTATTAGATTGTTCTTTAATAATATTATAACTTTTGCTAAAAAGCAACCTCCGGTATGGATTTTTTGGATATTTCTTTATATAGACTTTAGGTGAGAATTTATGTTTTGCTCGAATTAATTGATAAACATTCTTTACATCAAACGTATGTTCGAGTATAATAACTAGAAGAACGTATGTTTGATAAGGAGGTAATGTTATGAAATTTTTGATATTTGTTGGTACTGTGAAAGAACTAAAGGAATATTTAATTTCATGGAAAAGACCAAAATAATTTGCAAAAAGATTAATTAAATATATACTTAATATGTATAATTGATTATTATTTGTGACAGGGATATTCAGGACAATTTTAACATCATTCGGCAAGACATAAATAAAGGTGGGATAAAATAGAGGAAAATGTTGAAATATAACTATTTCCATGGCAATAATGTTTTTGGAAATCATTAAATTGTTAATTTAAAGGGGGTAAATTATTAAGAAGATCAGGAACACATACCAAAAATGTATTTACGGTATTAAATAATTAAATCTAATGGGAAATAAATATATATTGCAGGAATTGAAAGGGTGATAAATATGATAAAAAAGATAGTTTTTCAATCTCGGTTACTGGGCAAAAAATTTGTTGCAAGTATTAAACGTTTTCCGGAAACTCTTTTATTAGCAACTGCCGCTGTAATTACCTTAATTTATATGAATCATTTAGATTATAGCAACACAGGTGTGCGGGAAAATCTAACTCGTATTGCTATGGTTTTAGCTTTAGGCATTCCTTTAACTTTATGTGTTAAAGTTTTTTTCGAAAGAAAAGAAAAAATAAATATGAAGGTAATATTTGGGTCATACATAGGTATAGCGATATCATTAATTCTATATTATCTATTTATGCTTAATGATATCAATACTATATCCATCTCTAGATATATCGCCTTTACAATTTCCTTGTATTTAACTTTTTCTTTTATACCGTATTTTTTTAAAAGGACAAATTATGATTTTTACGTAGTTACACTCTTTAATAGATTTGTCACAACATATTTATATTCTATTATATTATTTTTAGGTTTAGTTGCAATTATATTTACAATTAATATACTATTTATGGCTAATATTTCAAGTAGAATTTATTTTGATCTTTGGTTAATTGTAGCAGGAATTTTTGCTCCGGCATTTTTCTTAGCCGATATACCGGAGTATGGACAAAATCCAGATATAAAAGATTATTCTAAAGTTTTAAGAGTGCTTTTACTTTATATAATAATGCCGCTAATAGTAGCATATTCTGCTATTTTATATGCATACTTTATAAAAATATTAATAACTGCAGAGTGGCCTGATGGAATACTTGCAAATCTTGTGTTATGGTTTTCTATTATAAGTACAATTGTAATATTTTTTATTTATCCACTTCGCAATACAAGTCGATGGGCCAAAACTTTTATTTCCTTTTTCCCAATTTTAATAATTCCATTATTGATAATGATGTTTGTTTCTTTAGGCATACGGATAAATGTTTATGGAGTAACGGAAAACAGGTATTATGTATTGATTGCCGGATTATGGGTAACCGGTTGTATGATATATTATATTTTAAATAAGAGACCTAAAAATATTGTTGTTACTATTTCCTTAGCTATAATTTCTGTAATGGCAGTTATAGGTCCCTGGAGTGGGTATTCCGTTTCTAAATTTAGTCAAAACATGAGATTTGAAAGCATATTAAAAGCAAATAATATGATTTCAGATAAGAACATAATAAAACCTTCATTAGATGTGTCTAAAGCTGATATAAGGGATATTAGTTCTATATTATTATATTTTCAAGACAGGCACAGGCTTAGTGATTTGAAATATATACCGAAAAATTTTGAAATTGGTCAAACTAAGGATATATTCGGCTTTGAATTAGAACAGGAATACCTGATAGGGTCCGGGTTTAAATATTTTAGTCACACAATTATTCAAAAAGGTGAATTGATAAATATTAAGGATTATGATTATTTTGCAGACTATAGTTCTTATATAATGGGGGAAACAGGGTATTGTACAGTGCCTATTTTAGTGAATTATTCTGAAGAAAACAGGATAGTGGAAATTAGGGAAAACGATAAAATTATTTATACTAAAAATATTGATGATATTGTAAAGATAATTCATAAAAACAATATTAACCAACATGAAGTAGGTTTTAAAGAAATGTCTTACGTTGATAATAGTGCATCTGTAGAAGTATTATATGTATTTAGCAATATTTCCGGTACAGAAGATTTGAATGGTAAAATGACAATACATTCTCCAATGTTTTATATATTTGTAAAAATGATATAATGAAATTTATGTTTCCTATAACTCTGTTTATAAGAAGCTTCATATACATATATATGATATAGTGTAAATAAGTGTAAAACAAACCTGATTAGAATTAAAGACAATAAAATTTGATAGTAAGGATTATTTTGTAAATATTATATAATGAAAATTGAATCTAGGTTATTATTAAGGATGTGATATGAAGAATGATAGATAATTTAATGTCAATATCTATTATTATGTTTGTGTTAGCATTTAGTGGTTATGTACTTGCTATTCTAAAAGAAAAGGTTAATTTAAATAATAACATTGTTTTTTTAGATAATAAAGCTCTAAACTTACATGATTTGGAGGAGCTTGATATTAAACATTTTATGTTAGGGAATACAGAGATTATGGTGGGGGATGAAGTAAGGATAATATTGGAGGATGATAACAAGCTCGTTGGAATTGTGCTCGGTGCTAATAAATCAAATAATATAATTGCACTTGCTACTAAAGGGACTGACGTTATTAAGCTTGATATTAAATCTATTAGAAATCTTAAAGTTATTAGCCGATATGGCAAATTTTTTACTAGATTTTAAGAACATTTATTTACAAAAAACCCTTAACTTTTTAAGGGTTTTTGTAATATCGAAAAAACATCGGGGAATTATAAGACTTGAGCATTACAAAATAAATAGTGTTTGTTTGAAGGATTTTTTAGGAAAATGGAGAATTATATATTTAACATTATATATTTAACATTATTTATAAGCTTGGTAGGTGATTTTTTGAATAATGTTAGAAGATTAAAAAAGAAAAAAAGGCGCAGAAGTAAAGGATTTTATTTAGCCATTTTAATTGTTGTTTTGTATTTTAGTTCACGAATGGTACCCCTATTAAGAGTATCGGCCCAAAGTATCTATGTAGTTGAATACGGCAAAATTGAGGAATCTATAGAAACTGTGGGCTATATTGCAAGGGAAGAAAAGGTACTTACAACCATTGGTGATGAAGATATAAAATATTTTGTCTCTGAAGGAGAAAAAGTTGCAAAAGGCCAAAAATTAGCTGAAGTTCATTTAAAACAACTGGATGAAAAATCAAAAAAGGATCTTGAGGCAATTAATTTAAGATTACAAAATATTAAGGAGAAACAAGATGGACAAGGTTTTTTAAAAGGTGACGTTGAAAAATTAGAAAAACAAATGTTGATCTTGATAAAATCTATACAACAGGATTTAAAAGAGGAAAAATATGATAGGATAGCTGCTTTTAAGAAAGAATTGAAAGATTTGCTGGATAGAAAAAGTGTAGTTATCGGGGAAAAAAGTTTTTCAGGTAAAAATATTATTCAATTAGAGCAACAAAAAAATCAATTAGAGAATAAAGTTAATTCTTCGGTTCAAACTATTTATAGCGATTCATCCGGTTTTGTTGCTATGGGCAGTGATGGGTTTGAGGAACTGCTAAATTATAGATTATTACATGAAATTACCGGTAAACAATTTAAATTATTAAAGGACAGTAATTTAAATTCATCCCTTGAGGATACTCAAGAAAAGAAGCCCGTTATCAGAATTATAAAAAATTATAAATGGAGTATTGTTGTTGAGATAGATGCTGATCAGGGAGAAAAAATAGAAAAGGGTAAAAATATTCAAATTAGAACCGGTAATCAAAACAAAGAGCTAAAGGCTATTGTCCGCAATGTTATAGATGAAGGAGATAAAAAAATAGTTATTTTCGATCTGGATGAATTTATATCTGATTTTTATAATATACGAACAATGACGGTGGAAATTATATTAAATCAATATGAAGGGGCAATGGTTTTTAATTCTTCCATAGTAAAAAAAGACGGCGTAAAGGGTGTATATACTGTAGATGTTAATGGTATTCCTAACTTTAGACCTGTAAAAATTCGGGTTTCTAATAAGGAATATTCCATACTCTATGACGGTTCTTTCGAACAAAGGCCAAAAGGTGACCCGGATAAAGTAGAACAAATAAAAACAATTAATTTATATGATGAGGTAGTAAAGAATGGTGATAAGGTTAAAGAAGGCAAAAGAATAAGATAAGCGGGAGTGTTTGGATTGACATTAAAAAAAAATATTGAACATGTTTTATCTAGAATAAAACATGCAGCAACCATTTCCAATCGAAAATTATGTGATATTGAGCTTGTAGCTGTTACTAAAACTATTGATGCGGATATTATAAAAGAAGCTATAAATCATGGTATTTTACATATAGGCGAAAGCAGAGTGCAAGAGTTATTGAGGAAGCATGAGCAAATTGGAGATGTTGTTAAATGGCATTTAATTGGACATCTTCAACGCAACAAAGTTAAATATATTATCGATAAAGTAGATATTATTCATTCACTTGATTCTTACAGATTAGCGAAAGAAATTAATAAAAGAGCAAGGAACATAAACCGTACGGTCAAATGTCTGTTACAGGTCAACATTTCAGGGGAAAAAACCAAATATGGTATTAATTCTGAAGACGTAGAACGCATTTTAAAGGAAATTGCATCTTTGGATAATGTAAAAATTATCGGTTTAATGACAATAGCTCCTCATGTTGACGATAAGGAACAAATCAGGCAATGTTTTAGGGAGCTTAAAAATATATTCAATCAAATGGCTAAAATAGATTTGCCAAATGTTGAAATGAAGTATTTATCTATGGGAATGTCTAACGATTTTGAAATTGCTATACAAGAAGGTGCTAACTTTATACGCGTTGGTACTGCTATATTTGGCGAAAGGGATTATTCAAAATAAAAAATTAAAGGAGGTATTTATTATGTCATCAAAATTAATTGATAAGGTAAAGATTTTTATGGGGTTTGATGCATTTGAAGATGATGAAATCGAAGAAGAATTTCTGGAGGAAGAAGATGCAGTTCCTATTATAAATAGGAGAAGAAATAAAGTTGTTAACATACATACCACTACACAAATGAAGGTTGTACTTTATGAGCCAAATAATTTTGAAGAAGCACCAAGTATTGTAGATGATTTAAAGAATAGAAAACCGGTAATTATTAATTTAGAAAATATAGACATGGAACTTGCCAGGAAATTTTTTGATTTTCTAAATGGAGCCATATATGCATTAGATGGAAATATCCAAAAAGTTTCATCGGGAATTTTTATTTTGGCGCCGAATAACGTTGATATTTCCGGTAATATAAAAGAAGAATTAAAAAACAAGGGCGTATTTCCTTGGCAAAAGTAAAAAATAAATAATGAGCATATACAATCTAGTTATTAAAAAATTAGGAAGTCAAGGAGATGATAGACCTTGTTTGTTTCACGAATAGTAGCGGATACCTTATGGCATTTAGTAAGATTTATTAATATATTGATTTTAGTTAGGATTGCTTTACAATTTTTTAACGTTAACCCGTTAAATCCCATTGTACAATTTATATATAGTGTAACTGAATTTATTTTAGCACCAATACGCAATGTTATTAATGACGTATTTGGTTATTCCGGGTTTTTAGATTTTTCCCCTTTGGTGGCAATAATTTTAATACAGGTGATATATAATATAATTGTAAAAATATTATAGTCTGGTTTAATGATGTTTTCTAAATAAAAATATATAAAAAATAGTGATGTAAATATAATGCAAATTAAAACTAAAAATAGCAATAAATTTACATAAACTTATCTAAATAGATAGTGGGGGTGGCAACATATGATAACACCTTTGGAAATACAAAATAAGGAATTTAGAAGAAGTATCAGAGGTTATAGGGAAGATGAAGTAGATGAATTTTTAGATAAAATAATAATTGATTATGAAAAACTTTATAAAGAAAATATGGAATTAAAGGATAAATTAGAGGGTGCACATCATCAGCTGGATCAGTACAAAGAGATAGAGGAAACATTAAAAAAGACTTTAGTGGTAGCACAAAATGCGGCCGAAGATGTAAGGTTAAACGCACAAAAAGAATCTGAACTTATCATACAGGAAGCTGAAGCAAAGGCTAAAGAAATTATTGCCAAGGCAAACAGTGATGTAGAAAATATCAGAGGTGAGTTCGAAGGCATAAAAAACCAGATGCAGATTTTTAAAACAAGGTTTAAAACATTATTACAATCACAACTGGATTCAATCACCGAGGCGTGTAATGATTTAAAAAAAGAAAATTAGGATAATTAAAAATGAAAGTCGCATCTTGTGCGACTTTTGTAATCTAATTTGTGCATATTATAATCGAATTATA
>CAYLIZ010000001.1:61796-83112 GCA_964383985.1 uncultured Alkaliphilus sp. | reverse complement strand
TAGCTAATTTAATGATTTGATATGCTTAAATTTATATGCTATAATAGCTATAATTAAATTACAGTGATGCAGTATTCTAGTCAATTAATCTAACCCTGAAGGCGGGGCTAAAAATCCGTCGAAGGGCACATCGATGAAGTTCTTAGTTCTGGCTGCTGACGCCCAGTCGGGGGTTAGTTCTGAGAGTAAGGAGAGGGGGCGATCCACAATGGCATGTGGGCGTAGACCCTTTCTCCGTGGAGACCAATTCATAATATTATTTATGAAAAGGGGGAACCTGAAATATTGTATGTAAATACAATTAGACAGTGTAGCCTGCCTTGAGTGATATAGGCAGATAAGTAGATCAATTTCCGGAAGCCAGGGCCCGGTGAAAGGATTTATTGCTGCTTGAAACCTATGTTGCAAAAGAGGCTAAGGGTTAGGTTTGATTGTTGAGGAAAACTTCTAGACTGTTCATATTGAAGTATATTAGGGATTACAGTGCGGACTAAGTGGTAATCCAGTCCTATCTTTGGTGACAAGATGGAAACCAATTTAAAGGGAAACCGCTGCGATGGTGACAGGCAGTATTGGTTAGGGAAATCCAACTGGACCTAAGCCGTAAAATTTACTTAATTATACTATCACTGTTAGAAGGCTGATAGCATATGCTATCAGCTTTATATTTATGTTTATTTATGGGAATGCTTTTAAAGAAAGGTTGGTAGATTATATTGTCTAAAGGCAATAAAAATACTAGAATACCTGATATTGGATTATCAAATTTATGGAGAAAGTACAATTTAAAATGGGTTATCACAATTACTGTTTGGACATTCTTTTTGACAATAGGAATAAGTATTTCATCTGAAATTATTTTAAATAATACACAAATCTTTTTTGCAATTGTAACATTGGTAATTATTATCTTAATAGGCGTATTAACTGATATTATAGGTATAGCAGTAACATTTGCATCAGAAAAACCCTTTCATGCTATGGCGGCAGATAGGGTGGAGGGAGCAAAATATGCCATTAAGCTTATAAAGAATGCCGGGCCTGTGTCAAATTTTTGCAACGATGTAATTGGTGATATTTGTGGCATTTTAAGCGGTGTGGCGGGAACCGGTATTATTGTAGGTTTACATGCCTTACCATTTCCTATGTCTAAATCCTTATTAACAATAATTATAAGTGGTTTGATTGCAGCATTTACGGTGGGTGGTAAAGCTGTTGGGAAAAGTATTGCCGTAAATAACTCTCATAATATTGTTTTTAGTACAGCACGTTTCTTAAATTTTATATATAAAAAAACAGGGGTAGAGGTAATTTCCTTGACAAAGTTAAAAAACAAGAAGGAGAGGTTATAAGTGTATCAATATTTAACTAAAATCAATTGTATCGAAAATTTAAAACAACTGAACAGCAAAGAAATAAAAATATTAGCCGAAGAAATCAGGCAATTTTTAATAGATTCAGTATCCAAAACAGGAGGGCATTTAGCATCTAATTTGGGGGTAGTAGAACTGACCTTAGCATTACATACTGCCTTTAATAGTCCAAATGATAAAATTATTTGGGATGTTGGGCATCAAGCATATGTTCATAAAATACTGACCGGTAGAAGAGAACAATTCTCGTCGTTGAGACAATATAAAGGGTTAAGCGGATTTCCGAAGCGTAGTGAAAGCGAACATGATCATTTTGAAACGGGGCATAGCAGTACATCTATATCAGCTGCTATGGGCTTAGCTGTAGCACGGGACTTAAAAAAGAAAAAATATCATGTTATAGCGGTTATAGGTGATGGGGCAATGACAGGGGGTATGGCCTTTGAAGCGTTAAACCATATAGGGCAGAGTCGGAAAAATATAATTATTATATTAAACGATAATGAAATGTCCATATCTCCAAATGTAGGTGGTTTGTCTAATTATTTAGGTAAAATAAGAACGGCGCCTATATATTTTAAAGTTAAGGGTGACGTTGAAAATCTAATTAGCCATATTCCTGCTATTGGTAAAAGTGTTATGAGAACTGCAGAAAAAGCAAAAGATAGTATAAAATATTTTTTTGTACCCGGTATATTATTTGAAGAATTGGGTTTCACTTATGTGGGTCCTACCGATGGACATAATTATAATGCATTATATGAAGTAATGAATCGCATCAAGAAAATTAAAGGCCCGGTTTTATTACATGTAATGACCCAAAAAGGTAAAGGATATGACTTTGCCGAAAAATCACCAAGTAAATTTCATGGTGTCAATCCATTTAAAATAAAAACCGGAGAATCTGTTTCTAGTAAACCTGCTTTAACATATTCTGAAATTGCGGGTAATACTTTAGTAGAGTGTGCAGAGCAGGATGAAAAAATTATTGCCATTACAGCTGCCATGCCATCAGGCACCGGTTTAAATAATTTTGCTAACAAATATCCGGAGAGATTTTTTGATGTTGGAATTGCCGAACAGCATGCAGTAACATTTGCAGCCGGAATAGCTGCCGGAGGATATAAGCCGGTTTTTGCAATCTATTCCACATTCCTACAAAGGGCATATGACCAAGTAATACATGATGTATGTATTCAAAATTTACCTGTTACTTTGTTAATAGATCGTGCCGGTTTAGTAGGTCATGACGGTGAAACGCATCACGGTTCTTTTGATATTTCCTTTTTATCCTGTGTTCCTAATTTGACACTCCTAGCACCTAGGGATGGTTTAGAACTACAAGAAATGATTAAATTTGCTATGAAGTATAATAGGCCTATAGCGATCCGTTATCCTAGGGGGACTGCACAAATTGAAAACGACGAATTAGCAAATCCTATAGAATTCGGTAAAGGAGAAATTGTTTATAAGGCAGGAAATGATGCTTTAATAATAGCCTTGGGGGCTACCAATCAGATGGCCTTAGAAATATGTAAAGAGTTAAAAAAGGACAATATATTTACTACTTTGATTAATCCTAGGTTTATTAAACCAATTGATGAAGATCTCATTATTAATCTAACAAAAAAACATAAAAAGATATATACCATTGAGGATAATGTGAGAATTGGTGGATTTGGAAATCAGGTTCAGGCTTTATTAAATGATTATAAAATTTCTAAAAAAGTAAAGAAATTTGCATTTCCGGATCAGTTTGTTGAGCATGGGGATGTTGATGTTTTATATAAAAGTCTAGGTTTAGCCAAAGATGATATAATTAAAAAAATTAAGAATGATTTTGATTTTTCTGTTTTTCTCAATGTTGCAATAACAAAATAATTAAAGGAGTTATTATGAGCAAAAAGAAAAGAATAGATGCTTTATTAGTTGAAAAAGGTTTTTTTAATAGCAGAGAAAAGGCAAAAAGATCTATAATGGCCGGACTTGTTTTTGTCGATAATCAAAGAATTGATAAGCCCGGCACAAATGTAAATACAACTGCTTCCATATCAATAAAAGGGAATGCCATACCTTATGTTAGCAGAGGTGGATTAAAGTTAGAAAAAGCAATAAATGAATTTAATATAGAATTAGATGGTAAAGTTTGTTTAGATGTAGGATCATCCACGGGTGGATTTACTGATTGTATGCTTCAAAATAGAGCCCGAAGGGTGTATTCTATTGATGTGGGATATGGACAACTTGACTGGAAACTGAGGCAGGATCCAAGAGTAATAGTTATGGAAAGGACAAATATAAGGTATGTTACATTGGAAGATATTGGGGAGTTGGTGGATTTTGCATCAACAGACGTTTCTTTTATATCTTTAAAATTAGTATTTCCTGTATTAAAGCAGCTTCTTAAAAAAAACGGCGAAATAATTGCATTGATAAAACCGCAATTCGAGGCCGGTAGAAAAAATGTTGGTAAAGGGGGTGTGGTGAAAGATATAAGGATCCATAAGAGTGTAGTATTAGGTATTGTTGAATTTGCTACGAAAATTAAACTTCAAATAATTGATTTTACTTATTCCCCTATTAAAGGCCCAAAGGGAAATATAGAATATTTGTTATATATGAAAAATACTGATATTTCTGATAATAAGCCTTTAAGCATGAAATATATAGATGATATAATAAATCAGTCTCACTCTAACAATAGTTGAACAATCGTTAAACTATTGTTGCACTACTGTTAAACTATCGTTATTAAGGAGGTGTCAGATGAAATATACAAGGCATAAAAAAATACTTGAAATTATTGAAAACAAAGAGATAGAAACCCAAGAAGAATTGTCGGATGAATTAAAAAAACAAGGGCTGAACGTAACCCAAGCTACGGTATCCAGAGATATTAAAGAACTTAGGCTGATCAAGATTTTAACTAAAGATAGAAAATATAAGTATGCAACATTAAATAGTCAGGATAATATTTTATCGAATCGCCTAGTAAAAATATTTAAAAATTCTATTGTATCAATTGATTATGCCGGAAATATTTTAGTAATGAAAACTTTAACCGGATCTGCACAGGCCGCAGCTGCTGCAATAGACGCTGTTGGCTTAGAGGAAGTGGTAGGAACGATTGCCGGAGATGATACTATTTTTTTAGTAATTAGGGATGTAAACAAAATGGAAGAAATTATAGAACATTTTAGAAAATTAATGAGATAGAGCAGGGGGGGCATTATGCTTTTAGCATTAAAAATTAAAAATTTTGCACTGATTGATGATTTGGATATTACCTTTCATAAAGGTTTTAACATTCTAACAGGAGAGACCGGAGCCGGAAAATCAATCATAATCGATGCTGTTAATATGGCAATTGGCGAAAGGGCTGACAGAAATTTTATTCGTTCCGGAACAGATAAATGTATGGTGCAGGCTATATTTTTAATAGATAATATAAAACAAATTAATACTATGCTAGAACAATTTGGTATTGATATCGATAGCGATAATATATTGATTATTACAAGGGAGATACGTTCAAATGGGAGAAGTATTTGTAGAATGAATGGAATTGTAGTTACGCAGACAATTGTAAAATCTATTACTCAACATCTTATAGATGTTCATGGTCAACACGAGCATCAATCACTTCTAAATCCAGGTTTACATATAGATATGTTGGATTCATATGGTGGAAAAGAAATATTAGATTTAGTTGATACCGTTTCAAACAAATACAATCAATTACGGGTTTTAGAAAAAAAATTATCATCTATTTGTTTTGATGAGGTAGAGCAAGAGCGTAGAATGGATCTGCTTAAATTTCAAACAAATGAAATTGAAGCAGCAAATTTGCAACCCGGTGAGGATGAAAAGTTAATTACACTAAAAAATGTTTTGGCTAACAGAGAAAAAATCTACCAAACCCTGGCAAGTGCATATGAACTCTTAAATGGTGAGAACATGGATTTATCAGTATTAGGTATATTAGGTAATGTTATACATACTATACAGAAGATTACCACATTCGATGAAAAATTTTTAGGCTTTAGCGAGATTTTAGAAGAGGTGCAATATAAATTAGAGGATGTTACAACAAATATAAGAAATTATAGGGATCAAATAGATTTTGAACCAAAAACTCTTGAAAATATTGAAATGAGATTAAACTTAATTAATATGTTAAAACGAAAATATGGTGAATCTATACATAAAATTTTAAAATATAAGCAAGAATTAGAAGCCGAAATACAGGAATTTAAAAATAATGAAGAAAAGGTTGAAAAAATAAAAAAAGAAATAGATTTTAAATATAATGAACTGAAGAAAAGTTCAATAAAATTAAGTAAATTAAGACGAAATGTTGCCATTAATTTTGAAAAAAAATTAACAGAAATATTACTTACCTTGAACATGGATAAAGTTAAATTTAAGGTATCATTTAACAATGAAATAAATAATTTGATCAATACGAAATTTTCCCCTAAAGGAATTGATAAAATAGAATTTATTATATCTACTAATTTAGGAGAACCGTTAAAACCTCTTTCTAAAATCGCATCCGGGGGTGAAATGTCCAGAATAATGCTAGCCTTTAAAACTATATTAGCTGATGTTGACAATATTCCAACATTAATATTCGATGAGATCGATATTGGTATAAGTGGACGTACTGCTCAAACCATTGGCGAAAGGCTTTATGATATATCTAATAATCACCAAATTATTTGTGTCACACATTTACCCCAAATAGCATCTATGGCTGATCATCATTATTTAATTGAAAAAGTAGAAAAAGAAAAAAATATGAAAACATCAGTAGTAAAACTAAACGAAAAAAACCGGATTGAGGAATTAGGACGGTTACTAGATGGTGAGCTAACAGATATAACAATAAAACATGCGGAAGAAATGATTAAACAGGCTCGTTTAAGAAAAATTAATTAAGTTTTTCTTAAACGATTTTTTTATTGCGTCAAAACAAATATATAGTATAGAGCGTTATGAAAGTAAAACATAATTTTTAATTTTGTATATCAAAACAGGATTATTAGGATTATAATAACAATTTTAATATATTTTATATATTATAAACACACCTCTAAAAGGCCAATCTAATTATAGTGGATAAACAAATAGATAATTAGAGCTAGATTAGAATGGCAGGAGAGTGGGTTAAATGAATATCAACAGGGGATTTAAAACAATTTTAGCAATAGGCTTATCTATTTTTCTTATGTTTTTTATATGTATGCTTGTGTTTGAAATTATTAATAATGTTAATTTAGAATATAATATAACAATAGGTGACGAGTATTCATTGCGAACGACATTTCCGTTAGGTTTTTCTATGCTTACAGATGATGCAAACAAAATATTAGAGGTTAACCAGGTTAAAGATATTAAGAATACCATATTAACAAATAAAAATATTTTTAAATTAAAAACCCTTGACAAAGGAACAGCAAATCTTCAATTAAAAATATTGGGCCTAATACCATATAAAAATGTAAAAATTAATGTGGTATCTAAAATCAGGGTTATTCCCGGAGGACAATCCATAGGTGTCAGATTAAACACAGACGGTGTGTTAGTTGTTGGGATAACGGAAATTATGGATGGCAATGCTAAAATACATAATTTAGCATCAAATTCCGGAATAAGAATAGGGGATACGTTAACTAAAATCAACGGTATAGAAATACAAAATGCAACTCATCTCAGTGAAATTGTAAAGGCGAGTAATGGCAATAAACTTAGCCTTACTGTTAGGAGAAACGAAAAAAAATCAATCGTTGATATAAATCCAATAAAATCGGAACAAGATGGAGAATACAGATTAGGCCTGTGGGTACGGGATAAAACGGCCGGTGTAGGAACATTAAGTTTTTTGCATCCGGATAGCAAAAAATTTGGTGCTTTGGGCCATGCAATTACGGATGTAGATACGGGAATGTTATTATCGGTAAAGAATGGAGAGATTGTAAAATCAAAAATTATTTCTATCGAACAAGGTAAACGCGGAAAACCCGGAGAGATAAAAGGTGTGTTTTATGAAACTAACAATCCAATAGGAAAAATCGAAAAAAATACCCAATTAGGAGTATATGGGGAGTTGCTTTCAGATGTTAGTGAAATTGATAAACAAAAATCTATGCCTATCGCATATCAACATGAAATTAAAGAAGGACCGGCATTTATATTGACAACATTGGATAATAATACAGTAGAAAAATTCGAAATAGAAATTACAAAAATAAACTTACAAACAAAGCCGGGACCCAAAAGTATGATTATTAAAATTACAGATGAAAGATTGCTAGAGAAAACAGGGGGCATTATTCAAGGGATGAGCGGAAGTCCTATCATTCAAGACAATAAGGTAATAGGTGTAATTACCCATGTTTTAGTTAATAATCCTACAAAAGGATATGGTGTATTTATTGAGTGGATGATTCTGGAATCTGGGACAATCGACAATGTTTGATAAAAAATTTAGGGAAAAATGTATTATATTTTTTTCAGCAATTAATTTTAAATAGAAGGGATTAAACCTACTTTGTCGAATATGTTAATTAGCACGAATAATAAAATAAATAGATAGATAAAAGATATCAAAATGAGGGTTTTAGGGAGGAGAGTCTTGATGGATAGTAAAAAAATAAAGGTTTTAATAGTTGATGATAATAAAGATTTTTGTAATATTATGAACGAATATTTAGGAAAACAAGATGATATTGAGGTAATGGGTATAGCCAATAATGGGAAAGAGGCATTAGAATTAATATCGCAAAAATTGCCAGACCTAATTATATTAGACATTATAATGCCGCATATAGACGGATTAGGTGTATTAGAACAAATGAATAATATGAATTTAAGTAAATTTCCTAGGGTTATTATATTATCGGCAGTAGGACAGGATAAAATTACCCAAAAAGCAATAAGTTTAGGAGCAGATTACTATGTAATTAAGCCTTTTGATTTTGAAATTTTTATTGAAAGGGTCAGGCAAATAACGGGGACAAGCGAAGCTAATGTCTCTAATGCTGTTTTAAACAAAACCCGGCAGGGACGCCCGGCTTTAGTTACAAAAAACCGCAGTTTGGAGGCGGAAATTACCAATATCATACATGAGATTGGTGTTCCTGCTCATATCAAAGGGTATCTTTATTTGAGAGAAGCAATCATAAGGGTTGTGGAAAATATAGAATTACTCAGTGCTGTTACAAAAGAATTATATCCGTCAATAGCTAAAAAATTCAATACTACATCAAGTAGGGTTGAAAGAGCAATAAGGCATGCTATAGAAGTAGCTTGGAGCCGGGGAAAGGTAGATACAATAAATAACTTGTTTGGATATACGGTTAATAATGATAGAGGGAAACCTACTAATTCAGAATTTATTGCAATGGTTGCAGATAAATTGAGACTAGAACAACAAGTGGGTTAAAAAATAAAGGCTGGCAAAATATATAATTTTTGCTAGCCCTTGTTTAATATATTTTCGACTGCAAAATTAATAACTTCCATGCTGTATCCTCTTCTATATAATGCATGTTTAATTTTTTGTTGTAGTAAATATGAATTGTTTTCTTTTTTGCTATATTTGGAAAAATATTTTTCAGCTAATTTTGTGGCTTGTAATATATACTGTTCCTTATTGGTGGTTATTATAGATTGAACTTCCCTATCTTGATCTAAATAGTTTAAACAAGCATTTACAATCTCCAAAGTGAATCCTTTTCGGATTAACAGTTGAGATAGTTTATTTTTTAATTGTTTATAGGGCAGATTTGATTTTTGATAAAAATATTTACTACTGATTTTTTTTGCGATTTCCAAGTTAATATCGTATGAGAATATAGAAATACAGTCTTCAATTATTTCTAAGGGTATTCCTTTTTTTGTTAGTTCTGATTTGATAGTGTTCGCACTCTTTTTTTTTGCTTTTATGGCGTTAGAAATATAATCTGTTGCATATTGTTTATCATCTATATATTTATAATATGATAATTTTTCCAAAACCCCGTCTATAACTGTATCTTCATATCCTTTTTTCATAAGATATGTGCTTACTTCATATTTAGTTCGAGGTTTAAATGATAAATAATGCAACCCAAGTTGAAAAGCATGTTTTTTGTTGTTTTCTTTGATTAATTTTAATAAATTATTTTTATCTATTTTCATTCCTTCTTCCAGTTTATGCTTTAATACTATTTCTGCATGACATGAAAAAGAGTAATTATTATTAATATATATATTGACCTTATCCTTATTTTTAATCTGTTGTTCTATTTTAGTTAATATATACACACTTATCACTCCACTTTAAAGTACTTTTACAATATAATATTATATATTATATAACTGTTTATTAAAAGGATTCTTGCTTTTATTGTATTTTTGTTTTTATAAAAAAACCGTCTTTAGAATATTTATGATATAATTAATATTTAACAAATGTTAATTTTAAATACAGAAAATAAATATCCGTAAAGTAAGAAGTATTTATATCAAATAAGCACCGTATATAGAAATTATCGGAGGAAAACCTATGTATATTAAAGCTCCAGTAAAAATAGATAAAAAAACAAAGGTTCTAGTAAATAGATTAGAACCGGGAGATATTGCTATAATTGATCATAATGATTTAGATGAAGTTGCCGCAAACTCTCTTGTAGAAAAAAAGATTATAGCTGTTATTAACTGTAGCAAATCTATTACCGGAAAATATCCTAATTTAGGTCCAAAAATATTGTCCAAAGCTAATATTCTCATTTTTGATGTAATTAAAGGTGATATATTTAATAATTTAAAAGAAGGAGATATTATTGAAATTGTGGGCAGACAGATTTTTGCTAAAGACAAAATAATTGCTGAGGTTGAACTTCTATCTGAAGATAAAATTAACAGTTTGCTAATGCTAGCGGAGGAAAACCTAGAGATAGAGTTAGAAAAATTTATCAAGAACACTTTAACATATGCAAATAAAGAGAAGGATCTTATTTTAGGTAATTTAAAAATACCGGAAATTAATACTGAAATTAAGGGAAGGCATGTTTTGGTAGTTGTAAGGGGGCAAAGCTATAGGGAAGATCTAAGTGCTATATTGTCATATATAAAAGAAATGAATCCTGTTCTAATAGGTGTAGATGGTGGCGCAGATGCATTACTCGAATTTGGCCTAACCCCGCATATAATAGTTGGTGATATGGATAGTGTCAGTGATGAGTGTCTAAAAAAATGCAAAGAAATAATTGTACATGCTTATTTAGATGGAAAGGCTCCAGGCATGAAAAGAATTAATAGGTTAGGATTAAATGCAAAGTTATTTCCAGCCCCGGGTACTAGCGAAGATATAGCTATGTTACTTGCATATGATAAGGGTGCAGATCTTATTGTAGCTGTAGGAACACATTCAAATATGATTGACTTTTTAGAAAAGGGGAGAAAAGGTATGGCGAGTACATTTTTGGTCAGAATGAAGGTGGGTTCAAAACTAGTAGATGCTCGCGGTGTTAATGAATTGTACAAAAGCAGCATTAAACTTAAACATATTGTTTGGTTCGTTATGGCAGCCCTTATTCCAATATTAGCTATTGCATTTGTATCGCAACCAATTCAAAACTTATTTAGATTAATAAGCATCAGATTAAGAATGCAGTTTGGGCTATAGGAGGGATTTTATGGGTATTAATATCAAGTACTATATTATTTCTATCGCTGCTATATTTATTTCATTGGGTATAGGTATATTTATAGGTTTTAATATGAACGGACAAGAAATATACCTAAAACAACAACAAATTCTGGTTGACAGTTTGGAAGATCGATTTACTGAATTTAAAAGAGATAAAGAAAATTTAGAACAAAGTATTCAAAAATTAAATATTGAAAAAGAAAAGCAAAGTATATTTATTGGAAATATATTTTATGAGATAATTTATAATAAATTGGCGGGATCAAATATTGCTATTATAGAAACTGCAGATTATCATTTTTATGATGACATTAATGAAACATTAAAATTAGCCGGGGCCTCTACACCTATACATATAAAGTATATGGAAAAAATACATAATGTTACACAAGAACAATTACAAGAAATTAACGACCTAACAGGGGAGAGGTTAAAAAAAGATGAGGACATTATCAGTTTTATAAATAATGAAATAGTTAATTCCTTTGTATTTCGAGATATAAGTGATACTCTAAAGTTTCTAATTGATCATGAATATATTCAATATAATTGTGATTTTAATGAATTAAAAAACTTAGACATAGACAGTTTTGTTATTACCGGAGGGAATGCAAAAAATCAGGAATATAAAGTTGATCAATTAAATGCAAATCTAATAGGAAGCTTATCAGAACACCAATTTAGAGTAATAGGGGTAGAAAGATTAGATGTCGATCAGTCGCATATCCCAATATTTAAAGAACTCAACATTTCAACAGTGGATAATATTGATAGTAGAATGGGTAAAATTTCATTAGTGTATTTGCTTGAGGGTGCCCAAGGACATTATGGAGAAAAATTAACAGCTGATTCATTAGCCCCATTTGTTGTTATAGATCATAGCGAGGAGTGAAGGGTTTGAATAAGGTAGTTACAGCAATTGTGCCTGCATATAATGAAGAAAATCGGATTAAAAATACAGTTTTGGCCTTAAAAAGCATTGAATATATACAACATATTTATGTAATTAATGACGGTTCTACGGATAAAACATATGATAAGGCCTGTAGTATAGACGGTATAAATGTGGTAAACCAACCCTTAAATAAGGGCAAGGGTGAAGCATTATATAAGGGCTTACAACTAACCCTAAAAAATTCTGATATTATTGTTTTTGCGGATGCAGATTTAGAAGAAAGCGCAAAAGATATTAAAAAATTGATTATTCCTATATTAAAAAATAAGGCAGATGTTACAATAGCTAAATTTCCATCGGCTAAGCGTAAAGGTGGATTTGGTCTAGTAAAAAAATTGGCCAAAGAAGGCGTTTTTATTAATACCGGTAAAAGGATGGATACAGTGCTTTCAGGGCAAAGGGCCTTCAAAAGTGAAGTTTTAAAACAAATAAACAGTAACTACAGGGGTTATGGCGTAGAACTGGGAATGATAATAGATATATTGAATAAGGGATATAATATCATGGAAGTAGATGTAAATATGTACCATAATGAAACAGGAAGGAACTTATCGGGATTTATTCATCGTGGAAAACAGTTTTGGCAAATATTAGTAGTGCTAATATCTAAAACTATTTCCACAAAGCTAAGAAGAAGGTGATTTTTTGGATGTTATTATTTTTATTATCAGTTTATTAATTACAGTTATAATAATTCCTTTTATAAGAAATATGTTATTATCTGCAAATATAACAGAAGAAAATTACAAAGGGCATATAATTCCGGTTAGTATGGGTATTACTTTTGTGCCGGTTATTATTATAAATTCCATTGTACTTAATTATTTTTTTAGAAATGATTCCAATACACAGCAATTATTATTGGTTTTTTTGGTAGGCACTATGACCATCATGGTTGTAGGATTAGTTGATGATTTAATAGGTGATAGAGAAACATTAGGTCTTAAAGGCCATATAAAATCTCTATTAAAAGGAAAATTAACTACCGGTGGATTAAAGGCTATTGTTGGTGTGCTTATTTCTTTACTAATAAGTAGTTTTTTTACATTTAACGCACTTGAAACTGTGGTCAATGCTTTTATAATTGCATTGTTTACTAATTTAATAAATTTGTTAGATTTAAGACCCGGCAGAGCAATAAAAGGATTTTTATTGGTTTCCATATTATTTATTCTTATTGGGTTACCGGGTGAAGTTAGAGTGATACTAATATCATTTATTGCCTATGCAATAGCTTATTTACCTCAAGATATAAAGGCAAAAAGTATGATGGGAGATGTTGGCTCTAATGCTTTAGGCATTATATTAGGAATTGTGGCGGTGATTAGTTACACTGCTATTATTAAATATATTATATTAAGCATTTTAATTTTAATTCATATTATTACAGAGAAATATTCTTTAACTGAAATTATTAAAAAAAATTTTATCCTTAATTTTCTTGATAAGTTAGGACGTTAAGCAGATAAATATCCTATATATTTAATAAAAAATAAAATAACTTTTTATAAAAACAAAAAGGTGATAGAATGATAAGTATAAAACGTGGTAAAGTAATTAAAATTATAAATAAATTAGAAGGGCGCACTGATATTTTAGTAAATATAGATAATAAAAAAGAGAAAGCAATTAATTATGATTACTTAACAGGCATTGTTAGGATAGATGATTGCGTAATTTTAAATACAACCGCTGTGGAATTAAATTTAGGTACCGGGGGATATCATTTTGTTATATATAATCTAAACAATGGTAACCAAAATGCCGGCAAAAAAGGGCATATTATGAAACTTAGGTATACTCCTTTTCAGATTAAAACTTATGCTGCAGAAGAACAAAATAATCCTTATCATGAGGTATTTCATAAGTTTGAATCTTTAAACAATATGCCTATTATAGTAGGTACGTTACATAGTATGTTAGTGCCAATTGCATCCACTTTGAAATATTTAAATAATAGTCTAAAAATTGCATATATTATGACCGATGGGGCGGCACTCCCACTTTATTTGAGCAATAATTTACATGAGTTAAAAAAGAGGAATATTATATATAAAACTATAACTCTAGGTCATGCATTTGGTGGAGATTATGAAGTTGTAAATATATATGATGCCTTGATTGCTGCTAAAGAAATTGCCAAATGTAACGTTGCAGTTGTAACCATGGGACCCGGTATTGTAGGAACAGGTACTCCTTATGGGTTTACCGGAATTGAGCAAGGATACATAACTGATGCTGTTAATGATTTAGGTGGTATTCCTATTGCTGTTCCTAGAATAACATTTAAAGATAAAAGAAAAAGGCATTATGGGTTAAGCCACCACAGTATAACTGTTTTGGGAAAAATAATGAAAACAAAATCTAATATTGCACTTCCTGAATTTTCGACGCAACAAGAAAAAATTATTGAAAAACAATTAAAAGAAAATAATTTGATGCAAAAACATAATATATTTAAAATTGAAAAAAATATATTAAAACAGGTTTTAGAACATTATAAACTCAAAGTTAAATCAATGGGCAGGGATTTAAATGATGACCCGGAATTTTTTGCTACCTGCAGTGCTGCTGCTATGTATGTTGATTCCTTGCAAGATTTGAAATAATAAATTGTTAGGATTAGCAATTTTTTTATTGCAATTTTTAAACATATTCTATTTATTAGGAGGTAAAATAATGATTGTTGAGGAAAAAACTGTAAAATCCGAAAGAATTTATAAAGGTAAAATAATTAATGTAAGAGTAGATACTGTGGAGTTACTAGATAAAAAATATTCTAAAAGGGAAATAGTTGAGCATCCCGGGGCTGTAGGGATAATTCCGATTACATCCAATAAGGATATTGTTTTAGTAAGACAGTTTCGTAAAGCGGTAGAAGAAGCCCTACTTGAGATCCCGGCAGGTTTAATAGAATATAAAGAGGAACCAAGCCAATGTGCCATTAGAGAGTTAAAGGAGGAAACCGGCTATACTGCTAATAAATTAAAAAAGCTCTTTGAATATTATTCAAGTCCGGGTTTTTCTGATGAAAAAATACATATTTATTTAGCAGATGATATAATCGCGGGCACTGCCCAACCAGACGAAGGCGAGTATATCAGAATTGTTAAAATGCCAATAGATGAGGCTTTGAAAAAAGTCAAGACAGGTGAAATAAAGGATAGCAAAACGATAATAGCTATACTTGCTTATTTGGGTTTTTATAGTTAAAAATTTGCATTTGGACAAGATAGGCATAAACTTTCTTCGGTAAGCATAATATTTTATAACGTATATAAAATTATGTTATAAAAATATACCGGAGAAAGGAAGTTTACTTATGTCAACTATTGTTGATTTGGTTAAAAAACATATAAGGACTAATATTATTATTTATTTTATAATAATACTGTGCCTGCTAATAGGAATTTCAGTGGGAGGTTTTACAGTAAAGATTATAAACATAAGCCATAAACAAGAATTGGTTTCTTACCTTAAGGGGTTTTTCAGACTTTTTCATAATAATTCTATAAAAAGCAGTGACATATTTTCACAATCACTAATAAATAATTTTCAATTGTTGATTCTATGTTATATACTTGGAATATCAATAATAGGTATTATAGGAGTTTTTTTTATTATAGCATTTAAAGGTTTTGTAATCGGATTTACTGTTGGACTATTAATAGAACAATTTAAATTTAAAGGATGTCTGCTGTTTTTATTGGGGGTTTTGCCGCAAAATTTAATTATTATTTCTACATTTATTGCCGCCTCCGTTTTATCATTATCTTTCACTTTAATGTTTATTAAAAACAGAATGAATAAAACAAAACAAATAAATATTCAAGAAAATTTTTTAACATATACCATAGCATATTTAGCTTTTAGCTTATTAATCTTAATAGCTGTTTTGCTTGAAACTGTTATCTCTCCCATATTTATTAAAATGATAGGAGCATATATTAAATAAAAAAATCTTGTTCAGGGGCCTAATTATAGGCCCTATCTTTATGATTTATTATAAATACTATATAAAAAATAATTTATAACCATATTTGCATGATATAATAAAGGCAAGGGGGTAAGGTATGATAAATAGGGTAATTTTATTTATAATGGATAGTGTAGGCATTGGAGCTTTACCGGATGCAGATAAATTCGGTGATATTGGTGCAAATACATTAGGTAATATTGCGATAAGCCAAGGTGGCATCAATTTACCTAATTTACAGATTCTGGGGTTAGGAAATATAGATAATATAGTAGGGATGAGACCTATAAAATCCCCTACAGGTGCTTTTGGTAGAGCGATTGAATTTTCAGATGGAAAAGATACCACCACAGGACATTGGGAACTTGCAGGACTACATTTAACTAAACCTTTTAAAACTTTTCCTAAAGGATTTCCTAAGGATATAATAGATGTATTAGAAAATAGGATTGGTAGAAAAGTTTTAGGAAATAAGTCTATCTCCGGAACTGTAATAATAGAGGAACTTGGGGAAAAACACATGAGAACGGGATGCCCTATTATCTATACCTCTGCTGATAGTGTGTTACAGATTGCTGCCCATGAAGATACAATTCCTTTAGAAGAATTATATGCAATTTGTAAAATTGCCAGGGGCATTATGATAGGGGATAATGCCGTTGCTAGAATTATCGCAAGACCCTTTATAGGTAAACCGGAAAATTTTGTTAGAACTCATAACAGAAAAGATTACTCATTAGATCCCCCAGAGAAAACTATATTAGATATTGCGAAAGAAGAAGGTTTAGATGTAATAGCTATAGGGAAAATAGGGGATATATTTAATGGCAGGGGAATTACAGATTCTGTACGTACAAAAGATAATATGGATGGAATTGACAAAACAATTGAATATATAAATAAGCAAAATAAAGGTATTATTTTTACAAATTTAGTTGACTTTGATTCACATTATGGACACAGAAGGGATCCGAAAGGGTATAAAAAGGCTTTAGAAGAGATGGATATGCGTATTCCGGAAATATTAGATGCTATGAAATATGATGATATTATAATTTTTACTGCAGATCATGGAAATGATCCAACTTATAAAGGAACAGATCACACAAGAGAGTATGTTCCAATTGTAATTTATGGGGATAAAATCAAGGAAAATGTTAATATTGGGACAAGACAATCTTTTGCTGATATAGCCACAACGATTTCAGATATTTTTGGAATGCCATCAACCGGTAAAGGGGAAAGTTTTAAAAAATTAATTATGTAGATATGCTGAATTCAAAATTTAATAAATAACATATCTGATTACAGTCTTAAAGAGGTGTTTAACTGTGAGACAATACCTTAAAAAGATTTTGGATACAAAATATTATTTAGAAGACAATATAAATGTTAAACCAACAATTGGCTTAATTCTCGGTTCCGGCTTGGGGATATTAGCTGATGAAATAACAAACCCTATTGTTATTAACTATAAAGATATACCTAATTTTCCAGTTTCAACTGTAGAAGGCCATGCCGGACAATTAGTTGTTGGAGAATTAATGGGGAAACATGTTACAGCATTAAAAGGAAGATTTCACTATTATGAAGGCTATACAATGGACGAGGTTACATTTCCGATAATGGTCATGACCAGCTTGGGTGTTAAGCAAATAATCGTTACTAATGCGACGGGAGGAATAAACAAAAATTTTACTCCCGGTGATTTAATGATAATTAAAGACCATATCAATTTGGGGTTTGGCAATCCCTTAATTGGGCTTAATGATGATAATTTAGGTGTAAGACTTTTAGGAACGACTAGTATCTATAGTAAAAACTTAATAATTTTAGCTAAAAAAATTGCTAAAGAAAATAATATGAATATCAAGGAAGGCGTATATGCATTTACAACAGGGCCTAACTATGAAACGCCTGCAGAGATAAAGATGATGAGTATTTTAGGCGCTGATGCTGTAGGTATGTCTACAGTACCAGAAGCAATAGCTGCAATTCATGGAGGGGCAGAAGTTTTAGGAATATCTTGTATTACAAATATGGCCGCCGGTATTTCAGATAGGCCCTTAAGCCATAATGAGGTTATTGCAATGGCCCAAAAAGTTAAAAAAAGGTTTGTTACATATATTAAAGGAATAATAAAGGATATTTAGGGAGGGATGATTTTGGAAAATTTATTGGTAAAACTTGAAGAAACGAAAAAGTATTTACTAAATTTTATAGATATAAACCCGGAAATAGGTTTAATTCTAGGATCGGGTTTAGGAGTATTAGCTGATGAAATAGAAAATCCTACTATTATTGACTACAAAGACATCCCTAATTTTCCGGTTTCAACTGTAGAAGGCCATGCCGGTCAATTGGTAATTGGAAGATTAACGGATAAACAAGTTATTGCAATGAAAGGTAGATTTCACTATTACGAGGGATATTCTATGAAAGAAGTAACCTTTCCTGTAAGGGTAATGAAGGCTTTGGGAGTGAAACTATTATTGGTAACCAATGCTTGTGGGGGTCTTAACCCAAATTTATATCCCGGAGCACTTGTGGTTATAAATGATCATATCAATATGACAGGAAATAACCCTTTAATCGGTCCAAATTATTCAGAGCTAGGGCCAAGGTTTCCGGATATGTCTGATGCTTATGATAAAGATTTAGTTAAATTAGTTCACAGAGTTGGAAAAGAAATTGGAATTGAAACTCATGAGGGTGTATATGTATCTATTAGCGGACCTACCTATTCATCAAAAGCCGAATCAAAGATGTTTCGGTTAATAGGAGCTGATACAATAGGTATGTCCACAGTTCCGGAGGTTATAATTGCTAAACATAGCGGAATGAAAATTATAGGAATCTCCTGCGTAACCGACATGGCTATTTTAGAAGGGTCTGAAACTATAAGCCATGAACAGGTAATGGAAGTTGCTAATCAAACAAGACCTAAATTCATAAAATTAGTTAAAGCAGTTATCAATGAGGTAATTCTATAATGAGGATGTACGATTTGATATTTAAAAAAAGAAATGGTGGAGTTCTGTCTAAAGAAGAGATAAATTATTTTGTAAAGGAATATACTGATAAAATAATTCCGGATTATCAGGCAGCAGCTTTGTTAATGGCTATTTATTTTCAAAAAATGGATGAAGACGAAACCGTCGATTTAACCGAAGCTATGATGAACTCCGGAGACATAATAGATTTGACTGATATAGATGGAATCAAAGTAGATAAACATAGCACCGGTGGCGTAGGTGATAAAACTACTATAGCATTAGCGCCCATGGTAGCAGCCTGCGGTGTTCCTGTAGCTAAAATGTCCGGCAGGGGTTTAGGGCATACCGGTGGAACATTAGATAAACTGGAATCTATCCCCGGGTTCAGTACAGAAATGACAAAAGAAAAATTCATAAATAACGTTAATAATTTTAAAATTGCTATTTCGGGTCAAACTGCTAATCTGACACCCGCCGATAAAGCAATATATGCCCTAAGAGATGTGACTGCTACAGTAGATAATATATCCCTAATAGCAAGTAGTATAATGTGTAAAAAACTTGCTTCCGGAGCAAATTCAATTGTACTCGATGTAAAAACAGGTAGTGGTGCATTTATGAAAAATATAGATGATGCATTCAAGTTAGCTCAGGAGATGGTCAAAATAGGAAATAATATGGGGCGTGATACTATTGCATTGATAACAAATATGGATGAGCCTCTAGGATATGCTATCGGTAATAGTCTGGAGGTTAAGGAGGCAATAGAAACCCTAAAAGGTGGCGGACCGGAAGATTTTAAAAAATTGTGCATAACTTTGGGATCTTATATGCTTTTGTTGGCCAAGAATGTAACGACAGCAGAAGAAGGAAGACAAAAAATAAAAGGCGTTATTTCTACAGGCAAAGCACTAGAAAAATTTAAAATTCTCGTTAGAGAGCAGGGCGGGAATGTAAATTACGTGGAAAACATAGATCTGTTTCCACAAACTAAATATATATATGAATTAAAATCTGATAAAACCGGTTATATTAATAGAATAAAAGCCGAACAAGTTGGCCTAGCCTCGTTAGCATTAGGCGCCGGCAGAGAAACTAAAGATAGTATTATAGATCCTTCTGTTGGAATTATATTAGACAAAAAGGTTGGGGATTATGTTCAGATAAATGAATCTCTGGCGTATATTCATTATAATGATTATAAAAAGAAAGAAAGTGCTATTGAAAAATTAAAATCTGCATATTTAATTGAAAAAATAGTCAAACCAAGATTACCATTAATATTTGGTACAGTAGATCAAAAAGGAATAAAAAGGTTATAGAATACCTTTTTATTCCTTTTTGATTTAGTTCTTTCCTTGTTGAATAACAAAATACTCAGCTGGAAAACATAATACTAAATACGTAATAGGGAGGATATTCAATGAGAAAAAATTCAAATATACTTTTGTATATATTAATAATTGCATTTTTGTTTTTATTTGTTGCAAATGCTTATGCAGAAACACAACCTTTCGACATTAATGCTAAATCCGCATTATTGATGGATGCAGGAACAGGAACAATTTTATATGAAAAAAACTCACATGAACAGCTACCTCCAGCTAGTATAACAAAAATTATGACTATGCTTTTAGTAATGGAGGCTATTGAAGATGATAAAATTACCCTTGATGATGAGGTTGTTGTTAGTGAAAGAGCATCAAAAATGGGCGGGACACAACTCTATCTGGAACCTGGAGAAACAAAAACAATAGAGGAGTTAATGAAAGGCGTAGCCATACGTTCAGCAAATGATGCCTCTGTGGCATTGGGTGAGTACGTGGCGGGTTCTGAAGAGTTGTTTGTGCAACAAATGAACGAACGTGCCAAGGAATTAGGTATGAAAAACACAAAATTCATGAATACAAACGGCTTAGATGCTGAAGGTCATCTTACAACTGCCCATGACATAGCCCTTATGTCCAGAGAACTATTAAAACATAAAGAAGTTCACAGATGGTTTACAACATGGATGGATACTGTGGTGGTTGGCAAAAAACAGGTACCACAATCATTAGTTAACACAAATAGGCTTGTTAAAACTTACAAGGGAATTAATGGTATAAAGACCGGATATACAAGCCAATCACTACATTGTATTTCCGCATCTGCAACTAGAGAAAACAGTACATTTATATCAGTAATAATGGCTGCACCAACTTCTCCAATTCGTTTCAATGAAGCAGCAAAATTATTAGATTATGGTTTTGCTAATTATAATACAGTTGAAATTGCTAAAAAGGATAGTACCGTAGGAAGTGTTAAATTAAACAAGGG
>CAYLIZ010000001.1:46681-61696 GCA_964383985.1 uncultured Alkaliphilus sp. | reverse complement strand
AAAATAAAAATTTTCATTGTTTTTACCTTTATTTTTTGTACTAAATAAAACAAAGAATCACGATCCCTATGTGTAAATCTTGAAAGATTGGAAAGAATATCAATATAGTATAAATGAAGGTGAAAATTTGAAATGCTAATTTTTATAATTGCAATATTAATCACTTTGTTATATGGAATACTATGTTCTAATTTAAAAATTAGGTTTAGTCTTACTAGATACAATGGGAATAGCGGTGTAGTTATTAGCTTAACGGGTTTATATGGTATATTTAAACATACCAAAAAAATTTCTACTATAGATCTAACTGAAAGGGATAAGGATATCTCTGCACCAAATATTAATACAAGGATATCTAGCAAAAGGGGTAAATCGATTAATAGAGATAGTGTTATACATAATACATATAATATAAAGAAAATGATAGACAGCTACAAAAAATTTTATATTAAATATGAACCCTATATAAAGAAAATTAAGGAAAAATCAATTTTAAATAATATATCCTGGCATACAAAGGTCGGTACAAATGATGCAGCTGAAACTGCTATTATAACAGGAGTAGTATGGGCTATAAAAGCATTTGTTATCCTTTTTATAACTGAAAGCTATAATTTTTCCAATATATTAATAAATGTAGTTCCAAACTATAATATAAACACCTTTGAAACGACTATTGACTGTATATTTAATATTAAATTAGGCTATATTATTAATGCAAATATAATGGTATTATTAGCACAAATAAAGGATGGTGTAAAAAAGTGAATGAGCATCCGATAGAATCATTAATGAAAACTACAATGGAAAGTATCAAAGAAATGGTGGATGTTAATACTATTGTCGGCGATGCGGTTGAGACAATAGATGGAACAATAATAATTCCAATTTCTAAGGTGTCATTTGGATTTGCATCAGGCGGTGGAGATTTTATAAATACAGAAAAGGATGAAAAAGAAGGATATGAGAAGTCAGACAAGAATCAGCTACCATTTGCCGGCGGTGCAGGTGCAGGAATTTCTATACAACCAGTAGCATTTATGGTGGTGGGTAGCGGGCAAATGAAATTAATGTCGGTAGATCAAAATGCTAATTTGATTGATACAATAATAAGCTCGACACCTAAGGTTATTGATAGTTTACAATCTGCCTTCAGTAAAAATAATAATAAAGATAATGAGGAAAATAAAATTACTAACTTTGAATAGAGGGCAACGAATAGCCCTCTTCTTATTATTTTGCTGTAAAATGATAGAACTAATTTGAAAGAATTAGCACAAAAAGATATAATATAATGAAAGTTTTATAAGGGGGTAAAAATATGGACATAAGACAAGCCATTGAAAGTATATGGCAAAACAGAAAGTATATTACGGATGATCCTAAAAAAGCACTGAGCCATTTAAACGAAGAAGTAGCAGAATCATTGAAGGCTTTAATGAAGGGAGATATAGATAAAGCAAAACGTGAACTTCAGGATGCTATGTCTTGCTTATTTATTGCAATGAAGGTTATGGATTTGGACCCTGTCGAGGCAGTTAATAATCAAATAAAACAAATGCAAAAAAGAAATGAAAAAACGATGATCTTTAAGAATGATAGGGTTGAGATATATGTTAATGGTAATTTGAAGGGTGGATGGTCAATATGGGATAAAGAAGATATAAGAGAAGCGGAAAAAATCGCCAAGGAATTTGGCTGCGAAATAAAATATAAATAATTTAATTATATTATCAGAAAAAGATAAGTAAAATATACTTATCTTTTTTTAATTGTAGAATTAATAATGTTTTAATGTAAATACTATAAAATATGTAAGTTTAAAGTTTAATAAAAAATACATTAAAATTATTTTCGAGGTGAAAATTATGTATAAAAAAGGAATATGTATAACATTAATCTGCATTATTAGTATTGTGCCTATAGTATCTTATGGAAATGAATGTAATATACAATTAGAGACAAGTGGGCAGTCTGTCATTGTTATGGATGCAGGAACAGGACGGGTTATATATGAAAAGGATATATATAAAAAACTTCCTATGGCCAGCACCACAAAAATTATGACAGCATTGTTAGCAATTGAAAATATTTCGTTAGATAAAAAAGTAAAAATAAACCCTGGAGCTCAAGATATAGAAGGTTCTTCTATATATTTAAAGGCAAATGAGAAAATCATAGCAAAAGATTTAATATATGGACTAATGTTAAGATCAGGGAATGATTCTGCATCAGCAATTGCATATGAGATATCAGGATCTATTGAAAATTTTGCAAAATTAATGAATAAAAGAGCAAAAAAAATAGGGGCAAAAAATACAAATTTCACAAATCCCCATGGTTTACATGATGAAAATCATTATACAACAGCTTATGATTTAGCACTAATCACAAGAGAGGCTCTCAAAAATCCAGTATTTAAAGAAGTAGTAAAAACAAAATTTTGGATAGCTGATAGAAATGGCTACAAACATTTTTCAAATAAGAATGAAATTTTAGATATATGTGAGGGTGGCGATGGTGTAAAAACCGGATATACAATGAAATCCGGTAGATGTTTAGTAGCATCTGCGACTCGGAATAATGTGCAGTTAATTGCTATAACATTAAACGATTATGATTGGTTTAATACTACCAAAAAACTATTAGATGAATACTTTAATTTATATAGACCTTATGTCTTGTTTAGCAAGGGGCAAAAAATTATTAAAACTAAGGTTGCAGGCGGAAAAAATAAGGAGGTTTCTTTACATTCATTTAAGGGCTGTACTATTCCATTAGCCGAGGGAGAGAAGGAAAAGCTTTTAACAGTTATTGATGTACCCAAAATTTTACATGCTCCGATAGAAAAAGGACAGAGTATAGGTAAAATGACTACATATTTAAATGGAAGGATACTCAATACAACATATCTTGTCGCCGGTGAATCTATAAAAAAACAAAATTTTAAGGATAAAATTAAAGATTTTTTTGGCATAGATATGTAAATCCAAAATTTAATAAAATATGTATTTTGTTATGATTTCAAATATAAAGATTTAACAGCTCATTTTTAGCAAATGGGCTTTATTTATTTTTCGTTGCCTTGCTAAAATTAGTAACATAAAACCATTAAAAAAATATGATAATAATGTGGGCAAAATTTACCATAAGAAATTAAAGTTTATTTGTCCTTAGAGGAGGGGTTTCATGAACTCTAAACAATGGCAATGTGTTGATGCAGGCAGTGATTATTGCCCGTGTTATTTAGCAGAAGAAAATAGTTGTATCATATGTACACAATTGCAAGGAAAAGGATATTGCGATTGTAATTGGATGGGAGTATGTATCTACAACGATTTTTATTTTTCAGGAAACAAAAAAAAAGAGGCTCGAAAATCGCAGGAATATCATATAGTTGACAATAAGATTATTGACAATATTATTATTTTATCGATACGAGTCACAAAGTATATGGCCAGAGCTTTAAAGCAACCAGGTTCTTATATTTTTATAAGAAATAAACACAGCAATCATTTTTTTGATGTGCCAATATCGATTATGGATTGTGATGAGGAAAAATTATTAATAAAAATAGCTATAGAAATTCGTGGAGTGAAGACTAAAAAACTGATGGATCATAATGGCACTCTAATTATTAGGGGACCCTATTGGAATGGTATATTTGGGTTAAATTCTCTTAAGACAACGCAAAATGCTAGGTGCCTAGTCTTAGTAAGGGGTATAGCTCAGGCCCCTGCAATATTATCTATAAAGCATTTATTAAAAAATAATAATATTGTGGATGTTATAGTTAATAAAAGAATTAATGAACATAATTTTATTAAAGAGTACCTGGATATAGAATCTATAAGAGAAATAGATGTGCCATCAGACGAAGTTGCTGTTTTATGTAAAAAACTTATGAGAAGAAATAATTATCAATTAATATTTATAGGGGGTTCAGATTTATTGCAAGATAAAGTTATTAAACATATTCAAGAAATAAGTGATGTAAAATTTGTTACAACTAACAATAATGCAATATGTTGTGGGGAGGGAATCTGTGGATCCTGTATTAAGAAAGACTGGACCGGGACATTGATTAAAACTTGTAAGGCTCAGAGAATATAAATACAGAAAGGGGAGGACATGATAATGGCTAAAATTGTAATTATAGGTGGAGGTTGGGCAGGTTGTGCTGCAGCAATTACTGCCAAAAAGGCAGGGGGAGATGTGCATCTTTTTGAAAGAACAGATATGCTTTTAGGATTAGGAAATGTAGGAGGAATAATGAGGAATAATGGGAGATATACTGCTGCCGAAGAGACTATATTATTAGGGGCATCAGAACTATTTGAAATAACTGATCAATGTTCACGACATAAAAATTTAGATTTCCCAGGCCATAAACATTCTAGTTTATATGATGTAACGATTATAGAATCCCAGGTTAGAAGGTTAATTAAAAATATGGGAATTAATTTATACCTCCAACATAGAGTGACAGATATAATTAAAGATGAGGACAGGATTATAGCGGTTAAACTTTATGACAATAGTGTATTTGAGGGAGATATATTTATTGAAACTACAGGTTCTACGGGACCCATGGGCAATTGTAGAAAATATGGTAATGGCTGTGCAATGTGTATATTAAGATGTCCATCTTTTGGACCGAGGGTGAGTTTAAGTCAAAGGGCCGGAATAGAGGATATTTTAGGACAAAGGGCAAGTGGTGAGCATGGCGCATTTAGTGGAGCTTGTAAACTTAATAAAGATTCTTTGTCTAAAGAAATAGCTGATGAACTAAATAAAAAAGGTGTTGTAATTGTTAAAATTCCTAAGGAAGATATTAATATGAGCAAACTTGATATCAAAATTTGTCAGCAATATGCCTTGAAAGAATATGCAGAAAATATAATATTACTTGATACGGGTCATGCCAAACTTATGGCTCCATTCTATCCATTAGATAAACTTAGAAAAATTAAGGGTTTTGAAAATGCAAAATACGAGGATCCTTATTCAGGAGGAATTGGTAATTCGGTGCGTTATTTATCCGTGGCACCAAGAGATAATAATATGAAGGTAAACGGAATAAAAAATTTATTTTGTGCAGGGGAAAAATCCGGACTTTTTGTGGGTCATACAGAGGCTATTGTAACTGGAAGTCTAGCAGGGCACAATAGTGTTAGGGCATTTTTAGGTGTTCCATTTTTACAGTTACCGAAATCTATTGCTTCAGGTGATTTAATAGCCTATGCAAATGAAAGAATTTCTGTTACTGAGGGGCTGAAGGAAAGGTTTACATTTGCAGGTTCAAGTTATTTTAAACGTATGGAAAAATTAAATTTATATACTACTGATATAGAAATTATAAAAAATAAATTAGAACGGCTAAATCTATTGAATATTTATTCCGAAAGATTAGAATAGAACTAGTGGCAAAGGATGAGGTGGGATATATGAGATTACAAAAATTTTTAGCCGCTTGCGGTGTTGCTTCGAGAAGAAAAAGTGAGAAATTAATCAGCAATGGAAGGGTAAAAGTCAATGGAAGAGTGGTTACTGAAATGGGTGTTAAGGTAAATCCGGAAATTGATCAGGTTTTTGTAGATAATAAGAATGTAGTTTTAGAGGAGCAGAAGGTTTATATTTTGTTAAACAAACCCAAAGGATATGTAACTACCGTACGGGAACAGTTTAATAGAAAAAAAGTTATCGATTTAGTCGATGTACCTTATCGAATATTTCCGGTTGGTCGTTTAGATTATAATACATCGGGACTTCTTATACTTACCAATGATGGGGAAGCTACATATAAGTTAACACATCCTAAATTTGAAATTCCAAAAGTATATATAGCGAAAATTAGAAACATTCCAACTAAAGAAAAATTAAATAATTTTGAAAATGGTTTGAAAATAAATAACTATATTACAGCATCTGCCAAAATAAAAATACTAAAGAAATTTGGTGATGATTGTTTTGTTGAAATAATCATCAAGGAGGGCAAAAACCGTCAAGTTAGAAAAATGTGTAGTGCCATAGGCCATCCGGTTTTAGAGTTAAAAAGAATTAAAATAGGCAAAATAAATATTGGAAATTTAGAAGTCGGAAATTGGAGATATTTTACCAAGGAAGAAATTGAATATCTAAAACAACTATAGATTTAAAAAATCTATCTAATTTAAAGTTTTATCCTGCGTAATAGTTAAATAACCGGGTATTAATTGTATAATAAGTATGGTTTGGAAAGGAATTAATATGTTAAGTTCAATTGTTAAAGCGACTTCTTTTGTACATTATGTATTAAAGGGAAAAATCAATAGAGGTGATGTGGTGGTAGATGCTACCATGGGTAATGGCAATGATACATTATTTTTAGCTAAGGCTGTTGGACAGGAAGGAACAGTTTTTTCTTTTGATATACAGCAAATAGCTTTAAATAGGACTAAAAATAGAATAATTAACAATAAATTAAATAATCATAATATAGAGCTCATTAATGATAGCCATGAAACTATAGAAGATTATGTAACTGATGCCTTGGATGCGGCTATGTTTAATCTAGGGTATTTGCCCAGAGGAGATCATTCAATTATAACTAGGCCAAGTTCTACTATCAAAAGTATTAAATCGGTGTTGAAACTTTTAAAGCCTAAGGGTATAATATCTATAATCATATATTATGGGCATAAGGGGGGCATGCACGAAAAACAACAAGTTTTAAGCTTTGTAGAAGGTCTTTCAAATAAGGATTTTGTTGTGATGAATTGTTGCTATATAAATCAAAGCAATAATCCACCAATAATTATCTTTATTGAAAAAAAATAAAGGAATTTTACTTTTAATATAGAATAGTATGATGGAAATAGTTGACTTTGATAATTTCGTATTGTATGTTACTAAGCCTTATGTTATTGTATAGTTTATATTTATTTATATAGGAGGAAATTATATGGCTAAGATAAAAATCACAGAAACTGTATTAAGGGATGCTCATCAATCCTTACTGGCTACAAGAATGAAAACCGAAGAAATGTTACCTATTGCTGAAAAGCTAGATCAGGTAGGCTATCATTCATTAGAAATGTGGGGCGGTGCTACATTCGATGCCAGTTTAAGGTTTTTGAATGAAGATCCTTGGGAGAGATTACGCAGTATAAGAAAAGCTATTAAAAATACAAAACTCCAAATGCTTTTAAGAGGTCAAAATATATTAGGATATAAACATTATGCTGATGATGTTGTAATAGAATTTGTTAAAAAATCGATCTATAATGGAATAGACATAATAAGAATTTTTGATGCATTAAATGATATTAGAAATTTAGAAACAGCATTAAAGACAACATTAGAAGAAGGCGGGCATGCTCAATGTACATTATCTTATACTACTAGTCCGGCACATAACGTAGAATATTATATAAAAAGGGCAAAAGAATTAGAGAATTTAGGTGCAGATTCTATTTGCATTAAAGATATGTCAGGAATATTAACCCCTTATATAGCATTCGAATTAGTTACAGAGTTAAAAAAGGCAATTAAAATTCCTTTACAGATACATACTCACTATACCAGTGGTATCGCATCGATGACTTATTTAAAGGCCATAGAAGCAGGCGCAGATATGGTCGATACAGCAATCTCTCCATTAGCGCTAGGAACATCTCAACCGCCAACAGAACCGTTAGTAGCAACTTTAAAGGATACCCCATATGATACGGGTTTAGATTTAGAGGCGCTTAATGAAATTACTGAATATTTTAAACCATTAAGGGATAAATATTTAGAATCAGGTTTGATTAATCCAAAGGTTTTAGGAGTGAATCCAAAGACTTTAATATATCAAGTTCCCGGTGGAATGTTATCAAATCTTATATCGCAACTTGAATCTCAAAATAGGTTAGATCTTTTTGACGAGGTGCTTAAAGAAGTTCCAAAAGTCAGGAAAGATTTAGGTTATCCTCCATTGGTAACTCCCACAAGTCAAATAGTGGGTACCCAATCAGTATTTAATGTTATTACCGGTGAACGGTATAAAATGGTACCCAATGAGGTTAAAGATTATGTAAAAGGTTTATATGGACAACCGACAGTACCTATTAAAGATGATATTAAGCAAAAAATTATAGGCAATGAGGATGTAGTTTCGTGCCGTCCGGCAGATCTTATAGAACCTCAATTAGAGGCTATTAAAGAGGAAATGAAGGAATACCTAGAGCAGGAGGAAGATGTACTTACCTACGCATTATTCCCACAGGTTGCAATGAATTTCTTCAAAAACAGATGGGCGGAAAAGTATAAAATAGAAACAACATTGTATAATGAAAAAGAAAAGACTCATCCGGTATAAGAATTTAAAAACCTCTAGATTATTAGAGGTTTTTATTATGAAGGTATTAAAATATATATAACTATTATGCGCAAAAATTCCGTCTATTCTGTTACTGCTGTATTTTGTGATATAATTATAAATAGATAAAAGTTAATTTGGAGGAGGAAATCTATGCGTATTTTGGTTACTAATGATGATGGTATTTTTGCTGAAGGAATATACAGACTTGCGAAATGCATGCAAAATAATGGGGAAGTATTGGTTATTGCACCTGATAGCGAGCGAAGCGCCTCCGGGCATGCTATTACAATGCGCAGTCCACTGATAGCAAAAAAGGTTAAGTTTTTTGATACAGAAATTGAAGCCTATTCGATAAATGGAACTCCGGCAGATTGTGTAAAAATGGGAGTTGAAGCATTATTTAAAACGAAAAGACCGGATATAGTTATTTCAGGTATAAATGATGAACCTAATCTAGGAACTGATGTAATTTATTCCGGTACTGTTTCGGCAGCCGTAGAATCAGCTATTATGGGTATTCCATCGATTGCAGTGTCAATGGGTAATTATAAAGCAAACCAATTTGATGATGCTGCACAGTTTACCTCATCGTTACTTAAAACAATTATGGAAAACAACAAATTGCAGAATATAGTAGTTAATGTTAATTACCCGGACAAACCTAAGGATGAAATAAAAGGTGTAAAAATAACTACTCTGGGAGTAAGGAAATATGATAATGCATTTATTGAAAGAAAGGATCCTTGGGGCAATGTATATTATTGGATGTCTGGCACAGTACGAGAGATGGAACAAGATCCTGACAGCGATATTATGGCAATTAATGAAGATTATATTTCTGTTACACCAATGCATTTTGATCTTACCAATTTTGAACATTTTGAGGAATTAAAAAAATGGAATATTTATAGGTAATTTTATATTAGATTATTTATTATTTTAATTATTAAGATTATTTAAATAAGAATACTTTATTAAAAGTTTATAGTTTAATTTAAGAGATAAAATAAAGAAATAGGATGATTGACCATTATGAATGAAAATAAAAAAGATTTAATTAATCAAATACAAAAAAGATTTTCTAAACTAAGTAAAGGCCAAAAATTGATTGCCCGGTATATTATTGAAAATTACGACAAGGCAGCTTTCATGACGGCATCTAAACTTGCTGATAAAGTTGGTGTTAGTGAATCAACAGTTGTTAGATTTGCTAATGCTTTGGGTTTTGATGGTTATCCACAGCTTCAGAAAGACCTAAAAGAAATTGTAAAAATAAAATTAACTACAGTTCAGCGTGTAAAAATGGCAGGTGAATATTCTGACGTAGGTCTGGTACTAAAAAAGGTATTAAGAGCTGATATGAATAATATTAGAACGACATTAGAAAAAATAGATTATGACATATTTCGGCAGGTAATAAACGAGATATGCAGGGCTGAAAAAAAATATATAGTTGGTCTGAGAAGTTCAATGGCCCTTGCTGATTATTTTGGTTTTTATTTAAATTTAATTTTGGACAATGTTAAGATAATTCATCATGGCATTAGCAATATTTTTGAACAGATGTTTTGGATGAATAACAAGGATGTAGTTATAGGTATAGGATTTCCTAGATACTCTATGCAAACTGTAGATGCATTATCATATGCAAAGGAACAGGGGGTAACAATTATAGGTATTACCGATAGTTTGTCATCCCCAATAGCAAGTTTAGCAGATTATACTTTAACTGCCAAAAGTGACATGATATCGTTTGTTGATTCATTGGTAGCACCCCTCAGTTTAATAAACGCTTTAATAGTAGCGATAGGAATGTATGAAAAAGAAGAAATAACTGAACATTTTAATACATTAGAGGAAATCTGGAAAAAATATAATGTTTATCAAAAAAAGAATCAGGATCAATAAATAAAAGGTGGATCTAAATGAAAAGGCTATATTTAGTTAGACATGGACAAACATCATGGAATTTAGAAGGTAGGACCCAGGGAAATAGAGACTCTAATTTAACCCCTTTGGGCATCAAGCAAGCAAAAAAATTAGGGGAGTATTTTAAAAACATTGAATTAGATGAAATTTATTGTAGTCCTCTGGAACGATCATATCTAACAGCCCAAATTATTGCAAATATAAAAAATTTAGATTGTAAACTAGATAATAGATTGGTTGAAATGAATTTTGGGGAATGGGAGGGATTAACCCGTCCGGAAATAAAAAACAATTATCCTGAAAGTTTTAGAACCTGGATGGAAGAACCTCATCTTGCAAACATACCGGCCGGTGAAACCATAGAAATAGCACAAAAACGCATAGTTGAATTTGTTAATAGTAAAATTATAGGGTCAAACAAAAATACAATTCTGGTAGTCAGTCATGGCACAATAATTCGTTTACTTTTGCTTAATGTTCTTTCCATGGATTTAAAGCACTATTTTAAATTAAAACAAAGCAATGGTTCTGTCAATTTAATAGAATTTAGACATTACGGGCCCGTTTTAATCAAGTATAACGACACCTGTCATATGGACATAATTATATAAAAATAATATTTAATATGTAAAAACGTCTATAATTTTTGATGTTGTAGGAGAGTGTAGCTAGTGAATAATCGAAGGAGATCACTAAAACAAAAAAATCGTTTTTTTATGGAAAAATCAGTTATTATCATTGTCATGTTTATGTTTATTTTATTAATTGGATTTAATATAATAAGGGTATATAATTATTATATTACAGCACAATTCTTTAAACCTAATGATATACATAATTTTAAAAGTAATGTACCATCTCAAGGAATTATGGAAATTGCAATTGAAGAAGACAAAGTATATCCAATGTTAGAAATAATTATAAATGGCGAATTATCTGACTATAAATTTGAAGAAAATAACCGAATTATAATAACTGTTTGTAATGGTGATGTAGTACAAATAAATGGTTCTATGTATAGCAATAATATTAAAATTGAAATAGAAAATATATCTCCAAATATTAGTAATGTATTGGATAATAATCACATAATCTTGAGAGAAGATATCAATACTTTAGCTGTGATAAGAATATAGATATGCTTGAGGGATATTAAAAATTGATGTATAATTTCTCTTAAGAGTGTAAATGGGAGGGATATATTATTATTTAAGATAACCACCTAGACCGGTGGTTAAATCTATTCTAAGGAGGCATAGGGTACATGTCATGCATTCAAATTGCAATAGACGGACCTGCCGGTTCCGGCAAGAGTACAATTGCCAAAAAGATTGCTGAGCGTTTAAATATAACATATGTGGATACAGGCGCTATGTATAGGGCTCTTACCTATAAGGTTTTAATGAATAATGTAGATATTCAAAATGAAGATGTAATAGTTAAATTAGCACAAGAAAGTAATATTAAGTTTTTTCAGGGTGATATTTATTTAGACAATAATATAGTTAATGAAGAAATCAGATCTCCTGAAGTAAGTAAAAATGTCTCCTATGTTGCTAAAATTCCGCGAGTAAGGAAAATTTTAGTCAATATACAAAGAAAATTAGCTTTAAACCGGGATGTAGTAATGGATGGAAGGGATATAGGAACGCATGTCCTTGATAATGCAAGTTTGAAAATTTTTTTGACAGCAACTGTTGAACAGAGGAGTTATAGGAGATATATGGAATTTAAAAATAAGGGACTTAAGGTAAATTTTGATGATGTAAAAAAAGATATAGTGAATAGAGATAAAATTGATAAAGAAAGAAAATTTTCGCCGTTAGTTAAGGCAGATGATGCAATTATTATTGATACAACAGATTTATCTATAGATGATATTGTGGATAAAATAATTTCAATACTGGAGGAGGGATAGTAGGTTGCTGTTTTATAAAGTTGCAAAAGGTTCTGTAAGATTTCTACTTTCCCTAGTTTATAGGGTAAAAATTGAAGGGAAAGAACATATTCCAAAAAAGGGTAAGAGTATAGTGTCTTCCAATCATTTTAGTGTGATGGATCCTGTTTTAACTGCAGCATTTTTGCCAAGAAAGATTAATTATATGGCAAAAGAAGAATTATTTTCGAATAAATTTTTTGCTTTAATTTTAAATAAATTAGGAGTATTCTCAGTAAAAAGGGGTGGCGCTGATATTGGAGCAATTAAAACGGCATTACGGACTTTAAATCGCGGGGAAATTTTTGGTATATTTCCAGAGGGAACTAGAAGTAAATCAGGTGAAATTCTGGAGGCAAAACCTGGTTTGGCTATGATTGCAATTAGGGCACAAAGTCCTATTATACCAGTGGCTATTGCAGGAAACTATAGACCTTTCAGTAAAATAAAAATAATAATAGGTAGACCCATAGAATTAACTAATTATTATGGCAAAAAACTTTCTACCAAGGAATATCAAAAATTAAGCCAGTATGTATTAAATACAATTAGGAGTTTATAGAAATTTAATGGTCTAGATAAATATGAAAATATTTATAATTAACAAAGAATTTTTATATTTTATGTAGAATTATTATGAAGTTGATTATATAATCAAACATATGGAGGATATAAATGAAAATTGTTGTAGCGGAACATTCAGGATTTTGCTTTGGTGTAGAAAGAGCTATAAAAATTGCTTTTGACAAATTGAATGATAATATTAATAAAAGAGATATTTATACTCTAGGACCTCTTATTCATAATCAACAGGTTATAGATAAATTACAAAATGCCGGAGTAAAAGTGGTTAACGATTTAAATAACCTTGAAGATAATAGTATTATAATTATTCGTTCTCATGGAGTCCCTAAGGAAATATACAATCTAGCTAATGAAAAGAACATTGAAATAGTCGATGCAACATGTCCTTTTGTTAGAAAAATTCAAAACATAGTCAAGAAATTTAAGACAGAAGGGTATACTATTGTTATTATAGGAGATTCAAACCATCCGGAAGTAATAGGAATAAATGGATGGTGTAACAATGAAGCATATATTGTCAAAACAAAAAATGATATCGAAAAAATTCCTTTTGTACAAAAATTGTGTATTGTTGTACAAACAACAATGCCGGAAAATTTATATCATGAGCTCAATAATATAATTGAAAAAAAAGCAAAGCAGGTCATAAAATTTAATACAATTTGTTTTGCTACTGTAGATAGACAGGAATCTGCTAGAAATTTAGCAAAAAATGTTGATGCAATTATAGTGATAGGCGGATATCATAGCTCTAATACTCAAAAACTTGTAGATATTTGCAAAACAGAAAAACCAAATGCTACTTTTCATATAGAAGTTGCAGAGGAGTTGTCAATTGATGTATTAAAAGATTATAAGATAATTGGTATTACTGCGGGAGCTTCTACTCCCAAATGGATTATTGATGAGGTAATCAAAAAATTAAATAATTTATCTATTTACTGAGTATGTAAAAATTAATAAACATTAATTAATAATCATTATATTATAGAAACAAACTTAATTTTAGGAGGTTTTAAAAATGAACGATGATATGCAAGATTTAATGGAAGAAATAGAAAAAACAATGGTAAGACTAAGAAGGGGAGAAATTGTTACGGGTGAGGTCATAAGTGTTACTGATGATGAAATTACAGTAAACTTAGGATATAAATCGGATGGAATAATTCCAAAAGAAGAAATATCAAACGATGTAACAGTCAACCCTCTTGATATTGCTAAAGAGGGAGATGAGATTGAAGTTTATGTATTAAGTTTAGATGATGGAGAAGGCAATGTTTTATTGTCGAAAAAAAGGGTAGATATAGTAAAAGGATGGAACTACTTAGAAAAAATAAAAGAAGAAGGATCTCTAGTTGAAACAAATGTAGTTGAAGCCGTAAAAGGTGGTGCAATAGCTATAATACATGGAATTAGATGTTTTATACCGGCAAGTCATCTATCGGATCGCTATGTTGACGATTTAAGGGTTTTTGAGGGCCAAAGTTTTGATACTAAAATAATTGAAATAGATAGGCAGAAAAATAAGGTGATACTATCCAGAAAGGTTGTATTAGAAGAAGAAAATAAACTTAAGAGAGAAGAATTGTTTTCTAAATTAGAAAAAGGTAGTCGCATCAAAGGAGAAGTAAGGCATATTACAAATTTTGGTGCATTTGTAGACATAGGTGGTGTTGATGGCCTCATTCATATATCAGAATTATCCTGGGGACGGATAAAACATCCAACGGAAGTTGTAAATGTAGGTGACGCAGTAGAAGTAGAGGTCCTGAATTTTGATAAAGACAAAGGCAGGATATCTTTGGGATTAAAGCAAACACAACCGCATCCTTGGGAAACAGCAGAACAAAAATATCCTGTAGGAAATATAGTCGAAGGTAAGGTTGTTAGATTAGTAGATTTTGGTGCTTTTGTTGAATTAGAACTAGGATTAGATGGATTAGTACATATTTCCCAAATTAGTGAAGAGCATGTTTCAAAACCATCAGATAAACTTCATATTGGACAAAAAGTAAAAGTCAAGGTTTTAGACATAAAGCCGGAAGACAGACGTATTAGTCTTAGTATTGCAGCTGCCAATGCGGAAATAGAAGAAGAACAACAAATGGGGAATAATGATGATGATAATAATATAACAACAATCGAAAGTGCAATAAGTGAAGATGCAATAAGCGGAGATGCAATGGATGAAAATGCAGTAGATGAAAATGCAGTAGATGAA
>CAYLIZ010000001.1:32617-46581 GCA_964383985.1 uncultured Alkaliphilus sp. | reverse complement strand
GATGAAAATGCAGTAGATGAAAATGCAGTAGATGAAGATGCAGTAGATGAGGATATAACAGAATAAGAATGCAGTAAAAATCAATAATAAAAAATAAAGAGTCAGAGGCTCTTTATTTTTTATCATAATATATCAGCATGTTTGGGTAAGGGGGTAATCTTATGCAAGGATATGAAGTCTTTAAGGAGAAGGTTTACAAATTAACCGGAATAAACCTAAGTAGTTATAAGGAACGACAAATGAAGCGAAGAATAGAGTCCTTGATTACCCGCAATAAATTCAACTCTTATGATTCTTATTTTAATGCTATAAATCAGGATTTTAAATTATTGGATGAGTTTGTTAATTACTTGACTATAAATGTGTCAGAATTTTATCGCAATCCCGAGCAATGGAGAGTGTTAGAACAAGATATAATTCCTTATTTACTAAAACATAGATCTAAATTAAAAATCTGGAGCGTTGCTTGTTCAACCGGTGAAGAACCATATTCTTTGGTAATGTTGCTTTCTAAATTTTTTTCAATAAACCAGATATCTGTATTAGCTACTGACATTGACAAGGGTGCATTAAAAAAAGCTTCTATAGGAATATATTCTAAAAAGAGTTTGGAAAACTTACCTAGGAGATTTATACTATCATTTTTTACAAAGGATGGCGATAAGTATAAAATAAATGAAGAAATAAAAAAACGGGTAATTTTAAAACATTTCAATTTATTAGAAGATAGGTATCCAAGCCAATGTGATTTAATCGTATGTAGAAATGTAATGATATATTTTACAGAAGAGGCTAAAAATGATATATATATGAAATTTCATGATTCATTGAGCAATGAAGGAGTGTTGTTTGTGGGCAGTACTGAACAGATAATTTTGCCTAATCGCTATAATTTAACCCCTTTGAAAACGTTTTTTTATAAAAAGATAAACCCGAAATTATAACAATATTTTAATAGTTTAGATACTATAAATTTTTTAATAGCAAATTTTTTTAACAATTATGACTATTATTAAACAAAGAGCTCAAATATTACATATGATGTAATTAAATTTATAAATGGTACAGCCTAATTATACTAGGCTGCCAAAAATGTTGTTCTATTAAATTTTTTAATAATCCTAAATTTATTGATTTTTATTATAAAAAAATATAAGAACTATATTAAATTATTAAATTGTTTTACCCGGATATTTTTCAAGAGCGATTTTCAGAATTTTCATTGATTTAATCAAATCATCTGCATTTAATATATAAGCGATTCGAATTTCATTTTTGCCCAAACCAGGTGTTGCATAAAAATTTTCGGCAGGGGCTAACATTACTGTTGCTCCATCAACATCAAATTCACTTAACAACCAGATAACAAATTTTTCCGCATTATCAACAGGTAATTTAGCTACTACATAAAATGCACCATCAGGTTTTTTACATAATACGCCCGGCATAGATTGTAACGCCTCATATACAATTTGTCTACGCTTGTCATATTCCCGATTAACAGCGTTAAAATATGTATTCGGCGTTGTTTTATATACTTCAACAGCTCCTATTTGTTCAAGTGTTGGTACACAAAGTCTTCCTTGACATAATTTAAGTATTTGCCCTATTAACTCTTTATTTTTGCTTGCAATTGAACCAATTCTAGCACCACAAGCGCTATAACGTTTAGAAATGCTGTCTATTATAATTACTCTATCTTCAATTTCTTTTATCATTGCAAAACTTGTAAATTTAATTCCATCATATACGAATTCCCTATACACTTCATCGGCGATAACAAATAGATTATATTTTTTCGCTAATTCGGCTATCATATAAATTTCATTTTTCGTGTAAACTACTCCTGTGGGGTTTCCGGGGTTGGATAATAAAATAGCTTTTGTTCTAGGAGTAATTATTTTTTCTATAGTTTCATTGCTTGGTAAATGGAATCCATCTTCTGCTTTGCAAGTAATGGGTGATATATTAACATTTGCAGCAGAGCAAAATCCATTATAATTTGCATAGAAAGGTTCTGGTATCAATATTTCGTCATTCGGATCTGTTGTAGCTATAATAGAGAATGAAATTGCCTCAGATCCACCGTTAGTAATTAGAATTTCATCATTTTTAAAATCAATACCATGTTTTGCATAATATAAACTCATACAGTTGATTAATTCTGTGGAACCATTAGATAAGGAATAAGCCAGAATTTTTTCATCAAATTTTTTTATAGAATCCATAAACGAAGCTGGGGTTTCAATATCAGGCTGACCAATATTTAAATGGTATACCTTTTTACCCTGCTTTTTTGCAGCCTGTGCATATGGTACTAATTTTCTAATCGGTGATTCTTGCATTGATATAATTCGTTTCGATAAAAGCATTGTTATTTGCCTCCTATATAACAATTTTACAGTTAATTTATTATACCATAATAGGATAAAGTACCAAATGGTAATATATAATTTCTAATAATAATGTATTTATGTATATTTTAAAATGCAAATTAAAATACTTAGTATATAATATATAAAAATACAAAATTTGTTTTGGTATCTTTAACATATAGGATATTAGTGTATAATTAAAAATTATATATGACTGATAATTTATAATATTATATTATATGAGATATTATACATAGTTGGATATTTAGGAGGATATGAATGATCAAAAATAAAAAACCTGTAGTCTCATTTGAAGAAATAAAAAAACAACAAAATATTATTGAAAATTTTAAAATATATAATAGTGATAAAAATAAAAAATATATTATTATCACTTACGGTTGCCAGATGAATGAGCATGATTCAGAAATTTTATCCGGAATGCTTGAAAATATGGGTTTTATAGCTACAGATAATAAAGAAGATGCAAATTTAATCATATATAATACCTGTTGTGTGAGAAAAAACGCAGAATTAAAAGTATATGGAAACCTAGGAGCATTAAAAAACCTAAAACAAAAAAGAGACAATCTCATAATAGCTGTATGCGGATGCATGATGCAACAACCCCAAACAGTAAAAGAAATAAAAAACAAGTATAAACATGTAGATTTGATTTTCGGTACACATAATCTGTTTAGATTTCCCGAATTATTAGCAAAATCTATGGAAACAGAAAATATGTTGATAGAAGTATGGGATCGTGAAGGTGATGTAATAGAAGGATTGCCGGCTAATCGTAAATATAAATTAAAAGCATTTATTAATATTATGTATGGATGTAATAATTTTTGCACTTATTGCATTGTCCCTTATACAAGGGGAAGAGAAAGAAGTAGGGAAATGAAAAGTATAATAAAAGAAGCAACTAAACTTGCTAATGATGGTACAAAAGAAATTATGCTTCTTGGGCAAAATGTAAATTCATATGGAAAAACATTAAATAGAGATATCGATTTTGCGGATTTATTAAGAGAATTAAACAAAATTTCAGGAATAGAAAGAATTAGATTTATGACATCACATCCTAAGGACTTATCTGATAAATTAATTGATGCTATGGCAGAATGCGATAAGATTTGTGAGCATTTGCATTTGCCATTTCAATCAGGCAGTAATCGCATTTTAAAGATTATGAATAGAAGGTACACAAAAGAGGGGTATTTACTTTTAGTTAAAAAGCTAAAAGATAAGGTGCCTAATATCAGATTAACTACAGATATTATAGTTGGGTTTCCCGGGGAAACAGAAGAGGATTTTCAAGATACACTTGATATAGTAGAAAAAGTAAGGTATGATTCTGCATTTACATTTCTATATTCTATTCGTGAGGGTACACCAGCGGCAGAGATGGAAAATCAAATAGATCATAAAACGAAGCAAAATAGGTTTAATCGTCTATTGGAAAAAGTAAATAAAATTAGTGCAGAGATTAACCAAAACTATTTAGATAAAATTGTAGAGGTATTAGTCGAAGGGCCAAGTAAAACAAATCCTAATAGGCTGATGGGTAGAACAAGGGGAAATAAACTGGTTAATTTTGACGGACCAAAAGACTTAATTGGAAAACTAGTACAAGTGCAAATTGTGGAAGCTAAAACTTTTTCTTTAAATGGAAAAATTGCGAAATCATGAAATAAATAATTAACCTATTGTGATAATATATAGCTAGGTATTTAATAAAAGTTTAATCGGTACGGTAAATTAATTACAATAATTAAAATAGAATGTGAATAGCATTCTATTTTAGTTATTATAAGCTTGTATTATAAGTTAAGCTAAAAATTAATTTGTTTATTTGATATAATCATATATGAGTTTTATAAAGGTGATAGGGAGGAATAAATTTGGGCAAGTTAACTCCTATGATGCAACAATATACAGAACTAAAAGAAGAATATAAAGATTGTTTAATGTTTTTTAGGTTGGGAGATTTTTATGAACTGTTTTTTGAAGATGCTGAAATAGCCTCTAGAGAATTAGAAATAACTTTAACTGCCAGAGGCAAAGTGGATAAAATCCCAATGTGCGGTGTTCCACACCATGCTGCAGATGCTTATATGGATAAATTAGTTTCGAGGGGATATAAGATTGCAATATGTGAACAGATTGAAGATCCATCTGAAGCTAAAGGAATTGTAAATAGAGATGTAGTCAGAGTTATTACTCCCGGAACACTAATTGGCACTGATTTATTAGAGGATAAAAAAAATAATTATTTGGTTTCATTATATATCTCTGCCAAGGGATGCGGGTTAACTTATGTAGATATTTCTACCGGAGAATTTCTTTGTACTCAAATTACGGGGCAAGAAAAAAAACAGAAGATAATAGATGAGATTATTAGGATAGAACCCACTGAAATAATTTATTTTGTTGATGGAGAATCACATTATACTAGTATCATAGAATCTATTAAAAATAAACTTAATGTCTATATGTCTGAATGTGATTCATGGGCTTTTGAAAAGGATTATTCGGCTAATCAAATTAGGGAACAATTTAATGTAGTGTCCGTAGAAGGCCTAGGTTTTTATTCTGATCATTTCGGCATTCAATCTACAGGAGCCTTGCTTCATTATTTAAAATCAACTCAAAAGAAAATTTTAATACATATAAATAAAGTTAATATATATGATTTAAATAAAAAAATGATATTAGATATATCCACTCGTCGCAATCTAGAACTGACTGAAACTATTAGAGAAAGAAACAAAAAGGGTTCCTTATTATGGATTTTAGATAGAACATTAACAGCTATGGGTGGACGAATGATCAGACGATGGATAGAAGAGCCTTTATTAGATGTTGAACATATCAATCAAAGGTTATGTGCAGTTGAAATATTAAAGCATGATATTTTATTAAGGAAAGAATTAAAAGAAAATTTAAAACAAATTTATGACTTAGAAAGACTTGCCGGTAAAATTGCATTTGGTTCTGCTAACCCTAGGGATTTAGTAGCATTAAAAAAATCTGTATCTTTTTTACCGATTATCAAACAATTATTTATTAATCAGCCTGCCGGTTTATTAGAAAAAATTTTAAATAATATAGACCCATTAGAAGATGTTAGAAATCTTATTGAAGTATCAATATTAGAAGAACCATTACCAACCTTAAAGGATGGTGGAATTATTAAAGAGGGATATAATAAAGAACTTGATGAACTTCGAAAAATATCTAAGGGGGGCAAACACTGGATTATAAAATTAGAACAGGAGGAAAGAGATAAGACAGGTATTAAATCTTTAAAAATAGGATATAACAAAAATTTTGGATATCATATTGAAATTTCAAAACCTAACTTACATTTGGTACCGGAACACTATATAAGACAACAAACATTAGTTAATTCTGAGAGATATTTTATTCCGGAGCTTAAGGAAATGGAGACCAAAATATTAGGAGCAGAAGAAAAGATTATAAATATTGAATATGAACTTTTTATTCAAATCCGCAATATACTCCTAACCAAAATAGAACGTATACAGCAAACTGCAAATGCAATAGCAGAACTAGATGTTTTATGTTCTTTTGCGGAAATAGCTGAGGAAAATAATTATATTAAGCCGGTTGTTAATAATAATGAAATTATAGATATTAAGGATGGGAGGCATCCGGTAGTTGAAAAAATATTAGGAAATGAGATGTTTATTCCTAATGATACTTATATAAATACCGAAGATGAACAATTTTTAATCATTACCGGCCCCAATATGGCTGGTAAGTCAACATATATGAGACAAGTAGCTTTAATTGTTTTAATGGCACAAATAGGCTCCTTTGTTCCTGCACATAGTGCTACCATTGGTACAACGGATAGAATTTTTACAAGGGTTGGTGCTAGTGATGATTTATCTGGAGGACAGAGTACATTTATGGTAGAGATGAGTGAAATGGCAAGTATTATTAATTTGGCTACTGAAAAAAGTCTGTTAATAATAGATGAGATAGGTAGGGGAACAAGCACTTTTGATGGTTTGAGTATTGCATGGTCTGTTGTGGAATATATATGTAAACTGCTTAATTCCAGAACCCTCTTTTCAACCCATTATCATGAATTAACTAAATTATCTGAAACCCATGAGAAAATTAAAAATTATAAAATATCAATAAAAGAAGAAGAGGACGACATTATATTTTTATATAAACTTTTGGAAGGTAGTGCAGATAGAAGTTATGGTATTCAAGTGGCTAAATTGGCAGGATTGCCACAAGATATTATAAATCGTGCTAATGATATACTGGCAGATCTTGAAAGAAAAAGTAGCAACAAGGATATTAATCTGAATAATATATTAAAAGAATCAGAAATTGCTTTAACCAGTGATGATACAGAACAACTCAAATATAAGGAATTAATTAATGCAGAAATAATAAAAGATTTAAAAGAAATAAATTTGTTAAAAATAACACCTATAGATGCATTAAATATATTGTATAAATTTCAGAAAAGGGCTATACACAGCTTTAAGGAGGCTATTGATGAATAGAAAAATTGAAATATTAGATGATTTAACAATCAATAAAATAGCAGCCGGTGAAGTAATAGATGCCCCCCATTCGGTAGTAAAAGAACTAATTGAAAATTCTATTGATGCAGGGGCATCTATAATAACATTAGAAATAAAAGAAGGCGGTAAAAAATATATTCGTGTGACGGATAATGGTGTAGGTATAGAGGAAGAGTATGTAGAACGGGCTTTTATGCGACATAGCACATCGAAAATAACAAATGCAAATGATTTAAACAATATTAATTCTTTGGGGTTTAGAGGTGAAGCATTAGCCAGCATTGCAGCGGTTTCACAAATAAAGATGATTACGAGAACAAAAAATCAAAAATATGGAATATTAATTGAAATTATAGGTGGAAAAATTGAAACCGTAAAAAAGATAGGTTGTCCAACAGGGACCTCCATTGAAGTTAAAAATTTGTTTTTTAATACACCGGCTAGGTTAAAATTTATGAAATCAAACTCAGCTGAAACAATGAAAATCAGTAAAATTATTACCCGATTATCACTTAGTACCCCTAGCATATCATTTAAATATATCAATAATAACAATACTGTATTTACTACTCCTGGAAACAACATATTATCCCAGGCTATATTAACCATGTTTGATAAAGATACTTTTAAAAATTTAATATTTTTAGAGAAAAATAAGCTAAATATGAAATTGCAAGGCTATATAAGCCAACCAAATTTTGTAAGGGGTAATAGAAATTTGCAAATTATATATATCAATGGCAGATATATAAAAAGTAAATTAATCAGCAAGGCCATAGAAGAAGCATATAAGGAAAAGATTATCATTAACAAGTACCCTATTTGTATATTAAATTTAAGTATAAATCCATCTGAAATAGATATAAATGTTCATCCATCAAAAACTGAGGTGAAATTTGAAAAAGAAAAACAAATACAAGAATTTATTTATAAATCTATAATTAAAACCTTAGAAAAAAATACAATTATACCTAAATTATTAATAATGGAACATAAAAATCAAATGAATCAGGGATTAAATACTATATCAGAATCAGAATCTCCAATAACAACTAATGATATGGAAAATATCGAAAAATACGACAATGTTAATGGAAATATATTGGCAAATGAAGTTAATGAGTACTATGCCCAAAATCCTAGTGTCCAAAAAACTGATCAGTTTATTAATAAACAAGATAAAAATAATGAAAAACAAACCCAAACTGATGATATACATGAAGATATAGTACAATCTTCTTTCTTGAACACATTATTAAATCAATATAAAATTATAGGTCAAATATTTAATACTTATATAATTTTAGAAAAGGAGCAGTCAATCTATTTAATTGACCAACATGCAGCTCATGAAAGATTGCTTTATAATAAATTTTTAGATGAGGTCAGAAATGAAAAAATAGTATCTCAAAAGCTAGTAGAGCCGGAAATTTTAGAGCTAACTAACGAAGACTATATTTTACTATCTAATAATATGAATTTATTTGTTAAATTAGGTTTTCGTATTGAAGACTTTGGCACTAATTCAGTGATCATCAGGGAAGTACCTATGATTTTAGGAAGACCTCAAAACTTTTCCTTTATTTATGAAATATTAGATGGAACAAGAAACAACAGCAATACTGCCGATTATTTTGAGGATACTATTATTAAAAGGGCATGCAAAAAAGCAATTAAGGCAATGGACAGATTAGATTATTATGAAATAAAACAGCTGATTGAAGAACTTCATACCCTTACGCCACCCTTAACTTGTCCACATGGTAGGCCTATTATTTTAACTATGAATCAATATGATATTGAAAAACATTTTAAACGAATACAATAGGAGGAAATTGAGTGAGGAAAAGATTATTAATTATAGCAGGACCTACGGCTGTTGGAAAAACGGATGTAGGTATAACCTTAGCTAATAAGCTGAATGGTGAAATTATCTCTGCAGATTCAATGCAAATTTATAAAAATATGGATATAGGTACAGCTAAACCAAGTTTAGAGGAAAGGCGAGGTATTGCGCATCATTTAATTGATATAATAAATCCGGATGAAAACTTTTCTGTGGCTAGATTTCAAAAGTTAGCAAAAGATACAATTGATAATTTAATATCAAATGGAAAACTTCCAATTATAGTAGGTGGCACAGGGTTGTATATTAATTCAATCCTCTATAATATGGATTTTGCACAATCTGTTTCCAATTGGAGGCTTAGAAAAACATTACAGGAAGAAGCTAAAAATATGGGAAATGAATATGTACATAATAAGCTTAAAAAGATAAATCCTGATGCTGCAAGCAGAATACACCCCAATAATATTAAAAGGGTAATTCGGGCAATTGAAGTTTATCATGAAACGGGGGGTAAAATAGGTAATTTCAAAAAAGATATTACCTTAAATGATGAATATGAATTTTATTTTGTAGGATTAACAAGAAATCGAAAAGAGCTCTATAATAGAATAAATATAAGAACAGATATTATGATAGAACAAGGATTAATAGAAGAAGTGAAAAATTTACTTAATTTAGGGTATTCCAAAGATTTAGTAGCATTTCAGGGATTAGGTTATAAGGAGATCATCAGATATTTAGAAGGTGAATATGATTTAGATGAGGCAGTTAGAATTCTCAAAAGGAATACAAGACGATATGCAAAACGCCAGTTAACTTGGTTTAGGAGATATAGTGATATTATTAACTGGTACAATATATCTAATTATTCAACTAACAAAAATTTAATAGAGGATATTATCAAGGATTTTAAAGGATATTTTAATTTATTGTAGAATAATTAGTGTAGGCATATAAATATTTCGTTACATTTTTCGTTAAATATTTATAATTGTTTGCTATAATAATTAAAGTTTAAGGAAGGGGAAAGGGAAGATGAAAGGCAATATAAATTTACAGGATATATTTTTAAATCAGGTAAGAAAAGAAAATATTTTAATTACTATATATTTAATAAATGGATTCCAATTAAAAGGAATAGTTAAGGGATTTGATAACTATACAATAGTATTAGAATCGAATGGAAAACAACAATTAATATATAAACATGCGATTTCCACTATATCGCCAAATACACAAGTTAATTTTAGCTTAAATATAAAAGCAAAAGATGAACAATAAAAAAGGTAAATTTCAAAACTTTGAAAAGGTAAAGTTTTCTAACCTCATCAGATGAATTAGAAAACTTTACTTTTTTATGACCTAACCCATACCGGAGATCAGGAACTAGAGGTCAGAGTGCCGAAAATCTACGAAGACTAAATCTGGCAAACCGATATCCGATTTCTAATATAGAGGCCAGATGCCGGAGGTCAGGGTGCCGGAAGTCCACAGAAACCAGATCCGGCATGCTGACATTCCGATTTTTAGCCTCTAGTAAGGTTGGTCAAACGCAACATTCGCGTAGCGCATTTCTACGCTCGCGTTGCTCGCTCCGCTGTCCGTTTTGTCAACAACTTGCAGGGCTCATTGGACAAAAGGGCAACAAACATCAAATAAATAAAGTAACCGGGAGGAGACAGTTAATGGTACATAAGATATTGAAAGATGCTTTTGGGATAGAGAGATATCTGGTAGATAAAATGATAGATATAGAAGAAACTTTAATTGATAGGTTTAAAGAGATTGATCAAATAAAGCAATATAATCAATATAAGGTATTAAATGCTATGCAGGAGGCGCGACTAGGTGATCAACATTTTAATTGGACAACGGGTTATGGGTATAATGATATTGGTCGCGAAAAAATAGAGGAAATATATGCAAAAGTTTTTTCTACAGAAGATTCTATAGTTAGACCTACTATTGTAAATGGAACCCATGCATTGAGTCTGTGTCTATCTGGGTTACTTCATCAAGGTGATGAGATTATATCAGTAACCGGTGAACCATACGATACATTAAACGAATTGATAGGTTTAAGAGGAGAATATAAAGGAAGTTTAAAAAACATGGGTGTTATATATAAACAGATTGATTTTATGAGTGATGGCACTGTTGATTTTAGTGCAATAGAAAGAGAAGTTACCGAAAAAACAACTTTAGTTTATATTCAAAGATCCACAGGTTATAGCTTTAGGCCGGCTGTAGATATTAATACCATTGAAAAAATAGTGAACATTGCCAGGAAAAAAAATGATAAGGTAATCTGCATGGTTGATAATTGTTATGGTGAATTTTTGGAAGAAAAGGAGCCTACAGAAGTAGGGGTAGATTTGCTTGCCGGTTCTTTAATTAAAAATCCTGGTGGGGGAATTGTTTTAACAGGTGGATATATTGTTGGAAAACAAGATCTTATAAAAGAGATATCCTACAGACTTACTTCTCCCGGGGTAGGTAAGGAATGTGGATTAACATTTGGATTATCGAGACAAATGTTTCAAGGATTATTTCTAGCACCCCATATTGTTAGTGAAGCAATAAAGGGTTCAATATTTTGCGCCAAACTATTTGAAGAGATGGGATACGAAGTAAAACCGAAATATGATGCTGCCAGAAGTGATATTGTTCAATTGATTAAATTAGGGGATGCTAAAAAAGTAATCGCTTTTTGCAAAGGAATTCAAGAGGCTGCTCCAGTGGACTCTTTCGTAACTCCGGAACCCTGGCATATGCCCGGATACGACGACCCGGTAATCATGGCTGCCGGTGCCTTTATACAGGGATCTTCAATCGAATTAAGTGCAGATGCACCTATTAGGAAGCCCTATATAGTCTATTATCAAGGGGGGCTAACTTATGAACATGCTAAGTTGGGGGCTTTATTGGCATTAAAAAATATAAATAACATTAATTGATATAAAATTAATACAATTTGATTTAATTGGACAATACTTAAAGAAGGGTTGAATTTTAAACCCTTCTTTAGCATTCTTTAGCATTAATAAATATTAATATTTTCTAAATGCACCTATCACCTTACCTAAAATAATCACATCTTTATCTTTAAGTATTATAGGTTCCATCAGACTGTTTTCAGGTTGAAGTCTTATATGGTCAGTTTCTTTATAAAAACGTTTTATGGTAGCCTCATCATTTATTAATGCAACTACTATATCCCCATTTGTAGCAACAGATTGCTGATTAACTATTACATAATCATTGTCTAGTATACCTGCATCAATCATACTTTCTCCTTTAACAATTAATATAAAGGTATTGCCATTATAAGTAAGATCTGCAGGTAGAGGAAATGTATCTTCAATGTTTTCAACTGCTAATATAGGCTCCCCTGCAGTTACCCTGCCAATAACGGGCACATTAACAGTCTCTTTATTATATGATAAATTCCCAAAAGGGTCATTATCTAAAACTTCTATTGCTCTTGGTTTGGTGGCATCCCTTCGAATATAGCCTTTTTCCTCTAATTTAGATAAATGTCCATGAACCGTAGAAGTTGATTTAAAACCAACAGCCCTACATATTTCTCTTACGGATGGAGGATATCCCTTTTTATTTACTTCCATTTTTATATAATTTAATATATCTAATTGTTTTTGATTTAGATCCTCATACATTTTAAAATTCCTTTCTACAAATTAAGATTCAGTTTTTCCCTTATCTACTTGAATTAGCCATAGAAGTCGTCCATGAATATATTTTTTGTTAGATACTTGGATTGTTTATCTATATTAAAATATATCATATATTAAATTAAATATCAAACATTTGTTCGGCAAAAAATTCTATTCATCAATCCATTCAAAATTTTTGACAATTTCCCTTTTTACATCTTTTCTATGAGCTGAATAAAGCTGGGTTGTAGTTACATTATCATGATCCAATAGATTTTGAACATCATATATAGAAAATCCTTGTTGTATTAATGAGGTGGCAGCAGTAGCTCTGAGTTTATGGGGACTATAGCCTTTTTCTCTAGTTGTGCCTAATACAATAGAAGTATATTTTTTTACAAGATTTCTGATGGCTCTTGCTGTTATACGTCTATTTTGTAATGAAAGAAACAAAGCATCTTTGTGCCCATCATCTAACATATCAGATGCAGTGCGTTCATTTTCTATATAATCTTTTATTACAATTTCACATGTTTTGTTAATAGGCATTATAACTTCCTTACCACGTTTACGATAAATTCTGAATTCTCCTCTATTAAAATTAAATGATGATATATTTAGTTGTTGAAGTTCACTCAATCTTAAACCATATGTAATAAACAGCACAAGGATTGCTTTATCTCTTAATTTAGTTTTTTCCCAATATTTCTTTTCCCCCTCAGAAAGGTGTTTTCCAGTACTCACTATATCTAACATAATAGCCACTTCATCAATTTCTAATCTTTTTATAGCATCAGGTTGGGGCTTAGGAAGGCGAATAGGGTTGAATCCATCTGTAATATTATTTTTTATGATCTCATCTCTATAAAGAAATTTGAATAATACAGATAAGGTTGATCTTTTTCTACCTAGGGTACGATTATTATTTTCTATTATTTTTATAGAATCATTATCTTTAACTGTATATCTGGAACAATAATCTCCAATAAATCTGTTAACATGCTTGGCAGTAATTTTATTAAAATCCGCAGCAGTAATATTATAAGTTGTATTTGCAGCAGTAAGGTTAGTTTCGTTGATTAAATATCTGCAGAAAAACAATATGTCATTTAAATAAGCCAAACGGCTAGAAAGTGCTACACCATTTTTTAAATAGATGAAAAAATCATCCATAAAATCCGGAAGCTGCCTCTCGATTTCTAGACATTTCTCGATAAGATAGTTCTGTTTGATAACAAGATTATCCGGCTTATCAGATTTATTATGTATGTTTATATGTAAACGTTTTGACACCATATCAGCTCCTTAGTAATAATAAATAATAACGCAATAGGGGTAAGGGGTAAGTAATATAAAATTCAGTATATATTTTAAAAGATAACAACTATTCCCTAAATATACATTTAAAGAATAGTTGTTATTCTAATTATAAACCACTTCCCTATATATGTCTAATAAATCTCTTATAAATTATAAAAAGGTTTAATGA
>CAYLIZ010000001.1:29945-32517 GCA_964383985.1 uncultured Alkaliphilus sp. | reverse complement strand
ATTAAAAATATTCTATAAAACCCTAACCATTTAAAACAGTATCGATTCTATCAAGTGCCTCTTTAATATTTTCAAGTGAATTTGCATATGATAAACGAACAAATTCATCAACACCAAAAGCAATCCCCGGTACAACGGCAACATTAGCATGTTCAAGCAATAATTCAGAAAAATCCATGGAACCATTAATAACTATTCCCTTAATAGTAGTACCAATCAATTGCTTAATATTCATCATGACATAAAATGCACCTTTAGGCACAATACATGATAAACCTTTTATCTCATTTATTCCTTTTACCATGTATCTTCTTCTTTCATCAAATGCTAATTTCATCTCTTCTACAGAAGATTGATCACCGGTTAGACCTTCAATGCTAGCATGTTGAGCTATAGTATTAGGATTAGATGTAGCATGGCTTTGTATATTACTCATAGCTTTAGCTATGGTTGCATGGCTTGCTGTATATCCTATTCTCCATCCTGTCATAGCATAACATTTAGACATAGCATTTACTACAATTGTTAAATCTTTTATTTTTTCATCAAGGGAAGCAATACTAATGTGTTCCTCCCCATCGTATACCAATTTTTCATATACTTCATCAGTTACTATAAATATATTGTGTTTCACTGCAATTTGTGCAATTTCTTCTAATTCAGCTTTTGTATAAACAGCTCCGGCTGGATTGGAAGGACTGTTTAATATTATAGCTTTTGTTTTAGGTGTAATAACTTTTGAAAGATCTTCTTTGTTAATTTTAAACTCATTTTCTTCAGTACAGTTTACGAATACAGGATTAGCATTTGCCATTTTAACCATTTCCGGATAACTTACCCAGTATGGTGATGGTATAATTACTTCATCCCCTGGATTGCATATGGCTTGAAAAATATTGTATAAGGAATGTTTTGCGCCATTGGATACAACTATATTTTCTGGTTTATAATCTAAATTATTATCGGATTTTAATTTAGCGCATATTGCCTGTTTAAGCTGTGGTAATCCTGAAGCAGGGGTATATTTAGTAAATCCCTTATTAATTGCCTCTATGGCAGCATTTTTGATGTTTGTTGGTGTATCAAAGTCGGGTTCACCCACTCCGAAATTTATTATATCAATCCCCTCTTCTTTCATTTGTTTTGCTTTAGCACTTATTGCAAGTGTAATTGACGGTGAAATATTTTGAGATTTTTTTGAAACTTTTATGCTCATTGATATCCCCCTTACATTGTACTTATTTTTTGAAACTTTTATTTTTATTAAATATTAATATATATAATACACTATTCTCTATTAGATTAAAATCATTTTAACAAATTCATTAAAATAATTTTACATATACCCATATATATCTTTTAAGGTATTTTTTATTATTGTTAAAGAATCGTCTATAATTGGTTTATAAAGTAATTTTATTTTTTTATAAATGTTTATTCCTTCGTCTGTAATTCTGTAATATCTAATAGATCTTTTGTCTGGTTCTTCCCACCATCCAGTTATATAATTATTACTTTCTAAATCCCTTAATAAAGGATAGATCATACCAGGGCTCGGTTCCCATTTGTAATCTATTCTTTTTTTTATTTCATCTATCAATTCATTGCCATAATAATCCTTTTCGGTGAGTAAATGCAAAACATATAGTTTAACGAACTGAGTCGTACTAATTTTTGATGGAAATTGACGATTACGTTGGCCTTTAAATTCAGATATAGATATTTTAATCACCCCTAACAAATGTAACACTTTCTAATGGGACCTTGACACTTCCTAAATCACCATCATGTTTATTATCTTCTGGAGGATAATGAAAATCAGAACCCCCAGTGATGAAAAGATTATATTTTTTGGCTAATTTTAAGTATTTTTTAGATTGTTCTATTGAATGTTTAGAATGATATACTTCTATTCCATCAATACCTATATCAATTAAATAATTTAATATAGATTCAGATTTTAACAAACCAGGATGTGCAACAATTGAAAAACCCCCTGCTTTTCTTATAATATTAATTGCACATATAGGTGTTAACCTATGTTTTGGAACATATGCTAAAGCTCCTTTTGCCAAATATTTTACAAAAGCTTCCTCAACTGTTTGTACATACCCTTTTTGAATCATAGAACGTGCAATATGAGGGCGTCCAATTGTCCCAGCACCTGCCATTTTTACTACATCTTTATAGCTGATTTTAATTTCTAGTTTTCTTAATTTATAAATAATTTTAACAGCTCTGTTATCCCTAGTATCTTGCAGGCGTTGTAATATTTTGAGTAAATATTCCATCTTGTAATTAATCATGTATCCTAGTATATGAACTTCCTCATTATTATATTCTGCACTTAATTCAATACCTGGTATTACAATAAAATCCTCATAAATAGCTGCTCGTTTCATTGCCTCTTCAATTCCATCAACAGTATCATGATCAGTTATTGCTATTCCGGACAATCCTTTTTTTATAGCATAATCAACTAATTTGCTAGGTGAATATACACCATCAGAAAAAGTAGAATGGGTATGCATATCAATAAACTTCATAAATTACTTCCCCTCTATCGCTATTT
>CAYLIZ010000001.1:24208-29845 GCA_964383985.1 uncultured Alkaliphilus sp. | reverse complement strand
AGCTCATATTTATTGTATATATTTCTATATTTCAGATTTAAAAAATATACCATTATATATGAAAAGATCTGCTAAATAATAAATCTAGCAGATTTTTATATTATTGCTTTATCTCGGCTCTACAATTAATTTAATTGCAGTCCTTTTTTCACCATCAATTTCTATATCAACAAAAGCAGGAATACAGATTAAATCTAAACCGCTAGGAGCTACAAACCCTCTTGCAATTGCTACTGCTTTAACTGCTTGATTTAAAGCACCCGCCCCAACAACTTGAACTTCAGCTGTTTTATGTTCTCTGAGAACCACAGCCAAGGCTCCTGCTACAGAATTTGGATTTGATTTTGCTGAAACTTTTAATACTTCCATTCCTCTACGCCCCCTTATAATATACTTAATAATATTGATTTATCAAAATATAACATTCTACTTTATTTTTAAAATCCCTGCATATATAGCAAAATTTTATTAATATAATGATGTTAAATTTAATATATAGATAAATGGATCAAATATTTAATAAAAAGACTGCCATTTACAGTCTTTTTATTTCGCATATTCAATTGCTCTTGTTTCTCTAAGAACATTCACCTTAATTTGTCCAGGATATTCGAGTTCTGACTCAATTTTTTTCGTTATATCTCGAGCTAACATGAAAATTTCTTCATCGTTGTATACTTCAGGCTTAACAATGATTCTAATTTCTCTGCCAGCCTGAATGGCAAAAGATTTTTCAACACCTTCATATTCATTTGCAATTTCTTCCAACTTCTCTAATCGTTTAATATAAGATTCTAATGTTTCTCTTCTAGCTCCAGGTCTCGCTGCAGAAATAGCATCAGCTGCTGTAACTAAAACTGCCTCTATAGATTCAGGTTCATAATCACCATGATGAGTAGACATGCTATGAATAACATCTTTAGATTCTTTATATCTCTTAAGAAGCTCCATACCTATTTCAACATGAGTTCCTTCTACCTCGTGATCAACGGCCTTCCCAATATCATGTAATAAACCTGCCCTTTTGGCAAGCCTAACATCTGCACCTAGTTCAGCCGCCATAATTCCTGCTAAATAAGAAACTTCTATTGAATGATTTAATACATTTTGTCCATAACTAGTTCTATACTTTAATCTACCAAGTAATTTTATAAGTTCCGGATGTAAACCATGAACACCGGCATCAAAAGTCGCTTGTTCTCCTTCTTCCTTGATAATATTTTCAACTTCTCTCTTAGCCTTTTCTACCATTTCTTCAATTCTTGCTGGATGGATTCTGCCATCAATAATTAATTTTTCCAATGCAATGCGTGCTATTTCCCTTCTGATTGGATTAAAGCCAGATAAAATTACTGCTTCTGGTGTATCATCAATAATTAAATCAATACCTGTTAATGTTTCTATTGTACGAATATTTCTACCTTCTCTTCCAATTATTCTGCCTTTCATTTCATCACTGGGTAATGGCACGACCGATACAGTAGTCTCAGCAACATGATCTGCTGCGCATTTTTGAATTGAGTAGGTAATTATTTCCCTTGATCTTTTTTCTGCTTCTTCTTTTGCTTTGGACTCAATATCTTTGATCATAATTGCAGCCTCATACTTTGTTTGTCTTTCAATATTACTCAGCAAAAGTTGACGAGCCTGTTCAGAAGTCAAACCAGATAATTCTTCAAGTTTATCTACTTCTTTTTGATAAAGATCCTCAATTTTCTGTTTCTTACTATCTAATTCTTTTAACTTTTTTGTTAACCTTTCATTTTTATCTTCTAATGATTCTGATTTTTTATCTAAAGTTTCTTCTTTTTGAATCAATCTTCTCTCTACCCTTTGTAGCTCATTACGCCTTTCTCTACTTTCTTTCTCTAATTCATTACGAAGTCTATGAATCTCTTCTTTTGCTTCTAGTAATAGCTCTTTTTTAGTAGTTTCAGCATTTTTCTCAGCATCCTCTACAATTTTTTTAGCTAATTCTTCAGCGCTATTAATTTTTCCCTCCGCAACATTTTTTCGAAAAAAATAGCCGATAAGGCATCCTAATAAAATACCAACTGCAGATAAAAATCCGTTTAAAACAATTGTTTTTGGAATATGTGGACACCTCCCTTATTAAGTTTTGAAAATTTCATTTTTAATTTCATATAAATATTTTCTATTAATAGATACACCCATTATTTGATTTTATTTTATATCTTTTCTTTATAAGTGTCAAGTTAGAATGTATCGTGGGTGTTGTGCTAATAATTACTTTAAATATTAACATAAATAATTATATTAAAATGTTAAATAAAAAAGAAACTATTAAAAATATCAATAATTTCTTTTTTAAGATATTATAATTTATATTTATTCATTACTTTTTTGTATCAGTAACTTCTGCATCTTTATCATCTTTATCATCTTTATTTTCAGTTTGTTTGTGTAATGTTTCTACAAGAAGGGGTAAACCATAATGTTCTCTAATTTTATTTTCAATTTCCAAACAAATTTCCGGATTTTCCTTAAAAAATTGTTTCGAATTTTCCCGACCTTGTCCGAGTCTATGGTCCCCATAACTATACCAGACCCCGGACCTTTTAATAATGTCTAAATTGGTTGCCGCATCCAATATATCTCCAGCTTTAGAAATGCCTTCTCCGTACATAATATCAAATTCAGCTTGTTTAAAAGGGGGTGCAACCTTATTTTTTACTACCCTTACCCTGGTCCTATTACCAATAATATCATTCCCCTGTTTAATGGAGTCAATTCTACGAATATCCAGGCGAACAGAAGCATAGAATTTTAACGCACGACCACCGGAAGTAGTTTCAGGATTACCAAACATTATTCCTATCTTTTCCCTAAGTTGATTTATAAAAACTACAATTGTTCTTGATTTACTGATTGATCCTGCCAGTTTTCTCAATGCTTGAGACATCAATCTAGCCTGCAATCCTACATGGGTATCACCCATTTCCCCTTCAATTTCAGCTCTTGGAACCAATGCTGCAACGGAATCTATAACAACTATGTCAACAGCACCACTCCTTACGAGAACTTCTGTAATTTCAAGGGCCTGTTCGCCAGTATCAGGCTGAGATACTATCAAATTTTCAGTATCAACACCCAAATTTTTTGCATATACAGGATCTAAGGCATGCTCAGCGTCGATGAATGCAGCTGTACCTCCATTTTTTTGTGTTTCAGAAATCATATGGAGTGCAATCGTTGTTTTACCTGAGGATTCCGGACCGTAAACTTCAGTAATCCTCCCTCTTGGAATGCCCCCAATCCCTAAAGCCACATCAAGTGCAATAGAACCGGTCGATACGCTTTCTACATTTAATTTAACATCCTCGCCTAGTTTCATAATTGAACCTTTGCCAAATTGTTTTTCTATTTGTCCAATGGCCATATCTAGGGCTTTCTTTTTTTCCATGTTATTGCCAGATAAAACCTGGCTCACCTACCTTTCCAATTATATCGAACAAATGTTCTAACAGTATTATATCCTATAAAATATAAATGGTCAAACTATATTTGTGAATATTATTTCAATATATCTATATTTAGGATAATGTAGTGCACACCTGATACTATGGTGAATATTACAGCAGTCCACATCATTATTATATCAAAAGGAAAATTAATATAACTGAAGGGAAAATTATTTATTAAAAGAGATACAATAGCAATAATCTGAAATATTGTTTTAGCTTTTCCCCACCAGCTAGCAGCTATAACCCTTCCTTCAGCCGCGGCGACGGCTCTTAATATGCTTATAGTAAATTCTCTGCCTATTATTATAACTACTACCCAAGCTGACAGTTTCCCCATTTGAACGAGAGAAATAAGGGCAGCAGAGACCAAAAGTTTATCAGCTAAAGGATCTATAAATTTACCTAAGTTTGTAATTTCATTTCTCTTTCTTGCAATATACCCATCTAATGTATCAGTAATTGCTGCAATTATGAATATAATAGTGGCAATTAATGCACCATAAGATGTCTTGTTTAAAACAAATACCATAAAAATGGGAATTAGGAAAATCCTTAACATTGTTAATTTATTAGCTAAATTCATCTACATTCTCTCCTATTTACACTTTACTGTAAGATATATTCGTTAACTTTATACAGACTTTTTTATATTTTGTTCAAAAAATTGGCTATCTATTAATACCTGTCTTGGTTTACTGCCTTCGTAGGAACCTACAAAACCTTTTTGCTCCATATCATCAATTAATCTTGCAGCCCTATTATATCCTATCCTCAATTTCCTTTGAAGCATAGAAATAGAAGCTTGTTGAGCCTCTACCACTAATTCCAAGGCATCTTCGAATAATTCATCAGTATCTTCTAATATACTATCACTTTGATTGAGCTGCTCAATTATTGTATCTTCATAGTTAGGTGTTTTTGACTGCTTTTTAATGAAGGCTACTACCCTTCCTACTTCCTTTTCGGACACAAAAGCCCCTTGTATTCTAATCGGTTTACTAGCGCCAACCGGATAGAATAACATATCTCCTTTTCCTAAAAGTTTTTCAGCGCCCCCCATATCTAAAATTGTTCTTGAATCTGCCTGAGATGCTACAGAAAAAGCAATTCTAGAAGGTATGTTTGCTTTAATAACTCCTGTAATTACATCTACTGAAGGCCTTTGAGTTGCTATTATTAAATGTAATCCTGCAGCCCGTGCTACTTGGGCCAACCGACATATTGCATCCTCAACATCATTTGGGGCTATCATCATTAGATCAGCTAATTCATCGATAATAATAACTATGTATGGTATTTTATTTTCTTTAAACTTCTTATTGTATCCGCCAATATCACGGACACTATTTTCCGCAAATATCTTATATCGCTTAGTCATTTCTTCCACAGCCCAATTGAGTGCATTCGTCGCCTTTTTAGAATCAGTTACAACAGGTATAAGCAAGTGAGGTATTCCATTGTATTGACTAAGTTCTACAACCTTGGGGTCTATCAAAACTAGTCTTGCCATATCCGGCGCTGAATTATATAAAATGCTTAATATTAGAGCATTAATACAAACACTCTTTCCGGACCCTGTAGCCCCGGCAATTAATAAATGTGGCATTTTGGATATATCTGCAACTATAGATGCACCGGAAACATCTTTACCTAAAGCAAATGGAAGATTCATGGTAGTATTTTTATAAGTAGGGCTATCTAATACCTCCCTAAGTGCAACAGTGGACATATTTTCATTAGGTATTTCTATACCTATAGCGGCCTTACCTGGTATAGGTGCTTCAATCCTAATAGCCTGTGCAGCCAAATTTAAGGCAATATCATCGCTTAAATTAACTATTTTACTTACCTTAACCCCGGCACTAGGTTGTAATTCATATCTAGTTATTGTAGGACCCCTATGTACTTGTGAAACTTTAGCTTTTACACCAAAATTATATAGCGTATCTTCTAATATCTTAGCTTTTGATATGATTTTTCTTTTATCTTCCTTACTAGGTTGTGAAACTACCTGATTAAGAAGCTCAATACTAGGTAATTGATAATCTAAAGTTAGATTATTTTGATTGTAATCATCTATAGCGTAAAAATCAACAGAATCATTGTCTGTTTTATTAAGGGACATTTGTTCTATATCATTATTACCATTGAT
>CAYLIZ010000001.1:0-24108 GCA_964383985.1 uncultured Alkaliphilus sp. | reverse complement strand
TATTACCATTGATTTCCCTATTATGTAAGGGACTATCCGAATTAATTGTAGTAAAATCTAATATTTTAATTTTTTCTTCTATATCATTTTCTAAATTTTCATTGTTTTCTGTATCCGAAAATTTGCCTTTATCTTTTATTTTAGATTTTTTACCTTTTTTAGTACCATCCTTAACCGGAACTAAAATAAAATTTAACATGTGATTTTTTACCACACTTGAAATTGTTATGGCTCTTTTTTTTAGCATTATCAATGTTTCAAGTAATGATATCTTAGTATATAAAATTAATATTATAAGCATAAAAGCAGAGACTATAATATATGTAGCGGTAACTCCAAATAAATTAACCAATAATTTAGTCACGCTAACACCAACAACTCCGCCCCCAATACCCTCTACACCTAATTGAAAAACTTGTTTTAGCCAATCACCAGTATTAGAAAATATAATGCCTTCTATAACTTTAATAGAGCCAAGCGATTTAAATATAGCAATAGAAATAAATATTAATACATAAAATAATATAGTTTTGGTTTCTTTTGCTAACGATTTGTTAATAAAAATAAATACACCACATAAAATCGTTAAATAAGGCAATATAAATGCTGTGCTGGAGAACAATCCACTTAAAACAAGCTTTATTAAATTTCCAATCTTTCCTGCACTATTTCCTTGTATGCTCACAAGTAAAACTAACCCGAGTGCAATAATGAAAATACCATACACTTCATTTGTAAATTCATCTTTTAACGATTTTAAATTTTTATTTTGTTTTTTATGACGATTTTCATCCATTATTATCAACTCCATAAATTTTTAATAAATTTAGTATAATTATTATTATTTTAAAATAATAATTTAAAAGTAAAATAGGGATTTACTAGTATTAATTTCTAACTAAAATTTAAATATATCTAAAAAATCCTAACCTAGTAATATATTCTACATGAAACTGTTAAAACCTACAAACATTACATAAAAAATATGAAAAATTTATAAAGTGATATAACTTTAACAAAAATAAACAAAAGCCATAAAATTTTATTCCTTAAAATAATTTATTCATGGCTTTTATATTTGTTTAATTTAATTAGGTTTTGGAATTTTAATCTATTATACTTATATACTTAGAAAAACTATTTATTAATTTCTATTAATTCTTTTAATTTATTCATTGCGCTATCCAGACCTCCAACTTCGTCAATTAATCCATACTTCACTGCTTCTTTGCCTATTAAAATTGTACCTACATCATTTGCCAGTTTATCTGTAGCCCTCATCAATCGTATAAAAACATTTCTATTTATTTTCGAGGTACGTAAAACAAAATCTACTATTCGCTCTTGCATTTTTAAAAAATATTCAAAAGTCTGTGGAATTCCTATTATTAATCCGTTCATTCTTATTGGATGTATAGTCATAGTTGCAGTAGGTGCAATAAAAGAATAATCACCTGCAGTGGCTAAAGGAACGCCTATACTATGGCCTCCTCCTATAACTAAAGTAACTTTAGGCTTAGATAGACTGCATATTAATTCAGAAATAGCTAGTCCGGCTTCTACATCCCCGCCAACAGTATTTAAAATAATTAGTAGTCCTTCAATGTTTGGGTTTTCTTCTACAGCAACTAATTGTGGAATAATATGTTCGTATTTACTTGATTTGTTTTGTGGGGGTGCAATCATATGCCCTTCTATATGACCTATAATAGTTAATGTATGGATATTTCCACTAGGTTCGGGTAGGATGTTTGTTCCCAATTTCTGTATAGTTTCTAATTGCTGTTCATTATCTATTTCATTTTCGTTTGAGGATTTTTGAGAAGCCATTATAAACTGAGGATGTTGCCTTTCCGTAAAATAGTTTATCATTTTTCCACTCCTATGTTTACACATTTTTAATATTATACAAGTTTCTATAATTAAAGCCTGTTTATAAAATTTTATTCTGTATTATCATTATTTTTACCTAATTTAAATCATCTATTCCTTTTAATGTTCAATACCTCTATTTGTAACTATTTTCCAAATCAATTATAATCATATCGTTTCCTATTTTTTTTATAGACTCCCAAGGAATTTCCATTAAAGAATTGTTGGAAAAAAGACTAAATAATCCCCTGTTCTCAGGTATTAAAAGGGAATGTATCCTCCCTGTCCTTTTATTGATCAGTAAATCAGATTCTGATATTAGACCTAAGCTGCTACCATCGTATAAATTAACAATTTCTTTGCCACCGATTGCACTTAATCGCATAATTTGCCCCTCCTTTAATTATATATTATTATAGTTTTGTAATATAAAATTATTTATTTTGTTAATATGATTATATTAAGTGTACAAAGTTTTATACATATATTTTTTATCATTTATGATAACATCTAATATGATACATATAATTAAAAAAACACCTATTCATAGGTCCTAATTAGAAAAATGCTTTTATTGATTTTCTGTATTTATATTTTAACATAGCATTCTGTCATTTTCAGTGTTTTTAATACTCTTACTTTAAAACATCACTAACAGTGCCAACCTTTAAACCTTTTTCACGCATCGATTTAATTAACATTGGCAGGGCTTTTACAGTCTCGGGCATTGGATGCATTAAAACTATGGCACCACTAAATTTATCTTTTTTTAACACCCTATCTATAATAACATCTTTTGTGCTTCCAGCCCTCCAATCTATTGTATCTATGGTCCATAATATTGTCTCATATCCTAATTTATCAGATGCAATCAATGTATTATTATTATAAGAACCGGATGGTGGAGCAAATAAAGTAATTCTCCTTTCAGTATATTTTGAAAGTATTTCGTCCGCTTTTTTTATCTGCTCCTTATTTTGCTCTAGAGTTAATGTTTCGTAATTTAAGTGTTGATAACCATGACTCCCAATTTCATGCCCACTATCTACAATTTGTTGCATTAAATCCGGAAATTCATTAGCCCATCTACCTGTTATAAAAAAAGTAATCTTTACTTTTTCTTTATTTAATATATCTAACATATCTGGCAATATTTCATTGCCCCAATCTACATTACATGTAAAAGCAATATACCTACTATTCTCATTTCCTTTGTCAATTGGCTTTAATATATTATTATCATTATCATAACTACCTACCGTCTTTGCCTTAGTTCCTTTTAACAATATAAAGCCTACTATCAAAGATAAAATAATTGCGATTATTACAAATCCTGCAATTTTTTTATTTATAATAACTACCATAATATACCCCCTGTTTAATTGCAATATTTGTAATATATTATTCAAAATTAAGTTACTTATGCAATCAATATTTATAAAAATAAACTAAAAAACATAAACCACATAAGGTTTATGCTTTTACTATCCATTTTATTTTTTATGATTTTTATTATTTCTGTTATTTTTTCTAGGTAAAAGTGCCTTCATGGATAAACCTATTTTCCCCTGCCGATCTATTTCTATCACTTTCACTTCAATTTCATCCCCCGGTGCCAACACATCTTCTACCTTGTTTATCCTTTCATGTGCAATGTTAGATATGTGAACCAAACCTTCCTTACCGGGAAGAATCTCTACAAAAGCACCAAAGTTCATTATTTTCATAACCTTTCCTTTGTAAATATCCCCTACCTCAGGATCCCGAATTATATCATTTATTTTTTCAAGTGCATCCTCTGCTGCTTCCTGTGTTAAAGCAGTTATAAATATGGTACCATCATTTTCAATGTCAATTTTAACACCTGTATCATCAATAATTTTATTTATGGTTTTCCCACCTGTTCCAATAACCTCTCTAATTTTATCCGGATGTATTTTGGTCTTCAACATCCTTGGAGCATAAGGTGAAAGTTCTGGTCTTGGCGAACTAATTGTTTCTTTCATTTTATCTAAAATATATAATCTGCCAACCCTTGCCTGCTCTAAGGCATCTTCCAATATGGTTTTTTCTATACCTTTTATTTTAATATCCATCTGCATTGCAGTTATCCCCTTAGATGTCCCGGCAACTTTTAAATCCATATCTCCTAAAAAATCTTCCATACCTTGTATGTCTGACAAAATAGCTACATTATCACCTTCCTTAACTAATCCCATAGCAATACCTGCCACCATATCCTTAATGGGCACACCGGCATCTAGCAATGATAATGTACTACTACATACACTTGCTTGCGAAGAAGACCCATTAGAAGATAAAACCTCAGATACTACGCGAATGACATATGGAAAATCATCCTGAGAAGGTATCATTGGTTCTAATGCCCTTCCGGCTAATGCACCATGACCAATTTCACGTCTACCGGGTCCTCTTAAAAATCTAACCTCTCCCACACAAAATGGCGGAAAATTATAATGATGCATATATCTTTTTGATTCTTCTTCGCCAAGGCCATCTATAATCTGAACATCGCTTATTGCACCTAGGGTTACCGCAGATAATACCTGGGTTTGGCCCCTTGTAAATAAACCTGAACCATGTACTTTAGGTAATAATGATACTTCGGTTGATATAGGTCTAATTTCATCATATTTTCGGTTGTCCGGTCTTATTTTATCGTATAAAATTAAATGTCTGGTCTCTTCTTTCAAAATTGCATCTAATATGAAATTGACCTGCTTTATGTCTATATCATCTTCATATTTATTTGCAAAATATTCTAATGTCTCATCCTTAACTAATTCAATATTATGTGTTCTTTCTAATTTTTCATCTGTTCTGATTGCATTAGCTATCTTTTGTGTTGCATACTTCCTCACTTCAATATCTAGGTTTGCATCTATATCAAACAAATCAACCCCTTGCTTCTCTTTTCCAACCTCTGCTACAATTTCCTCTATAAATGAAATAATATTTTTAATTTCTTCATGTGCAAATAAAATTGCTCCTAAAATCTGATCCTCCGTAATCTCATTAGCTCCCGCTTCTATCATCATCACAGCATCTTTTGTTCCGGAAACAACAAGATCTAACTCACTTTTTTCCCTTTCTTCACTTGTAGGATTGATTATATATTGTCCATTAATCATACCTACACTTACAGAAGCAGTTGGCCCTTGAAATGGAATGCTGGAGATAGATAATGCTATTGATGAACCTATCATTGCAACAATATCAGGACTACAATCCAAATCTACCGATAATACTGTTGCGATCACCTGAACCTCATTTCTATACCCTTCCGGAAACAAAGGTCTAATTGGACGATCTATCAATCTACAAGTTAATATGGCATTTTCACTCGGTCTACCCTCTCTTTTGATAAAACCTCCGGGTATTTTTCCCGCCGCATACATTTTTTCTTCATAATCAACGCTCAAAGGAAAAAAATCTATACCTTCTCTTGGTGAACTTGAAGCACATGCACTAACAAGGACCACAGTTTTTCCGTACCTTAGCAAACAGGCACCATCAGAAAGTTGGGCTAATTTTCCAATTTCAACTTCTAAAATTCTCCCGGCTACCTCTTTTTGAAAAACTTTAATCATTATTTATTATCCTCCTTTCATCTGTAGGATACTTTCATATTATTTATTATCTACCCGAAAACTTAAAAAATTCTGATCAGGAATAAAATAAAAAGCCTTTATGGCTTAATCAAACAAATAATCAAATAATAGAGCGGGTATTTCCCGCCCTTTATTATTTTCTTAATTTTAGCTTTGCAACTATTTCCCTATACCTTTCAATATCTCTATTCGCAAGATAATTCAGCATATTTCTTCTTTTTCCAACCATCCTTAAGAGTCCCCTTCTAGAATGGTGGTCTTTTTTATGGATTTTTAAATGCTCATTTAAATGATTAATTCTTTCAGTCAGCAAAGCAATTTGCACTTCCGGAGAACCTGTATCATTTTCATGGGTTTTAAAAGCATCTATAATTGTCTTTTTATCTCTTTGGGCCATTATTTCACCTCCCCATTTTTATCCCCTGATTCCAAGTAAACGTTGGTGAATCATTTTACCGAGAATAGGTTCATCAATTTCCTAATCATTTTAACATATATAATTATAGATGTAAATATGTATTAACATTATCTACATCTTGGCTAATCTGATTTACCAAGCTATCTACACTATTAAATCTAATTTGATCTCTCAATTTTTTGATAAACTGTATTTCTATAAATTTATCGTATATATCCTTATCAAAATTAATTATAAATGTCTCTATACTAATATCATAATCACCAAAGGTTGGGCTAATGCTTATACAAGTAGCACCTTTATACGTTAGATTATTAATTTTAACAAATGTAGCATATACGCCCTCTTTGGGTATTAAATGAGACGGTTTAATTAAGATATTAGCAGTGGGATAACCTAACCTATCTCTCCCTATACCTTTACCACGAACTACTTTGCTGTAAATTGAATATGATCTCCCCAAAAATACATTAGCTTCTTCTATATTTCCATCTTTAATATATTTTCTAATAATAGAACTTCCTACCTTTTTACAATTTATAATCACAGGTTGAATAACATATACCTTAAATTTATACTTTTTACCCATTTCCATCAGGGTATCCACATTCCCTCGGCCCTCATAACCAAAACTATAATCAAACCCTACCACCACAATTTTACAATTTAATTTGCCTATCAGGATATCTTTAACAAAATCTTCAGGACTCAAGACCATTAAATTTTTATTGAACTCTTCCAAGTATAAGAGGTCTATCCCAAAAGATTTAAATATTTTTTGTTTCATATTCATATCTGTGATTTGGGAGGGTATTTCCCTACCTGTTATGACTTCCAATGTATGATTAGCAAAAGTATAGATACAGGATTGTAAATTATTTAACATACATTTTTGTACCAAAGTTTTAATCAATTTTTGATGGCCAACATGAACCCCGTCAAAGTTTCCTAATGCAATTCCCCTTTGTATATTTTTATTTAATTGGTTGTATTGTTTAATTATTTTCATATTTACTCCTTATCAAGCAAAAGCCTTAAAAACTTAATATAATTTCTACCAATATTATCACATTTAACTATTCCAAAACCAATAAATTGTTTTTTGATATAAATACGTACCTTTGTTTCTAATGAAATTTTTTCATCATTTATTGAATAATAATATATCCTGTTTCCATTTAATGCTTGTTTAACAGATGCAGATTTTACAATAATTTTAGGTATATGTTTTAAAGGAAAATCCAAAGGTAACAATAAATCCTTAACCTTTTCCGTTTCAAGTAACTCTTCTATAGTTATTGAAGTTTCTAAATCAAATCTACCGGATCTTACCCTAAGTAAGAACGACATCGTCCCACCACAACCAAGTACATTTCCAATATCCTTGCACAATGTACGTATATATGTACCTTTAGAGCATAATACATCGAACATTGCTTTATTATTTTTGATTTCAATAATGTCTATACTATAAATTATCACTGTTCTTGGACTTCTTTTTATTTCAATTCCTTTTCTTGCTAATTTATAAAGTCTTTTTCCCTTAATCCTAATTGCTGAATACATGGGTGGTACTTGTTCATAGGTTCCAATAAAACCTAATATAGCTTTTTTGATTTCCTCCTCTGTTGATACAACAGGGGATTCGTTTATGACCGTCCCATATATATCTTCTGTATCTGTTTCAATACCCAGGGTTAATTCAACACGGTACTTTTTTTCACTGTCAAGAAGATATTGAGATATTTTTGTTGCTTGTCCTACACAAATGGGTAGGACTCCTGCTGCATTAGGATCCAATGTTCCAGTGTGTCCTACCTTTTTGATATTCAATTTTTTTCTAACAATTGACACAACATCATAAGATGTCATTCCCGGTGGTTTTAAAATATTTAAAATGCCGTTCAAAAAAATCACCATCTTATAAATTGTTTTGCCTTTTTTATAACTTGATTTTTAGCTTCACTTAAAGTAGAAGTTAATACCGCACCGGAGGCCTTCTTATGACCTCCACCGTCAAACAGTTTTGCCAAAGCTTCGACATTTACATCATCATGCTTAGACCTAAAACTAAGTTTAACCTCATTATCGCCTGTTTCTATTATACTTACTGCTATATCGACACTCTCTATGTCCCTTCCGTAATTTACAAGGCCCTCGACATCATCACTAGAAATATTAAATTTTTCTAATAAATCAGATGAAACCTGAAAAATTGCAAGGCGACCCTCAAGCTCTATATCCATATTAGTTAGAGAATACCCTAGGAATCTTAGATTATTTATAGACTTTTTTTGATAAAGATTATATATGACATCCCGCATAACCATGTCAGTTTTCATTAATTCTGCAACCACTAAATGGGTTTTTCCTGTAACATTATCATACATAAAATTACCACTGTCAGTAACAATGCCCATATATATACATGTAGCAATCTGTTGATCTATCGTTAAACCCATACATTTTATAATAAAATAAATCATTTCACAAGTAGATGATGAACCTGTATCTACGATATTAATATCACCAAATTTTGTATTGCTGATATGATGATCTATGTTAACAACAGTTCTACTTCTCTCCATAATTTTTATACCATAACCTAACCTTTTTTTATTGCCACAATCTAACACAAAAAATAAATCAAATTTTTTTCCTTTAACATCTTCGTATTTTTTAATATGTTTCGATTGTGGCAGAAAACTATATTTATTAGGCAATGCTTCATCAATAAAGATCTCCACATTTTTATGTCTTTGTTTTAATGCTAACCCCAAAGCAAGTATAGACCCTATACTATCGCCATCGGGATTAACATGAGATGTAATCGCAATGCTATCACCGCTTGAAACTATTTTTGCTAATTCATTCATTGGATTCATCCTCGTTAGAGATAGACCTTTTTGGCTCATTAACCTTTGTAATTACATTATACATATAAACTCCTCTTTCGATGGAATTATCTAATTTAAATGTTACCTCCGGGGTATATCTAGCCTTTATCCTTTTTCCTATTTCCCTGCGTATAAATCCACTGGCCCTTGTTAAACCCTCCATTGTTTCCTCTTTCTCCTCATTGTCACCTAATATACTAACATAAATATTAACATGTCTTAAGTCTCTGGTTAAATCTACCTCTACTATGCTAGTCATAGGCGAAACCCTTGGATCCCTTAATTCATTTCTAATTATACTGCTAACTATCTTTTTTATTTCTTCTGCTAGGCGTTTTTCTCTAGGATATGACATACCATCATCCCTTTCTGCTTTATCTTTCTATTTCACTCAATTGATATGCCTCAATAATATCTCCCTCTTTAAGGTCATTAAATTGGTCTATACCTATACCACATTCGTACCCTGCGGTTACCTCCTTCACATCATCTTTAAATCTCCTTAAAGAGCTAATTACCCCTTCGTGAACTATTATACCATCTCTGACTAACCTGGTTTTTGCATTATTTAGTACTTTACCTTCAATTACATAACATCCGGCAATTATACCCACACCGGGAACTTTAAATGTAGCTCTTATTTCTGCCTTTCCTAATTCCTCTTCTTTAAACTCCGGATCCAACATTCCCTTCATAGCTGCCTCAATGTCTTCAATTGCTTTATAGATAACACGATAACTTCTTATGTCAACATTTTCTTTTTTGGCTAAGGCACCGGAACTAGGAGTTGGGCGAACATTGAAGCCAATAATTATAGCATTAGATGCAGCCGCTAACATTACATCTGTTTCTGTTACTCCACCTACCCCATCATGTATAATATTTATAGATATTTCATCATTTGATAGTTTAATGAGCGATTGTTTTATAGCTTCTACAGAGCCTTGTGCATCCGCTTTTATTATAAGATTTAGGTCTTTAATTTGCCCTTCCTCCATTTGACTAAATAATGCATCTAAAGAAATTTTTTGACTGGATTTTAACTGTTTCGCTTTAATTTTATTAATCCTATTTTCAACAACTGCCTTTGCAACCTTATCATCCTTTACCACAAACATTTGTTCCCCAGCCTCCGGCACTTCGGATAGACCGGTAATTTCCACAGCAGTGGAAGGGCCCGCTATTTTTACCCTTTTTCCTCTATCATTCGTCATAGCTCTAATTTTACCATATGCGGTTCCAATTACAACAGAATCTCCAATTCTCAATGTTCCATTTTGCACTAAGACTGTTGCTACTGACCCTCTACCCACATCCAGCTCAGCTTCTATGACAACACCTATAGCCCTTCGATTTGGATTTGCAGTAAGCTCCTCCATTTCCGCAACTAACAAAATCATTTCTAACAATGTATCTATATTATCTCCATTAAGAGCAGAAACGGGAACAGAAATAATATCTCCACCCCATTCCTCCATTATAAGACCATAGTCTGCTAATTCTTGCTTTACTCTATCGGGATTAGCGGTGTGCTTATCTATTTTATTTATAGCCACAATAATAGGAACCTCCGCCGCTTTAGCATGATTAATAGCTTCTACCGTTTGTGGCATAACTCCATCATCTGCAGCAACTACTAAGACGGCTATGTCTGTTGCCTTTGCGCCTCTGGCACGCATTGATGCAAATGCTTCATGGCCCGGCGTATCTAGAAAAACTATTTTTTTACCATTAATTTTTACTTCTGAGGCACCTATATGTTGCGTAATACCGCCTGCTTCTTTAGTTGTTACCTTAGTATTACGTATTGCATCTAATAATGAAGTCTTTCCATGATCAACATGGCCCATAACAGTTACTACAGGTGATCTGGGCCTTAAATCTTCAGGCCTATCAGGTATAATTTCAATATCGTCTGTAATATCATCATCCATATCCTCTGTTAATTCTACCTTTAATCCAAACTCTGCTGCTATAGTCTCTGCTGTATCATAATCTATTTCTTGATTAATTGTTGCCATTATGCCTAGACTTATTAATTTTTTAATTATTTCGCTAACACTTTTATCTATGATTTCTGCTAACTCTTTTACTGTTACATTGCTCTGTAATTGTATAACCTGTTCATCTTTACTTTCTATTTTATCACTGGAACCCTTGGATTTAGAATGTTTATGTTTTTTATTTTTGATATCCTTTTCATTACCAATATCTATTGCAAGACTTTCTTTACCATCTACTGTTTTTGTTTTCTGTGCCGTTTGATTTTTTCTGCCATTTAATTCTTTATCTTTACCATCAGTCAGCATATTTGTTTCATTTGCTTCTTCGGCAAGCAATTCTATAACCACATTTGCATTTTCACTTTCCAATGTGCTCATATGGCTGCTAACCCTAATGGATAATTCATTCAATTTTTTAATCAATTCCTTATTACTAATTCCTATCTTTTTTGCCAATTGATACACCCTTATTCTTGACAAATAAATCACCCCCTAATTAATTACTATACTACAATTTGCCAAATGCCCTGTTAATTCCTAGGTAAAGTTTTTATCTATGTTTTATACTACTTTATTCTAGACTTTTTCGATAATATTTCCTATTCATTTTTGGTAAGTTCCTTCATAAGACCTTCATATATCTCCTCAGGAACATCAGACTTAAATGCTCTATTAAAGGCCTTTGTTTTCTTAGCTTTTTCAAAACATTGCTTGGAATCACAAATATATGCTCCCTTACCCTGCGCCTTACCGGTAGTGTCTACACTTATAATTCCTTGTGAATTACGAACCACCCTTAATAATTCTTTTTTAGGCTTCATTTCGTTACACCCAAGACATTTTCTTAAAGGAACTTTTTTAACTCTCATCTGATCACCCCAATTAACTATTAATTTGACTCTCACTCTTTATATCAATTTTCCAACCCGTTAATTTCGCAGCTAATCTTGCATTTTGCCCCTCTTTTCCAATAGCCAAGGAAAGTTGATAATCCGGTACAATTACTTTTGCTGTTTTCTCTTCTGGATCAACCTTGCATAATGTAACCTTTGCAGGACTTAAAGAGCTAGCTATAAATTTTTCCGGATCATCACTATATTTAATTATATCAATTTTTTCACCATTTAGTTCGTCTACAATAGCCTGTACCCTTATCCCTTTTGGACCCACACATGCTCCAACAGAATCTACATTTGGATCTTTAGAATCTACTGCTATTTTAGTTCTTGAACCCGCCTCCCTCGAAATACTTTTTATTTCTACAATCCCATCGTGGATTTCAGGTACTTCTAACTCAAACAAACGCTTTACTAAACCGGGGTGTGTTCTAGATAACAATATTTGTGGACCTTTAGTTGTCTTCTTAACCTCTACTATATAACATTTTAATCTATCACCATGTTTATATTCTTCATTTGGAATTTGTTCACTAGGCCCTAAAATAGCCTCAGTTCTTCCTAAACTAATATAAACACTGCCTCTTGAAACCCTAGAAACTTCCCCGGTAATAATTTCTGATTCCCTGTTGACAAATTCATCATATACAATGCCTCGCTCAGCTTCTCTGATCCTTTGCACAACCACCTGTTTAGCTGTTTGAGCAGCAATTCTTCCAAAATTTCGGGGCGTAACCTTACCTTCAAAAATATCTCCTATTTTATAATTCGTATTGGCTTTTTTAGCATCTTCAATGTGAATTTCTAATAAATCGTCTGTTACATCATCGGTTATTACTTTTCGACTATACACATTAACTTCACCTGTATCACTATCTATTTCAACCCTAACATTTTGAGCAGAACCAAAATTTCTTTTATAGCTTGAGATTAAAGCCGCTTCTACAGCTTCTATTAAAACATCCTTTGAAATGCCTCTATCCTTTTCTATTTGTTCAAGGGCTTCCGTAAACTCAACATTCATCCCTATAAACCTCCCTAAAATTTTACGGCTAATCTCGTTAGAGCAACCTTTTCTTTCGGTAACTCTATTAATCCAACATTAGCAACATTGAGTTTAATTACATTATTTTCTAAACCAATAAGTTCACCTTCTATAACTTTATTCCCATCTAATGCTTCATACAATTTAACCTCTACTGTTCTACCTTTAAACCGAACAAAATCGCGCTCCTTTTTTAATGGTCTGTCGAGCCCCGGTGATGATACTTCTAAAAAATAGTTCCCTTTTATAGGATCCTCTTTATCTAGCAGCTCGCTTAGTTGTTTACTCACATTTTGACAATCATCCAATGTAATTCCACCGGGCTTATCTATGTATAACCTCAAATACCAATCAGCACCTTCTTTTTTATATTCCACATCTACTAGTTCAAATTTTTCTTTTTCTATAATCGGAATCGCTAATTCTTCTGCAATTCTCTCAACACGATTTCTTGCCATTGTATACCTCCGATATTATAAGTTTTCTTATATTTTTTATTTGTAGTTTTTATCATTTTTTCTGTTATATACTATTATAATCGTAGCATATAATAGAAAGAGTGGGAAACCCCACTCTTTTTAAAATACCCTATGTTATTCGTTACAGTATAACACATGTGGTAAAATCATGCAAGTGAAAACAGCGAAAGTTGATTAGTTTCAGGTAAACCCTCAGTACAGCCGTGGGCAACCAACGTTTCTATGACAGTTTTTGTTACCTTTGTTCTATTTCTTAAATCTTCTAATGATATAAATTCCCCTTGCTGTCTGGCCTCAACTATGCTTTTTACAGCATTCTTGCCTATACCTTGCAAACTTCTTAGGGGTGGCAATAATTTTCTATCAATTATCATAAATTTATCTGAATCTGAATTGTATAAATCAACAGGCAGTATTTCAATCCCCCTATAATACGCTTCTAATGCTACTTCCAGTACGGTTAAATAATTCTTTTCTTTAGCAGTAGCCTCATTTCCCATTGATTTTAGCTCTTTAATTTTAGTTTGAACAGTTTCTTTGCCCTTTATTATAAAATCTGCATCGAAATCTTCCACTTTCGTTGTAAAATAAGTAGCATAAAATGCTTCAGGATAATGCACTTTAAAGTACGCTATTCTAAAAGACATCATGACATATGCTACTGCATGAGCCTTTGGAAACATATACTTGATTTTGTTACAGGAGTCTATATACCATTGTGGTACATCGCATTCCTTCATTTCTTGTTCATGTTCTAAGATTAATCCTTTTCCTTTTCTCACACTTTCCATAATCACAAAAGATATTTCAGGAGACAACCCTTTTAAAATTAAATAATTCATAATATCATCCCTGGTAGAAATAACATCTTTTAACTCCACAGTACTATTTCTAACTAAATCCTGGGCATTATTGATCCATACATCCGTGCCATGTGATAGTCCACTTATACGAACTAGTTCAGCGAAAGTTTTAGGTTGAGTATCAATCAATATCTGTCGAACAAATTTAGTACCAAACTCCGGTATTCCAAGGGTTCCAACCTCACAATCTATTTCATCGGCACGTACTCCCAAAGGTTTTGTGCCGGTAAATATGCCCATTGTTTCCTTATCGTCTAAAGGTATAGTTTGTGCATTAATATCAGTTAAGTCTTCAAGCATCTTTATAATAGTAGGAACATCATGGCCTAATATATCTAATTTTAATAATCTTCCACTGATAGAATTATAATCAAAATGGGTTGTAACTACTCCCGATTTTGAATCATTTGCAGGATATTGAATAGGAGTAAATTCATGTATATTATGATCAACAGGTACAATTATGATACCACCCGGATGTTGACCTGAAGTCCTTTTGACCCCTGTACATCCTCTAGTTAATCTATTTATTTCTGCCATATTACAATATAACTGTTTTTCTTCAGTGTATTTACGAACAAATCCATAGGCTGTTTTATCTGCTATAGTACCTATAGTTCCGGCACGAAATACTTTACCTTTACCAAAAAGTTCTTCTGTATATTTATGGGCTTCACCTTGATATTCGCTAGCAAAATTTAAATCTATATCCGGTTCTTTATCTCCCCTAAAACCAAGAAATACTTCAAATGGTATATCATGTCCATCTTTAATTAATATTTCATCACATTTAGGACAATTTTTATCCGGTAAATCAATTCCTGAACCATAAGAACCATCTAATATAAAATCAGAATATTTACATTTTGGACATATATAATGTGGCGGCAGAGGATTTACTTCGGTTATATCACTCATAGTAGCGGCAAAAGAAGAACCTACAGACCCTCTGGAACCTACTAAATATCCGTCATTTAGGGACTTAGCAACTAGTTTATGGGCGATAATATACATGACAGCATATCCATTATTAATTATAGAATTTAATTCTCTATCTAATCGATTTTTAACAATTGCCGGCATATTTTCACCGTAAATTTTTTTAGCTTTATTGTAACACATTCTCCTTAATTCTTCTTCTGAACCTTCTATTCTTGGTGAAAACGTTCCATCAGGAATCGGTATTAAATCCTCTATTTCATCGCAAATTATATTCGGATTCTGTATAACTACTTCTGCAGATTTTTCTTCTCCTAAATACGAAAATTCTTTGAGCATTTCATCAGTCGTTTTAAAATATAATGATTCTTGATTACTAATATCTTCAAAACCCTGTCCTACCATTAATATTTGCCTAAAAATACTGTCTTTGGGATTTAAGAAATGAACATCCCCGGTAGCTACAACCGGCTTTTTTAGCTTATTACCCAATTCCACTATCTTTTTATTAATTTCTTTTAATTCATTTTCATCTTTGACTACACCCTTTTCTATTAAAAATGTATTATTAGATATTGGCTGTATTTCTAAATAATCATAATAATCAGCAATATATTCTATTTTTTCGGGGGGTTTATTTAATAAAATACCTTGAAATAATTCGCCTGCCTCACAGGCTGTACCTAATATGAGTCCATCCCTGTATTTATTTAATAAACTCTTAGGTATTCTTGGTCTTTTATAAAAATAGTTCAAATGTGATTCGGATACAATTTTATATAGATTTTTTAAACCTACCTGATTTTTTGCCAAAATAACAATATGATAGGTATTTAATTTTCTAAAATCAACCTTGTTACCCAATTGGTTATTAATATCTTTTAAAGATGCTATACCCATTGTTTTCATTATTTCTATAAATTTAATAAATATTCCGGCCGTGGCTCTAGCATCGTCCACAGCTCTATGATGATTTAGCAGAGGTATGTTTAATTCCTTCGCAACGATGTTTAACCGATGCCTTTTGAGATTTGGTAAAAGAACGCGAGACAATTTTAAAGTATCAACTATTGTGTTCGTAAAAATTCCATTAATTCTTTTCATATTTTCTCTAATAAATGCTATATCAAAATCAGCATTATGTACAACTACAGGCCTATCTCCTATAAATTTTAAAAATTCCGATAGGATAAATTCTATGGTTGGTTTGTCTTTAACCATATCATTAGTAATACCAGTCAGCTCTGTAATTTTTGCCGGTATATTTATTTCCGGATTTATTAGACTAGAATAACTATCAATAATTTCACCATTTTTTATCTTAATCGCACCTATTTCTGTAATCTTATTATTTTTACTAGACAACCCAGTAGTTTCTATATCAAAAACTATAAATTCTTCATCGAGGGAATAAATGTCATTTCCCTCTACAAATTCTACATCATCATTTACCAAATAGCCCTCCATACCATATATTACTTTAATTCCATATTTTTTGCCGGCATCCATCGCTTCCGGAAATGCTTGCACCACACCATGATCTGTCAAGGCAATAGCCTTATGTCCCCATTTTGATGCTTGTTCAATAAAATTACTTATAGAAGAAACACCATCCATAGCAGACATTTGTGTATGTAAATGTAATTCAACTCTTTTTTTCTCACATAAATCATTTCTTTCCATTTTATCTATTTGCATAACGTCGGTTAGCATAATGACATTTTCCTTAATAAACTTATCATACACAACATTCCCTCGAACTCTAACCGCCATTCCCTCAGTGAATACTTCTTCAAATTCGGTTGTTTGATTTTTTCTCTCGAAAATTTTTGCTGTTATTGAATTTGTATAATCAGTAATATTTAAAATTGCAAGTTTTTTGCCATTATTTAATCCCTTTATTTCTATACTAATTATTTCCCCTTCAATAATAGTTCTGCCGGAATCAATTCCAATATCAATTATCTTATTGACTTCACCGGAAAATTTTCGACCCAATAAAACAGGCGAAGATGGGTATAATTTAACTCCAGAAGATTTTCCATTTAATTCATATTGGTTCTGCACAATGTTATTATCTAAATTTCTCCGGTTTATTTGATTAACCAGCTCAGACTTTTGTTTTTCTTTATTTGATCTATATTCTTCTAAATCAAACTCTTGACCATTATCTATATAAACTTCACAATTAATAGTTATTTTAAATTGTTCTAGAAAATATTTCTCTATTTGCGTTTCTACCTTTCTCTCCTTCACTTTTTTAGCAACAATACCAGGTTTAAAGATAAGTTTTAAACTGAAATTTGATGTATCCCTATCAATGAAATCTTCAGCAATATTAAATGAAGGCACATTTTTTTGTAAAATATACAATAAATTATTCCAGTTCATATTAATTAACTCTTCTAATGAATTGTATTTTATATCATATGAAAAATAAATTTCCGCACTAGACTGCAAGTTTTCTTTTATTACTCTTCTTAATTGACGTAAAGAATCCTCTAATTGCTTGTATTCAAGTATTTGTTTTCCTATTATTTGTAACAATAACTTTCTGCTCTGTTTAAAGTATTGTATTTTTTCTATAAAACAAAACTCATAGGCTGGATTTTCAGTTAGTCCAAAACTATTCAAAAAATAATTAAAATTAGTACCCCTAAAATGAGCCATTAAATCCCTCTCTCCCTATTTAATGTATCAGAAATTTTACTATATCCTTATACATTTGAAATCTCCAAGAAATTCCCTTTATAAATCCTACCTTCTCTTCTTTAATTACATGGGTCACATTTTCTAATATAACATTCTCCACATTAAGGTTATGTTTTTTTATTAATTGAGAAAATGCCGCCTCAATACCATAACCTTTTACATCCATACTTATAATCTTATTAGCGACGTTCGGCTTTATTGCCCTTTGCCCTGACAAATTTGGGGCAATCGATTGTGCCAAATCTGTAATATATCTCCCGGATTTAAAAATTCCAATTGTCATGTCAATATCTTTTTCAAACACTGGCAAAACAAGTGCCTTTATGTGATCTGAAGTTAAGCCTACTAAATCTGCATCTAATAAAACTATAATATCACTTTTATCCTTGCAATATTTTATGCCTTCTTTTACTGCCTCAGACTTTCCCCTATTCTGAGGAATTTTTACTAAATCAACATTATAATTTGATACAATACTTGAGGTTGAATCCTGTGAACCATCATCAACAACAACTATATTTGATATTATGTCGGTTTCTAAAGTAGGAATAATAACTTTTTCGATGCGACTTTCTTCATTATAAGCAGGTATAATGGCAGTAATCCTCATATATCCTAACCTCCTACTACATCTTTTTAATTTCTTCTATTAATACCGCCAGAATTTCTTTCTCTTTTATTTTTTTTATAATTTTCCCCTTTTTAAATAAAAGTGCTGAACCAACACCCCCGGCTATACCAATATCTGCATCCCTTGCCTCTCCGGGTCCATTTACAGCACACCCCATAATAGCAATTTTAATGGGTTTTTTTAATCTGCCCAATTTTTCTTCAACCTGATTAGCTATATGCATTAAGTCTATTTTACATCGGCCACAGGTAGGACAAGATACTATTGTTACTTCATTCTGTATTATATCCAAAGATTTTAAAATTTGTCTTCCTACTTTAACTTCTTCAACCGGGTCACCAGTTAATGAAACACGGATAGTATCCCCTATCCCCATAAGTAATAAAGCACCTATGCCAATAGATGATTTTATTGTGCCGGTCCATACTGTACCCGCTTCTGTAATTCCCAAATGAAAAGGATAATTCACCTTTTCAGCCATTAGTTTATAAGCATCTATAGTAAGTCTAACATCACTTGCCTTCAACGATATTACAATGTCTGTAAAATTCAAATCTTCCAATATAGCAATATGTTTTAAAGCACTCTCCACCATTCCCTCAGCTGTGGGATATTTATATTTATCCAGTATAGGTTTTTCCAATGACCCTGCATTTACACCTATTCTCATAGGTATGCCTTTTTCTTTAGCTGCCCTCACTATTTCTCTTACCCTTGCGGTTTCACCAATGTTTCCAGGGTTTAATCTCAATCCATCAATACCTTCTTTTATAGATTGCAAAGCCAATCTATAATCAAAATGAATATCGGCGATAATTGGTATTTTTATTTGACGTTTAACTTTACTTATAGATTTTGCAGCTTCCATATTTGGCACAGCAATTCTAACTATATCACATCCCGCATTTTCCAAACTTTTAATTTCTTTAACTGTATTAACAATATCTATAGGATTTGTAGTAGTCATGGATTGAACCGTAATTAAATTGTCTCCTCCTATATATACATTTCCACATTTAACAACCTTAGTTTCCCTTCTCATCTGTTCACCCTCTATAATCATAAACCTGATATAAATAGCCTAAAACATTCAATAAAAATTGAAAATCTGTATTTATATATAAGTATATATTATTGCTTATATTTATTACATAGTCCCTTTACATAAACTAACTAAAAAAATTTAATATATCCTTATAAGTTATAATCAACATTAATGTTATCAAAATGCCAAATCCTATTAAATGTATTATACCTTCTTTTTCCGGGTCTAAAGGTTTTCCTCTTAGAACTTCGGCTAATAAAAACATAATTCTACTTCCATCCAATGCAGGTATAGGTAATAAATTTATTAATCCTAAATTTACGCTTAAAACGGCTGTTAGATTTGCTACATCTAACCACCCGGATTTAGCTACTTGACCTACTAAATTTATAATTCCTACAGGTCCCATAACTTCCCCGGCAACATCAGGCTTCCTAGTAATCAAGCCCTTTAAAAAAATTAATACATCGGTCGTTATAGCCTTTATTACTATAAATCCATTTCGAATTGATGCAACTATAGATCTTTCCATAGCAGTCACAATGCCTATTGTCGTTCGATTTGTATCCATATTCCTAGCAGGTTTTACAGTCTTTTTTATCCTGTTGCCATTTCTTATAATAAGAATATCAATAGAATTTTCTTCTGAGTTACTAATCACATCTATAATATTTTGCCAAGTGTCCATTTTTTCTCCGTCAATAGAGTGAATAATATCACCGCTTTGTATTCCAACATGCTGTGCAGGAGATTGAGGTATAACCTCGCTTATCTTCGTAGTTGGTGTCCCTATAAAATAAAAAATAATCGAAAACAAGCCTATTGCTAATATAAAATTCATAAAAGGCCCCGCAAAAATAACGGCAATTCGAGCCCAAACCGGTTTATTATTGAAACTTCTTAAATCATCAGACTCTTCATCTTCCCCCTCCATCTTAACATATCCGCCAAGCGGTAATGCCCGAATTGAATACGTCGTCTCACCTTTTTTTGTTTGTAGTAACTTAGGGCCCATACCTATAGCAAATTCATGAATTTTAATATCCACCAATTTTGCCACTGTAAAATGACCTAATTCATGAATTAACACTAATAATCCGAAAACTATGATTGCCACAAATGCAGTAGTCATAATAGCACCTTCCTATTTTATTTCGCTTTTAACCCATTTTTTAACCCATTTATCTACCTCTAATATTTCATCTATAGTTTTATATGAAAACGGTTTATGTATTGCCATTGCCCTTTCTATAAATCTAGGGATATCATAAAACCCAATTCTATTTTGCAAAAAATATTCAACCAGAATCTCGTTTGCTCCGTTTAGTACGCATGGCATTGTTTTTCCTATTTTTAAAGCCTCATAAGCTAAGGGCAAACATGGAAATTTTTCAATATCAGGGGACATAAATGTTAATTGCCCTAAATTATTAAAATCAATCCTTCTTACGCTACTCTCTATTCGTTCCGGGTAAGATAATGCATATTGTATAGGTGTTCTCATATCAGGAACTCCCATTTGGCCAATAATTGAACTGTCTTTATACTCTACCATTGAATGAATAATACTTTGGGGATGCACCACAACATTTATTTTATCCAACTCCATATTAAATAACCATTTTGCTTCAATTACTTCTAATCCTTTATTCATTAAGGTTGATGAATCAATAGTTATTTTATTACCCATGTTCCATGTGGGATGTTGTAATGCATCTTTTGCCTTAGCTTTTTCTATTTCATTCTTAGCCCAGCTCATAAAAGCGCCGCCTGAAGCTGTTAAAATAATTCTAGATATATTTTTTGCATCTTCGCCCTGTAAACATTGAAATATAGCGGAATGTTCACTGTCAACGGGGATTATCTTAGCATCATATTTTTTAGCCTCCTTCGTCACTAGCTCACCGGCTACAACCAATGTCTCTTTATTAGCCAAAGCTATGGTTTTTTTACATCTGATAGCTTCTAATGTGGGAAGTAACCCTATACTACCTACTACTGATGTTAGTACTATATTTGAAGTTTTCAATGTTGCAACTTCAATTAAACCTTCCATACCTGAAACAACTTTTATATTTTTGCCTATCCTATTAGATAAAATTTCCGCCTTTTCCTTTTCAAAAACAGCCACAATTTCCGGGTTAAATTCTTCTATTTGCTTTTCCAATTCATCAATATTCCTTAACACTGCTAATCCAACTATCTTAAACCTATCCTTATGTGTTCTAATAACATCTAAAGTTTGAGTTCCAATTGATCCGGTAGAACCTAATACGCTGATTTTTTTCAAGTTATCACCTCATATTGTAAAAAGCAATAAAATTACCTATCATCTGTTAATTAAAAATATCAAAATATAATATACAGTTGGAGCCGTAAACAATATACTGTCAAAACGATCTAAAACCCCGCCATGTCCGGGCATTATATTTCCAAAATCTTTAATACCCATATATCTCTTAATTAAGGAGGCACTTAAATCTCCAATTTGAGCTGCTATACTGCCCACAATACCAATAAGTGCAACAGCAAATAAATAATCTTTTAAAAAGAAATACCCAAAAATCAATGAAATAATCATACTCCCCAAAATACCGCCTATTGCTCCCTCAATAGTTTTTTTAGGACTAATGGATGGACATAGTTTTCTTCTACCAAAAAGATAACCTGAAAAATATGCAAATGTATCAGTACCCCAGGCAGTAATAAATATAAGCCATACAACAATATTATTCGGTTGTTTGTTGACAAGTAAAATATGACTTAATAAAAAAGGTATATAAGCTAAGCTATACAATGTAATACTGATATCTACAAAATTATATTTGTTATATATCAATTTTATACTGTTCAAAACAATTACTAATGCAAAAAACAGCATAAAGATATAGGAAAGCTGAAATGCAAAATTTATTAATATTAATATAACAATTGACCCTATATATCCTACTACTTCCACGGGTGTAAATTTACTTTTACACGCATTATAAAACTCTCGCAAACCAATCAAGGATATCGCCAAAAGTGCAATAAACAATGGTATATCCCCAATAATAACTATAGCTAATAAAAATGGTAATCCAATAATTGCGGAAATAATTCTCTTGAACACCCAATCACCCCTATATCCCACCGAATCTTCTCTTGCGATTTTGATAATCTGATATAGCCTCAAACAAATGTTTTCCTTTAAAATCCGGCCAATATATATCAGTAAACCAAAATTCTGAATATGCACACTGCCATAATAAAAAATTGCTTAACCTAATTTCCCCACTTGTCCTGATTAATAATTCCGGATCAGGTATATTTGCAGTATAAAGCAGAGACTCTACTATAGTCTCATCTATTTCATCTATCCGTATCTCGTTATTTTTGACTTTTTTGCCAATTTTTTTTATAACATTTAGTATTTCTAAGCGTCCACCATAATTTAAGGCTATATTAACACAAAGACCATTATTAAATTTCGTTTTAGCTACAGCCTTATCTATTTCCACAATTACTTCGTTTGGTAATTGTGTTATATCTCCTATTGTTTGAATCCTTACGTTATTATAATGTAATTCCGCTATTTCTTTTCTTAAATATTCAATTAAAAGTTTCATCAACATAGATATTTCAGAAGCAGGCCTTTTCCAATTTTCCGTAGAGAATGCATATAAGGTTAAATATTTTACTCCAATATTAGAAGCAGTTTTTATTACATCCCTTAACGCCTCCACGCCTGCCCTATGCCCCATATTTCTTGGTAACATATGTTCCGCAGCCCATCTTCCATTTCCGTCCATAATAATTGCTATATGTTCAGGTATGGATTCTATATTAATATTGGAGGGTATGTTAATTTTTTTAGAGTTTTTCCATAGATCCTTAAACATCACTTCCACCCCAATCATTTTTTAAACCCCCATATTGGGGGCCTAAAAATATGCTATAACTAATTGTAATATGTTGTTTTTATATATTTTCTGCCTGATTATTCTTTCTTCATCAGTTTTTACATTTCCCTTGCCAAAGGTCTCTTTTATTATGATTTCAAAATTGCATTTATTTAATATACGTAAGGCTCTTTCGAGTTTATGTCCAACAACGTCCGGCATTTTATACCTCCATAATGTCTTCTTCTTTCTGTCCGGTCATATCATCTATAATGCCTACAAATTTATCTGTTATTTTTTGTACTTCTTCGAGCGCAACCCTTAATTCATCTTCAGTAAGTTCACTGTTTTTTTCCATTTTCTTTAGCTTATTATTTGCACCGCGCCTCTCGTTTCTTATGGCTATTTTACTTTCTTCCGCAGTTTTTCTAACTATTTTTGTAAGATCTTTTCTTCTTTCCTCCGTTAATTGGGGAATAACAATCCTGATAATCTTTCCATCATTAGATGGATTGACCCCCAGGTCTGATTTTAAAATTGCCCTTTCTATATCATCTATAGCTGATTGGTCATAAGGTTGGATTATAATCATCCTCGGCTCCGGGGCTGTTACAGATGCTATTTGATTGATTGGAGTAAGTGTTCCATAATAATCAGCGGAAATTCTATCTAACATTGCCGGATTTGCACGCCCGGCCCTGATACTTGCAAAGTCGCCCTTAAGCGAATCAATTACTTTACTCATACTTTTTTCTAAATTTTCATGTGCCTCTAATCTCATATTATCTCCTCCTC